>JAILHZ010000136.1 GCA_024695545.1 Clostridiales bacterium
GACGCTCGTCGAGAATATGGAGAGTTCCGTATCTTCTAACCGCTAAGTTGGTACCTACAGTAATATGTACGTCGGAACAATCTTGCTCGATGGCATAATCCATTAATTGTTCAAAAGTCATAAGTACACCTCCGAAATAAAGATATGTACATTATACATGAAAACAAATTCCTTTGATACAATTTTTCGGCATCTTTCGCATGATTGTCACTTTTTCTTCAAGATTGAGAGCGCCGCCGAATTCTAATCTTGAGAATTTCGGCGGAACGTTAGTATTCTGTCACCTAATCTGCGTGCCCGACGCGTATAATGTGTCATGAAAGTGAGCGGAAATTGAACAGTTCCGCGAAGCGGGAGAGGTAAAAATATGAAAAGAAACAGAATTGCAGCAGGAATCGTGCTGACCATGATATTGAACAGTGCTTTTGCCACGGGATGTGCGGGGAAAAAGACAAAGGATACGGAAGTATCCGGCTCATCTTCCGCTGCCTTCGAAAGTACGGAAGAGCAGAAGATCATCGAGCCGCCGACGGGAACTACTTCATATTCATCTTCTCCGGAAAGTGCTTCGGAACTGACCGCGCCCTCTACGGAAGAGACTTCTGCCACGACGTCTGAAACGACGGAAGAAACGACATCGGAGACAACTTCCGCGCCGGCGGATTATCTATCTGAGATCCGTGCGCTGAGAAATAAGATCACGGAGAATGCGGGATATTATGATTCCCTCGATAACACCATGAAGGAAAGCTGGTGCTTCAAGAGAAAAGAAGACCACTCGGTTTCCGGTTCATACGAATTCTTTACGATCAAGGACTATAACGGTGCGTATGTCAACGATCACGTGCCGGAAGGGGACAAGGTCATTTATCTGACTTTTGACTGCGGTTATCCGTCCGACAAGACGGTCGCGATCCTGGATACGCTGAAAAAGCATAATGTGAAGGCGAGCTTCTTCGTTACGAAGATGTACCTCGAAAAGTGCTCGGACTACGCTATCCGCATGAAGGAAGAAGGCCATATGGTCTGTAACCACACAGTCACCCACTCGGATCTGGTCCCGATGAGCGTTGCAGAGATCGCCAACGAGATCTTCGATACGGCGGAGTATTTCTACGAGAAGACGGGATATACGCTCGATCCGTATTTCCGTACGCCGAAGGGAACCTACACAAAGAAGCTGATGACGATCATCAGCGATGCGGGATATAAGACGGTGTTCTGGAGTATCGCATACAACGACTACACACCGAGCGCGCAGCCGGAGCCCGGATATGTGCTGGATCACTTCCGGACATACCATCACAACGGTGCCATCGCGCTCATGCACAATGACTCCCAGTCAAATGTCAATGAACTGGATGCGGTTCTGACCTACCTGGAAGGCGAAGGATACCGGTTCGGCCTTCTGGACGAACTGGATCAGTAAACGGTTTTTGCCGGAAAAGCACTGCTGCCCTAAGATTATTCTACGATCGCGTTGATCTTCTTAAGCTCGGACAGAGCGCGTGTTACATCTCCCTCGATGACCTCGCGGGGAGCGTCAAACTTCTCCTGCATGGAAGAGATGATCTCTTCCTCGGTAGTATCTTCCTTCAGAAGATTCAGGATCGCGCCGAAGGTACGGTTCCCGCGGACAACGCCGGAAAAATCCGCATCCGCTACGGGAATGAGAAGATACTCGCCGTCATCTTCCTGGGTGTGGATCAGAAAATTAGGAGAAAGCTTCATATCCTTACCTCACGCTTCAATTACTGGACCGGTACGAAAGGAAGCTCGATCGGCTCATCGCCGCCAATGTTGGAGGACGGAGCAGAAGTAGGCTTGGATGTCGGATCGGTAGTATTTGTATTCTTTGTTTCCTTGTTGTTGCCCGGATCTTTTCCTGTATCGCCCGGAACGATGATGACTTCACCCTCGCCATTCATGGACGGCTGCTTCTGCTCGGGCTGTGAACCGCTGGTGGATGAATCCGCAGGGTCGGAAGAATTTGACGGATCAGCAGTACCGGTACCTGTGGCCGAAGGATCTTTCGTGGAAGAAGGAACGGCTGCATCCGAACTTGCTGAAGGATCAGCAGGTGTTGTTGCATCTCCGGAAGCGGAAGATGCGGATGACGCATCACTCGGCGGGACGATCGTATTTCCGTCGGCATCAGTTGCAACGGTGGTCGTTGTGATCTCGGAACCGTTAGCATCTGTTGCAGGTGTATCTTTCTTCTTGCTGCTGCCGCCAAGTGCGAATACCAGCACGAGTACGACGACCAGCACGAGAGCTGCGGCAGCGGATGCGATAATAATCAGTTTCTTTTTGTCTAAATTCATATCCTTAACTCCATTCAGCGGCTTGAAAATGCGCTATTTCAAGGTAGTTCTCAATTAATCTTCACAATTATATCATTCGGAAGAATAGATTTCTACATATATGATAAAAGTCTGGAAATATAAGTAACGCTAATAAAAATGCGCATATATCATATAGATACCGGAAGGCGGAGTGCGATATAATACGTTTGTCGGACAGTTCCTCCCGGTTTTCGGTGTACGGGAGAACCCGTCAGACAGATTCATTTTCTGCCCTTAAGGCGGATAATGAGGTTGATTTCTTGCTTTTCGGGCTTTAGGGTTGACCGGTCCCGTGACATGTGATATTCTATCACGTGCTGCGAAGGATGCAGAGAACATATACATATATGTGAGAAATATCCTCGCTCTCATCGAAGAAGGTATGAGAGCCGTTCTAGTCCAGGAGGAGGTGAGAAATCATGGCGAACAAGTATGAAATGATGGTTGTTCTGAGCCCGGTACTCGGTGATGAAGGTATTACTTCTACCACAGAGGCGATCAAGGCTAAGATCGAGTCTGCTGCTACAATCGACTCTATGGAGTCCCTTGGCATGAAGAAGATGGCTTACGAGATCGAGGATCAGAAGGACGGTTTCTATCTTCTGTTCAACTTCACATCTGATGCCGATTTCCCGAAGGAGATCGAGCGTGTGCTGAAGATCACAGAAGGCGTACTGCGTTTCCTTGTTATCCGCATTGAGGAGTAATTCGGTAAAAAGGGAGTAACGACTATGAACAAAGTTATTTTAATGGGTAGATTGACCAAAGATCCGGAAGTTAAGCAGACTCCGAGTAATATTGCAGTTTGCTCTTTCACGATCGCATGTGACAGACGCTTTAAGAGCCAGAACGGTGAACGCCAGTCTGATTTTATCAACTGCGTAGCATGGCGTCAGCAGGCGACTCTTCTCGGAAACTATTTCCACAAGGGTTCCCGTATCGCAGTGGTCGGTTCCCTGCAGTCCAGAAGCTATGATGATCAGAATGGCCAGAAGAGATATGTGACCGAGGTCGTTGTCGACGAGATCGAATTCGTTGATACACGCGCTGAGGGACAGGCTTCCGCACCGGCACAGTCTTCTGCTCCGGCTCCGAGCCAGACGGCTTCCGTTGTCGCACAGACACCGCCGCCGGCACAGCAGATCGATCCCGGTTTTGAGGCTTCCATGGACTCCGATGACAGTTCACAGCTTCCTTTTGACGTAATGGGTTATTGACAGTAGAGGACACCGCATGTGTCCGATATCTTTCGAAAGGAGATTACATTACTATGGCTGAAAATAGAGCACCTAAGGCACCGGCTCGTGAGTTCGGTGATCGCGGCATGAAGCAGAGACGTTCCAGAAGAAAGGTCTGCGCTTTCTGTGCTGATAAGGTAGAAATGATCGATTATAAGGATCAGGCTCGTCTTCGCAAGTTCGTATCTGAGCGCGGCAAGATCCTGCCGAAGCGTATGACAGGTACCTGTGCGAAGCACCAGAGAGAGCTGACAATTGCGATCAAGCGTGCAAGACACGTTGCACTTCTGCCGTTTGTAGCGGACTAATCTTCCGTTTACATAACTGCCTTTACAGTTTATAATGATAAGCACCTGTATTTTGGATACGGGTGCTTATTTTTTGCCTTTTCACGGCAAAAAGAAGCGAAATCAGAAGAACCCGGAGGACAAGGAAATGAAGTGTATCTTATTAGCAGACGTCAAGGGTCTGGGCAAGAAGGACGATATTGTCGAGGTAAATGACGGATATGCCAGGAATTTCCTTCTGAAAAAGAAACTGGCCTGCGAAGCGACCGCAGACAACATGAATAAGAACAAGCTCAAGAAGGGCTCGGAGGCAGAACATGCACGCCGTGTTCTCGAGGAAGCCAGAGCCAACGGCAAGCTCCTGGACGGCAAGACCGTTCAGCTCGCGGTCAAGACAGGTGAAGGCGGACGCCTCTACGGTGCCGTAACCGCGATGGATGTAGCAGATGCTATTAAGAAGGCCGGCTTCGACGTAGATAAGAAGAACGTAATCATCAAGAACCCGATCAAGTCTTTAGGTACTTACGAAGTGACTGCGAAACTGCATACGCAGGTCAGCGTCAAGGTCAACGTAGAAGTCGTTGCCGAGTAAGGAGATACCAATGGCCGGATCCGCAAATAATGACAGAGCGATCCTGACACGAGTGCCCCCGCAGAATAACGATGCGGAAGTGGCGGTGCTCTGCTGCTGTCTGGATTCCCAGAATACGATCACGACTGTCGCCTCGTATCTTGATCCGAGTGACTTTTATACACCGGCTCACCAGAAGATCTATGAGACGATCTATCATCTGTATTCCGAGTCGAAGTCGATCGACCTGATCACGGTCGGCGATGAACTGAAGAAGCAGGGAGATCTCGAGAAGGTCGGCGGTATGGCGTACTTAAGTACGATCGTCGATGCACATGCGCTTTTGTCGAACCTGTCGGAGTATATCAACATCGTCCGGCAGAAGTCCATGAGCCGTAAGATCATCAAGTCCATGGAGGATCTGACCCGTCAGACCTACGAGGGAGAGACGGATCCGGGTAATCTTATCGAGATCGCTATCTCGCGCCTTTCGGAGCTTCGTGACAGTAAGTCGGATGAAGCGCTTGTATCCCTGAAGGAGATCCTTCAGGAGACGGTCAAGAATATCGTTAACCCGCCGAAGAACCGTGCGGTCATGAGTCACTTTACCATGCTCGATCACGTTACGAACGGATTCCGTCCAGGTACGCTCACGATCGTTGCCGCCCGTCCTTCTATGGGTAAATCGGCATTCGTTATCAACATTGCCGTTAACGTAGCACTGAAGGATCACCAGCCGGTCGCTTTCTTCAGCCTCGAAATGAATGGACAGGAGATCGCCAACCGTATCCTCGCTTCGCGCTGTGATATCTCGATCTCGACACTTCAGAACGCCAAGAGGCTCTCTCAGGATGAACTGGGCAGGATCAACGGATCCATGCCGATGCTGGGAAATACGCCGCTTTATATCGATGAGCATTCGGGCTTAAATACCGCGGAGATCCTGACCCGATGCAGGGAACTGCAGAACCGTCTCGGAAAGAAGCTCGGTCTGATCTGCATCGACTATCTCCAGCTGATGAATCCGGCGGTAGAACGTAAGAATGCTTCCCGTCAGCAGGAAGTATCGGATATTTCCCGTGCCCTTAAGCTGATGGCAAAAGAACTGGATGTTCCTGTTATCGCGCTGGCACAGCTGTCCCGTGAATCGGAGAAGCGTGATGACCACATCCCGGTACTGTCGGACCTACGTGACTCCGGTGCGATCGAGCAGGATGCCGATATGGTTATGTTCATCCATCGTCCAGATTACTATAAGCATAAGGATGAGTCCGAAGACGAAGAAGAGAGCACCAAGCAGGAGAAGTTCAAGAGGATCGATAAGGAAGAGATCCAGCGCGCTATGATCGTTGTAGCGAAGAACCGTCAGGGTCCTACCACGAATATCTTCCTATCCTGGAACGGTTCCAGAACGACCTTCTTTGAAAAGGAGAAGGCGGATCCGAACGCGGCTTCTACACCTTCAGATGCCGACGCACCGCCGCCGTGGAGTGATACACCGGTCCCGGATGACCTGTTTACGGATCCGACGCTTCAGATCCCGCAGAAGACGATCGATGCCCACCATGAAGAGAGTGCTTCTTCAGCGCCTGCAGCGTCTGCGCCTCAGTCCGCAGCTCCGGCACCCGATCCGCTGGATGCGGCTCTGTTCTCCGGAGATCCTTCCATGGAGTTTGAATCTCTGGATATGACGGAATGGTCGCAGGATCAGTATGATGAGCCTGCTGAGCCGGGTTACTTTGATGATCCCGGGCAGTTCCCGGATGGAGTGTAGATAAGTGGAAGACCTGATCACTTTGGTCGAAAAGTATATTGAGAAACACCGACTGCTGCCGGCTCCGCTGCTGCTTGTCGGTGTATCCGGAGGCGCCGATTCGATGGCGCTTCTGTTCGTTTTAAAGGATATCTGCGACCGTAAATACCCGGATATGCCGATCCTATGCGCACATGTGAACCACGGGATCCGGGAAGAAGCCGATGCCGATCAGAAAACTGTTTCAGATTTCTGTGACGAACTCGGCATCGCTTTTTTGCCTAAACATGTGGATATTCCCGCGATGGCGGAAAAGCAGGGCATCAGTCTGGAAACGGCCGGAAGGATCGCAAGGTACGAGTTCTTCCGCAGTTTTACGGGAGATGACGGAGTCATCGCGGTAGCCCACCACATGGAGGACCAGGCGGAAAGTATCGCTATGCATATCTTCCGCGGCTGCGGGATGGAAGGACTTTGCGGGATCCGTCCGAAAAATGGTAATGTGATCCATCCGTTCCTGGGACTGCATAAGAAAGACATCCTGGAATTCGTCAAATCGAGAGGCATTCCTTTCTGTAACGATGTTACAAACGCTGATATCACTTACGATCGGAACTTCCTGAGAAATGAGATCTTCCCGCGTATCGTGACCGGTCTTGACCGGGATCCGGTGGCTGCGCTGACCGGCCTTTCCGAAAGGATCACCGAGGAAAACGACTATTTGGACGAACTCGCAGCACAGAAACTGGGAGATACGGAAGACCTCGACCGCGAGGAATTTCTTGCCCTGCCGAAAGTCTTGAAAAGACGAGTGCTCAAACTTCTGGCGATCCGCACATTCGGTGATGTGGTCGATCTGGAAGCATGCCACTGGGATGCAGTTTCAGCCCTGGCGGAAAAGTCTTTCGGATCCGCATACGTCGATCTTCCGGGAGACCGGGCAGCGGCAAGGGAGGCGGGAAAGATCCGCTTTCTTTCAGGGGAAAGTGCTTTTGACGGGGGAAAATCGGGATTTGTTGAAGGCGCAGGCCTGATCATTCCTGAAGATCTGGAAGGGGAGGTACTACCGCTCCGGGATCTGCCTTTAGGAGAAATAGTTAATTTTTCCCAAAGTTTTGTGTCAATGAGACTCCGCTCCGTTGAGAATGAGGGGCATATAGTATATAATAATTTGACTTGGTTTTTCCCTTCCTCGGTGCTGGGGGACACGGTCATCCGGACCAGAAGACAGGGAGATACCATACTCCGGGCCGGGAATACCTGCCATAAGGAATTGCGCCGATTCATGAATGAGGTACATATTCCGCCGAGGTTCCGGGACCGGATGCTTCTTGTGGCAAAGGGGCAGGAGATCCTGTGGCTACCGGGATTTGCGCACTCCGTAGGCTTTACGGATGCGGAATCTGAAGGGAAATACAGGGCTATGATATTGGAAAACAAAAGTGAGGAAGATCTCTTCGCTTTAGAGTTTTTCGGGGAGCAGGCGTGAAAGAAAGGAGATCAGGTAATGGAACGGATTTCAGATGTAATCATCAGTCGTGAAGAAATTGCGGAAGCAGTGGATCGCATGGCGCGCCAGATCTCTGAAGATTACAAGGGAAAAGATCTGATCGTGGTCGGTATCCTCAAAGGAGCAGCGGTTTTCCTCGCTGATCTGATCCGCAAGATCGACTGTCCCATGATCATGGACTTCATGCAGGTCTCCAGCTATTACAACGGTACCGTCTCGTCCGGGAACGTCAAGATCAAGAAAGATCTGGACTACGATATCTCGGGCAAGGACGTCCTGATAGTGGAAGATATCATTGATTCCGGCGTTACCATGCAGTGCCTGAAGAGAGAGCTTTTCTCGAGAAATCCTAACAGCATCAGGGTCGTGGCGGCTTTTGACAAGCCTTCCCGCCGTACTGTGGATTTCAGAGCGGACTACATCGGCATCGAGGTGCCGGATGAGTTCATCGTCGGGTACGGTCTGGACTATGCGGGAAAATACAGAAATCTTCCGGACGTATGTGTGCTTGAAGTTGACGGAGGTGACAAATGAGTCAAACAGAAAAAAGACCAAAACGGTCATTTAGCGGACTGCCGTTCTATCTCGTATTGATCGTGATCCTGATCGTGGCGTCCTACTTCTTCCTGAACGGTGATTCGGGAAAGAGTACTTCCCTTTCGGAAGCGCTGAATATCATCCAGAGCAAGGATACTGTTGCGGAAGACGTTGTCCTCAACGGCAATACGCTTTCGTTCAAGTATATGGATGCAGAGACCGGCAAGAAGAAGGAAGTCAGTAAGAAAGTTCCGTATGATTCGCAGGATCATGTACTGCAGATCCTCATGGATGCGGAGAAGGACGGCGCGATCGAATCTTTCGAGTATAAGCAGCCGACTGATGTATCGGCCATTATGTCCGGTATCATGATCGTACTGATGATCGCCGCGATGATTTTTATCGTCTGGATCAATTTCTCCAGAAACCAGGGCGAAGGCAGATCCGCCATGAACTTCGGACGAAGCAAGGCGAAGCTCCATGACCCGTCCAAGAACAAGGTCAACTTCGCAGATGTTGCCGGTGCCGATGAAGAAAAAGAAGAACTTGCGGAAGTTGTTGACTTCCTGAAGAATCCGAAGAAGTATTCCGCACTTGGTGCGAAGATCCCGAAGGGTATCCTCCTTCACGGTGCCCCGGGTACAGGTAAGACATTGCTGGCCAAGGCTGTAGCCGGTGAAGCGGGTGTTCCGTTCTTCAGCATTTCCGGTTCCGACTTCGTAGAGATGTTCGTCGGTGTCGGTGCCAGCCGTGTTAGAGACCTCTTCGACAGTGCCAAGAAGAATTCTCCGTGTATCGTATTCATCGATGAGATCGATGCTGTCGGCCGTCACCGTGGTGCCGGAATGGGCGGCGGTCACGATGAACGTGAGCAGACCCTTAACCAGTTGCTCGTTGAGATGGACGGTTTCGGTCCGAACGAGGGCGTTATCGTAATTGCAGCGACCAACCGTGTCGATATCCTTGACCCGGCACTTCTCCGTCCGGGACGTTTTGACCGCCGTGTATCGGTAGCCCGTCCTGACATCAAGGGCCGTGCAGATATCCTGAAAGTACATGCGAAGAACAAGCCGTTCGAGGACGATGTCGATCTTAAGGAAATCGCTAAGATCACTCCCGGTTACACAGGTGCCGATCTTGCTAACCTTCTGAACGAAGCAGCTCTCCTCGCAGCAAGAAGAAATGCGAAGAAGATCAGCAAGGCGGATGTTTCCGAGGCTGTATTCAAGGTAATGGTCGGTCCTGAGAAGAAGAGCCGTGTCATCACCGACAAGGAGAAGCGCCTGACCGCTTTCCACGAAGCAGGACATGCGATCGTACTTCGTACTGTATCCGAGACAGAGCACGTCGAGCGTGTTTCCATCATCCCTGCAGGCGGTGCCGGCGGTTATACCGCGCACAAGCCGGATGAGGATATCTACTACACCACAAAGAAGCAGTTGATCGATTCGATCATGATCTCCCTCGGCGGACGTGCCGCAGAACAGATCATCCTCGGCGAGATCAGCACAGGTGCTTCTTCCGACCTGCAGCACTGCAACGGCATTGCACGTGAGATGATCACCCGCTACGGTATGTCCGAGAAGTTCCCGAACGTGATCTTCGACGATGACGATGAAGTATTCATCGGTAAGAGTTACGGTCACACACGTGTTTACAGTGAGCAGTCCGCGGCTGCGATCGACGAAGAAATCGCACGCATCATTGACAAGGCTTATAACGATGTGCTTGATCTTCTTAATGAGAAGATGGTTATCCTCAATGCAGTGGCTAACCGACTCCTCGAGAAAGAGAAGATCGAAGGACCTGAGTTCGAACAGATCTATGTCAGCGGCGGTGTGATCCCTGCTTCTGAAGAGACTCCTGCTGAGGAAGAAAAAACTTCTGTAAGTGAAGAAGAGAATGCTTCCGAGAATGCAGCTCAGACCACGGAAGAAAAGATCGAAGAGACATCGGAGATCGAGAAAGCCGTAGAGGAGCTTGAGAAGAGAGCAGAGACTTCCGAAACAGAGGAGAAGAAAGACGATCAGTAATCTGATCAGTTAATTGAATCGAAAATGAAGGAGCTTGTCTCATCAGTGAGGCAAGCTCTTTTTTGCTGTGAAAACAGGCGGGAGGGGACCAATTGATATAAGAATGAGATTTCGCATAGTTTTATATCAATCTGCTGATTGGATGCTGATTAGCGGCCAAAATGAATAAACCCGGATGGAAGATGCCTCCCATCCGGGTTAACAATTTGTATTTGTCTTCAACCTGATACGCGAGGATCAGCCTGCGTATCTCAGTCCGTAGAATGCTTCGTTCTGATCCTGGGCTCCGATTACGAGATGGTTCCCTTCATTAGAAGCGAAGAGCTCGACTTCGGTGTTCTTTGTTTCGTCTTCGCCGAGGACCATCAGGCGGATGCGCTTTCCTTCGAGATCCAGACCTGTGCAGTAGCAGGCGGAACCGGCCTTGATCGTGTATGTGCCGATCTGGTGGCCTTCCTTATCGATCTCGTTGCAGGAGATGTCTACCTTGGCAAATCCGATACCGAACTTGGATCCGAATGCATCTACAACGATCGGAAGTCCGCCGTGACTGATCACGGAGCAATTGTAGGAAACCATTCCCGTGCCGAAGAGGTCGGTAAGATGTGAAACCTTGAAGTTGTCCGGGTCGTAGCAGGATTCATTTCCGAGGTTGCCGATGAAGTAGTTTACATAGGTAAAAGCACTGCCGTTGAAGTTGAATACATAGACGTAAGAATCAGCTTCCTCCGGGCTGAGCTCGATATATGCATAGAAGCCGGAATCGGTCTTCATGAGTTTCATGCCTACAAAGTACAGACCGCCGTCAACCTCACCGATATCGCCTGACGGAACTGGAGTCTTGGATGTGCCGTCCAGAACGAGGTTCATATTGATGATGTTGCCATATTCATCTTTTTCGAATTCCGGATAGATCTCTTCCAGCTTTCCGTCGCCGTTGAGATCCCATGTGATACGGCTGTAGTTGTCACTGGAGAGTGTGTAGTATTTCGGTGTAGCACCGAAGTAGGAAAGATCCAGATAATCACCGCAGTACATGGCTGGGATCTTAATGATATCAGCATAGTAACTGTTTGTTTCGGCGCTGACCAGATAGATCGCGTCATAACCGAGAAGGAATTCTACATCTGCATTCTCGTTTTTAAGCAGTTCTGCGATCTTCTTTGCACTGTCACCAGTATAATCGTATGCATCGGAATTTGTGACGTACTCGACGATGAAATCCGCAAATCCGGCTCTGTTAGTTACAACGTCATTGATGTTCAGCGGGCATCCGTCAGAGGAACGGTAGTTGAATGTCTTGATCGAGCCGTTATCAACAGCAGAATCGGTATAGTTCTGTGTCATGTAGTAGCTCAGGTATTTAGAGTCGGCACGGAAAATGTGAGTGCGGCTTTCCATGAAATAGTCTTTAGTAAGAGTACCGCTTTCACTGTTCTTGATAAAGATCGGACGCTGTGTGTCGAATGCGTCGTTGTAAGAAGAATCCAGAGATTCTCCGTTGCCCTGTACACTGTTCCAGAGCTGCTCGTAACCCTCAATGGTATTTGGGAAGAAGTCGAACTTATCGACGGACTTGTAGATGCAGTGTGCCGGGGCACTCTGATCCTGAGAATCGCCCGTAATGGCAACTCTTGGCTCGGAGATCATAAAGAACTGCAGATTCTCCGCATCGCCCTCAGTGATCTTAAAGTCAGAAGAGACGGAATAATCCTTTGGTCTCTTGGGAGCGGTAAGATCTCTGACAGAAGGACCTTTGGTCTCAGAAGATTCTTCCGTTTCGGAAGAAGTTGCCGAAGTTTCTGATTCGGTCTCGGACTCAGACTCGGATTCAGATGAAGCTTCTGTTTCGGAAACTTCTGTTGTCGAAGACTCTGTCTCCTCCGTAGTGGTTTCCTTACTCTTTTCCTTACATCCGGCGATCGCCGTGATCATGGAAAGAGTGAGAAGAATGGCAATCATTTTTTTCATAAAAGTTCCTCCTTTTGATACTTCTATTTACTTGCCTGTCTGTATATTATCACGTGTTACTTAATTACCCCCAGAACATGATGGAGTAGAATACATCCTCAAGGTCCTTGCCGTTTACGGTCAGGTTATAACCGGCATCTTTTTCGAATGCAATTTCAGCGTAGAATGTGTCATTCGGATTTCCGTTTTCAACGGCAACGATCAGACGATGGGTCTGGATATTGTATAGGTACGCACGGACAAAAGAACCTGCCTTGATGGTTGTGTCTTCCACCTTGGTGTAATCGATCTCACTGACCTTGGCGCAGGGGATATCGATCTTGGCGGTTACCGGTCCGCCGTCGGAAGTCCAAAGGTCATACTTGAACATTGGCAGGCCGTTGGTTCCGATTACGGAGAAGGCATTGGTATAGTACTTCGTGCCGAGGGTATCGCAGATGTCTCTCATCTCGAAGTCTTCCGGATTGACAAAGGTTCTGGAACACATGAAGTCCTCGAACTTTCCGACATAGGTGAGCCCACGTCTTTCGATTTTAAAGACATAGGTGTCTTCGAAAGAATCGATGGAAAGCATGCGGGCATAATAGTAGAAACCGGTATCTGTCTTCATGACCATCGACGGCAGCATACTGTGACCGGTGATCGTGATACCGGCGGTTTTGGAATTGAAATCTAACCCGTTGTAGCTGATGTCCAGAATAAACTCATCCGAACCGTAATCACCGGTTCCCTCGGAATAGGTAACCTCTGACTTGATCGAATCCATATCTCCATCGAGGTTGACATCCCAGATGATTTCGTTGTTTGCATCGTCAAAGATGGTATAGTACTTCGGAGTCTTGCCGAAGTACTCCATGTTGAAGATATCCTCATGACCGATGACCGGGATCTTATAAACTTCATAGTTGATCACGCCGTAGGAGGTCTTTAAGAAGTTGATGGCATCGTAGCTCATCGTGAACACGAATGATCCGTCGGTAATGCTGTTCTCGATTCCTGTCAGCCAGGATTTGTATTCCGCATCTGCACCCGGGAGATTAAAGAGCATGTCAACATAACCTGCCAGCGCGCTCTTGTCCAGCACGACATCGTCCAGTGTAATCGGACTGCCGTCCGAAGAAAGGTAGTTAAATGCGCGGAATTCGTTTTCCTTCTGATCGGCGAAGGAGGTTACCGCGAAAGAGAAGACCTGTGAGTCGGATCGGAAAAGTGCTGTTTTGAAATCGTATTCGTTGTTATCAACAGTTTTCCCATCCTTGGCATCTTTCAGAAAAGCATCGGCGGCGGTTTCGTACTTATCGCTTGTGGCGTTCATCAGTGCCGATGTGTCATTCGTGATGGCAGTCTGGAGTTTGTCGTATGGAGATCCGTCTTCAAAGAAGAGCTGGTCTATGGAAAGACGGAGATAGTTAGTCTGCTCATCTGCCGCACTGAAGGCGGAGGTGAAGTCCCAGTACTCGATAGGATAATTCAGCCCGAGTGTCTCGAGAGAATGATCTACAGCGAACACGTTCTCAGGAGCAGTTGTCTCCGTTGTGGTGGGATCGGTATCTTCAGAAGAGGATTCAGAAGTTTCTGTTTCGGTATCGGAAGGATCTTCCGTTTCCTCTGTGGTGACCTTTGGCTTCTTCGTCTTCTTTGTTTCCTCTGTCGACTTTGAACAGCCGGCCAGAGAAAGGATCACTGAACCGCATAAGAGAAAGGAAACAATTCGTTTCATAATATGCACCCCTCGTTTGTCATTTTTACTTTACATAATTATACACAAAAAAAGACCGGATACTGATCCGGCCGTATTTGTTGAAAAGCACTAATTTTCGAGGTGTTTCAGTACTGTTCGCGTGTGGGGATGTCCGCCACCTGCTGTGACAGCTGGTCAATGGCTTCCTTATACTTGGCAAGGACCTGTGCGGAGATCTGATCGCGGAACTGGGAATTGATCGGGTGAACGATATCCTTATACTCTCCCTCGGGAGTACGGCGGCTGGGCATCGCGATAAACAGCCCGTTGTTGCCCTCAACGACCTTAACATCATGGACAACAAACTGGTGATCGAAGGTGATGGAAACGATGGCCTTCATCTTGCTCTCTAAAGATAGTCTGCGAATGACAATGTCCGAAATTTCCATGTCTGCCTCCTGATAATACACCCTATATACCCGTTATTTTGTAGGATATCACATTTTTGTAGGATATTCATCATATATTGTCGAAAAAAGGGTATAATAGGAAGGAAAATGCGTCCGCATTTCACCATGGTATCTTTATTTTTTAAGGAATTACCGAATAACCGGTTAATTGGAGAGAAATAGTATGGCAGAAGGTATGAGAGACTTGCCCTCCGGCAAGCGTGTTTTTTTTGTCGGAATCGGCGGTATCAGCATGAGCGGTCTGGCCCGCATCGCATGTAATTACGGATTGATCGTCGGCGGATCGGATATGCATCCGTCGGAGCGTACACGTGAACTCGAGGGAATCGGCGTCAAGGTGTACGGTCATCACAGTGAAGAAAATATTAAGGAGTTTGCTCCGGACATCGTCGTACATACTGCGGCGATCCTTCCCGGCAACCCTGAACTGGACTATTCCAGAAAGAACGGACTTACGGTCATGGAGAGATCTGTGTTCTTAGGTCTGATCACCAGAAACTTCGCAAACGTGATCAATATCTCCGGAACTCACGGCAAGACCACCACCACTTCGATGGTCTCCCTGATTCTTCTGGAAAGTGGCGCGAATCCGACCGTGCATCTCGGTGCGGAACTCGATGCTTTTGGCGGAAGTGTGTATCTCGGTTCCAAGGACCAGCTTCTTGTATCGGAAGCGTGTGAGTATCACAGATCGTTCCTGGAGTTTTACTCCACCATCGCAGCGATCACAAATATCGACTATGACCATGTTGACTGCTACGGCAGCATCGATGAAGTTATCGATGTATTTGCCGAGTTTACCGAGAAGCTTTCTCCGGAGGGAACGCTCGTTATTCCTGCCGGTGACAAGAATGTGCAGGAGTGTGTGAAGCGTATCCCGGCTTGCCGTGCGAAGGTCGGCATGGAAGAGCCCAGGATCCTGACGACAGGACTTGAGGGAGAGGGCTTCGGTTTCTTCAAGAGAGAACCGGATTTCTGCGCAGCGAATATCGAGTATAAAGATGGTAAGGCGGGATTTGATGTCCTCTTCAAGGGACGCCCGTACACACACATCCAGCTCGCGATCCCGGGCACACATAATGTGTACAATGCGCTGACGGCAATCGCGTGTGCTTCTCTTGCAGGAGGTACCGCTCAGGCCGCTGCAAAAGCACTGTCCTCCTTTACCGGGGCTGAGGGCCGTTTCACGATCAAGGGTACCTTCAAAGGTGCGATGGTCGTCACCGATTATGCACATCATCCGAGTGCTGCAAGAGCGACACTCGATGCGGCATCCCATGTACCGCACAATAAGACCTGGGTCGTTTTCCAGCCGCTGACATTCAGCCGTACAAAAGTGCTTTTCGAGGATTATGTCACATCGCTTCTGCCGTGTGAGGATGTCTTCTTTGATGAGATCTTCTCCGACCGTGAAGTCAATCCGGGTGATATCTCCTCGAAGGATATCGCGGATGAGATCAACAGAAGAGGCGGACACGCTATCTTCTTCGAGTCGAAGGATGCCATCGTGGAGAAGCTTTCTTCCGTCGTGAACAAGGATGACATGATCCTGATCCTCGGGCCGGAGGATATCCGTGCGCTCGGTGACCGTCTGGTCAGCATGGAGTAACTGATGAAGAAGACCCGACGGCTCCGCATCATCTGCGTTATTCTTCTTGCAGTGATACTGATCGTATCGTCGCTTTTTATCCTGCTCCCGAGAAGAAATGACGGATCGACGGGACGCGCGGCGCTGATGTTCGTCCATGAAGATATCATGTTTCCGCAGATGGACTACAGCCAGCTCTTCTCGCAGCTGGATGTCTCTTCGTACTTCGTGATCGACAGTTCCTGTCCGGAAGAACAGATGAGGAAGAAGATCGACAAAGTGCTGCGTTCGGACTCGGTAGGATCTGTTGTGCTGATCCTCGAAGGAGACTATGCAAAGTCCGGTTTTACTATCGCATCGGAAAATGAGAAGATCTCGGATCTTGTCCTGATCTGCCCGAAGATGGATGTATCTGAATTCGGCGAGATCGGAACAAAGGATCCTTCCTGCCGTGTCGCGATATTCTCCGTGCAGAACCAGTCCGTGGATGCGCTCTATGAGAGACTGTCCGGCGAGGATACGAAGTTTACTTCAGGTACGAAGGCAAGCGGATCGGCACCGGAACTTTTCCTGTCGTCGGACGCGAAGCGTTACTATGCGAGAAAAGGTGACAGAAGCGACCAGCAGATCGCATCTGTTCTCACGATCAACAGCCCCGTCATGCAGACATATATGGCGAACTACATTAAGAACTATGTTCTGGAAGAAGACGGCGTCTCGAACGGCCCGCTTCTGACATGGGTCATGAAGACGGTCTGTACGATTCTGACGATCGTTGCATTCTTCCTTTATGCCGCGACACTTCCGGCGAATAAGAAGTTTGTTCCGGTGAACGGAAAAGAACCGGGAAAAGATCCTTCCGCTCCGACTGAAGAAGGTGAGCCCGTGAAGCGTGAGCGCGGCCGTGACGGCAAGATCCGCGGACGCTCCATTGCAGATAAATACAGAAGTTCACTGAATCATCTTCTGGCGCTGCAGATATTCCTCGGCGGCATCATCAGCCTTCCGGCGATGTATCTTGTTGCGAATAAAAAGACATCCTTTCATATCGTGCTGCTTCTGTGGATCTGTGTGTCACTCCTGAGCTCGGCATTCTTCCTCCTTCCTTTTGTCCGGAAGATAAAGAACAGAAAGGTCAGATCCAACCGCTCCATGTGGCAGATCCATATGCTGTTTACAGCACTCCTTGCCGCGGCAGTATTCATGCTGACACTGCTGTGGAAAGGCGCCGGATTCTTAAAGCCGGACATCATGCTGCTGGTGGCGCTTCTGCTTTCTGTAATGACCGGCATGGCGATGTTCACACTGCAGCTTGCCGACAATTTCTTCGGAAGGATCCAGGGAACACGACAAAGTGTTCTTGATTCCGTAAAATTTTCCGCGATACGTTTCGTTCCGATGGTGATTGTTTTCGTTTTCTCGATTATAATAGATAGAGGACTATGTGCTATGCAGATCCTCTTGCTGGCATTATCCCTGCTGGTGGCATCGTTCATGCGCAGGATAATCAAGAGAGGCGCTCTGGGGGAGACACTGTCCGTAGTTTTATATTCATGCCTTTATTGGATGATGTTTTGACCGGGGAGGATAGGGCCTATGTCATCTACGATTAAAGACGTTGCTAAAATGGCGGGAGTTTCCATTTCGACGGTTTCCAAGTTTATTAACGGAGGAAACGTTCTCGAGGAGAACCGCGCCCAGATCGAACAGGCGATCGAGACTCTGAATTATCAGGTCAATACGGTCGCGCGCGGCATGAAGACCAGAAAGACCATGTCGATCGGTGTGCTGATTCCGAGTCTTGCGGACTACTATGGCGTATCGATCCTTTCCTATATTGACCAGGAGCTCTACGCCAACGGATACAGTATGATCATCTGTGATTACAATCAGGGCGATCCGACAGGCGCTTCTGATAAAATCAATTTCCTTATTAACAAGCAGGTCGACGGCATCATCATGCAGCCGATGAACGTGCGCCAGGAAGATATCGACCGCGCGACGAAAGCAGATGTTCCGATCGTTTTCGTTGATATGGAGTATCCGGCAATCTCCTGCGATTCCGTCACCATCGATAATGTCGACATCGCATACCGCATCACGAAGCACCTGATCGATAACGGTCACAACCGGATCGGTTTCATCGGCGGTACCTCGGGATTTATCACGACGGATGACCGTGTGACGGGATATAAGAAGGCTCTCGATGAGGCGGGGATCACGCTTGATCAGGATCTCCTCTATCTCGAGAATGTCTCAGAAGAGAGCGGCTATATAGCCATGATGCACTTCATGCAGAGAAAGTATAAGCCGACAGCTGTCTTTGCCAGCGGCAATGACCTTACCTGCGGCGCTGTAATGTATATCAACGAGAAGAAGCTGGTAATCCCGGACGATGTATCTTTCGTCGGATTTGAGAACCAGACGATCGCACATGTGTATAACCCGACTCTGACCATCGGTATCCAGCCGATCAGAAAGATCGGACAGACGGCGGTCCGCATGCTCCTCGAGAGAATGAAGGAAGAGTACACGGGCGAGCCGAGAAATGTGCGTCTCAAGGCTGTCATTGATTTCGGCGCCTCGGTGAAGAAGATCAAATAAGGAAAGCCGGCCCGACGTGTCTTGTGCCGGGGGGAGAAGTGCTTTTCTATATATATAAATATTTATGCTTGACGTACTCTTGATCGCATGGTATTCTATTTCGGTGACCGCATGTGCCGGGCTCCTAAATCTGTGCCTTTTTTTAGTGCTTTTCGCACGGAGAAGCTACAGTGCCTAGGATTAGACAGCGAGACTGGATGAACAGGAGGGAAACGTTTTTATGCAGTATGCAGTTATTCTGACAGGCGGCAAGCAGTACAAGGTTGCCGAGGGCGACGAGATCTTCGTAGAGAAGCTCGAGGGCGAAGCCGGTGAGAAGATCA
>JAILHZ010000173.1 GCA_024695545.1 Clostridiales bacterium
TGTGCCAGTAATTCCGACTAAGACAGTATCCCACCGTCACGAGTTCGAGGTCCTCCTTGATAAGGCCATGGATCGTACCGATCGGCTCATCCCCGTTCTCTTTCAGGGTAATCACCCAGTGATAGTAATCCGGTTTCTCATATTCCGGAAGCCACAGCGAAAGCACGTGTTTCGTGACATCCACACTCGTATGTGTCGGCCAGGTCAGGAATGTCGTTACCTCAGGATCGGATGCCCAGTTGCGGAACATCGATTCCGCGTCATCCTCTCTGAACCGCCTCAAGATCAGGCGCTCAGTTTCCAGCGTTTTCGTGCCACAATGTTTCATGGTCATCCCTCCTGTTCTCATTATCGCTATCCTGATTGTAACGCAGTTTTAGGAAACAATCTCCAATATCTTCTGGTTGATCTCATCTGCCAGTTCGTGATTGAGTCCGTGACCGGCGTCTTTGTAGAACGTCGCATTCATCTGGTATTGCTGAAGTAATGCCTTTCCTCCGATCTTCTCGAAAGGATCTTCTTCACCGACCAGATAAACGACTTTATCGCGGATCTGATCCACCTCTTCAGGAGTAAATCCCTGCACCTTATGGCATCCCATTGCCATGTTGTTGAAGCCCTTAATGAGACACTTATAGTGCTGAAGGATCAGGTCATTTTCGGTAAACACCGCATAGTTCGTGCCGCTTAATTTCTTTAGAAGTTTGATGACATTCTTATCCGTCGGGAAAAGCGCCTCCGGCAGGAAGATCTTCATCATGGCCTTCATGGTATTATTCTTCGTAGCCGCTGCCACAGCCCTGGAAATACTGATCGCTTTTATGACCTTTTCCGGTCTTCGTAAAGAATACAGCTGCACCAGATAACCGCCCATCGATACTCCTGCAAAATAAGCCTGACCGATGCCCAGTTGTTCTACAACTTCATCGATCCATCGGACATCGTCGAATGTCTTGCTATAGTTCTCATTCGGCCGGCTCTTCCCCGGACCACCAATCGTGTCTACCGCATAAAGATGAAGTTTCGTCCCGAGTGCTTTTGCATTAAAGATCCACATGAGCGCAGAGTCATCTCCGACACCATGGAAAAGCACCATGGGCGTTCCGTCTTCTGTGCCGGTCTCGATCACATGTGTGGTTCCATATCCGGTCTGAATATCCCGTTCCTTTATCTCACAGCCCCACTTCGAGAGAAGCTGATCGTAGGTCTCGATGATCTTATCACCGGCCTTTTTCGTTCTGTATACTTTCATGTATTTCTCCGTTATTTGAAATATCTTTTGTAGAAAGATGTGAGGGAATCCTTCACGCGATCGATGTCATTTGTGAAATACCCGAGAACGATGATCCCCTGATACTCGGCGGCTAATCCTTCCGCGTCTTTTTCCTTGATCAGACCCTTCTCATAAAGCATGCGGAATACCTGCATATGGTTTTCGATCGGCTCCGTAAAGAGCATCTTCTTCCATGTTTCATCTGCTTTCTCATCGTGGAAGCGTTCGCTTTCCAGCATCTGAAGAAGAGACGCGATCTTCTCGCTTCGATAGTACCCTGTCACCAGGAGTCCTCCGATACGGACGAAGTCTTCCATCTTTATGCTTTCCGTATGGCCCAGTGCCTTAGCAAAGCTTTCTTTTATGCCGTCTTTCAGAGCCTCCGCCCGAGCGATCAGGGCATCGAAGATGTCCTGCTTGCCTTTGAAGTAATAGTAGAGCGAGCTGGCCCGGATCCCGACGGCGCCGGAGATATCGCGCATGGACACGGCAGAATATCCCTTCTCCGAAAACATTTCTAAAGCCGTGTTCAATATCCGTTCTTTGGTTCCTTCCGATGTCATGTGCGTACCTCCCTGCAAGTTTACCTAACACTCGTTAGGTAAACTTTATCACGAACCAGACGGTATGTCCAGTTCCTGATAAACCTTTTTTCTCAGACGGGTGATACTGATGAGGATCCCGAGTGTGCCTACGATGAAAAACAGAAGACCTATCCCCGATCCGCTTTCCGATCCGAAAAGCACGGAAAGGGGCTTCTGGATCGTGGACTCCGTCTTCATGAAGGGCTCGAACACATAGTCCGCCAGGATGCCTCCGAGAAACAGTCCCAAGGGATTCGTGCAATTCTGGAGAGTATCCTGCGCGGAGAATACTCTTCCCTGCATCGAGACCGGGACACTTTCCCGCATGAGTGTATTCATATGGATGTTCATGATCGCCGCCACCGCATAGGTGCCGAACTGGGCGATGCACCAGATGGCCGGGATTTCTGTCACACTCAGAAACAGATCGCCGGAGAAGATGATGGCACAGGTGATGAAGATCAGCCGCGCTTTTCTTTTCGCCGGTTTTCGTACTATCATCAGGAGGCTTCCCAGCAAGATCCCTGCCGATGTGAAAGCCTGTACGAGACCGAGGAGCTTCTGGTCGTTGCCGGTCCGTCCGAGGATATAGGGCGCCAGCATGCCGTCATTTCCCAGCTTGGCAAAGAGATTCACGACCGCGATAAACAGCGTCAGATGAAGAAGTGCCTTACTATCTTTCAGGAAGCGGATACCGTCCTGGCTGCTTTTCCAGAAAGATTCCTGTTCTTTCTTCTCCTCCTGCGGCGTTCTGGGAATCCTGATGAAAAGAAGAAGCGTCAGAAATCCCACAGCGAAACTGATCAGGTCGATGATCAGGACCAGCTTAAGGCCGCCAAAGACCAGAAGGATACTTCCGAGTGCCGGGGCCAGGATCGCGATGACAGATCCGGAGATGCCGGAAAGCGCGCCGACCCGGGCATAGTGCTTCTTCGGCACGAGAAGAGAGGTCGCGACATAGGAGGCCGAAACCTGGAAGGAATTCATGAAACTTAAGATGATATTGATCACATAGAGATGCCATACTTCAAGCACGGCTCCCGAATATAGAAGAAGGACCGAAAGCGATCCGCATGCGGCGATCAGATCCGTGATCAGCATGATGCGCTTCTTGTCTTTCCGGTCCACAAATGTGCCCGCCAGAAAGCGGAAAAGGATTGTCGGAAGGAACGCGCACAAGGTTAACATTGTTACACTTGACGCAGTTCCGGACCTTTCGTAGACCCAGATAATGAGCGCATAGTCCGTCATGGCTGTACCCAATTGGGACACAGTCTGTGAGGACCAAAGAAGCAGGAAGCTTCGAAGTTCTTTGATTATTGATAGTTTTCTCATGGCTTTACTCCTAGAAAAAAGATTTGTTTTCTAAGCAGCGTAAAGCCTGACCGGACGATCCCGATTTACTTGCTCCGTGAAGGTGTCGTCCTTATCAGACCTTGCGCGGAGCCATAACATCTGCGGCTAAAGAAATGCCTCTATCTGTGTGTACCATACGATGTACCTCGTTTTTTCTTCATTGTAGCATCGAATCAAATTGCGAAATAGGTGCCGGTGGTTTACACGGTGATCTCTATATGGTTTCCTTCGATGCCGACGATACAGGACTCATAGTATCCGTCTCCGGTCGTTCTCGGCCCGCGGAGTGTTTCGTATCCGTCTTCCCGAAGGATCTTCGTCAGTTCATCGACACGCTCTTTACTTCCCACGGAAAAAGCGATGTGCTCGAATCCTGTCCGTTCCTGTTCTTTTGAAGGATCCAGAACGCCCGGCTTACTCATGACTTCGAGACGGGCTCCGTTTCCAAAGGTAATGAAGTAAGATCGGAAACCGGTAGTCTTGTTGTGGTAACCGGAATTCGAAACTCCTCCGAGATACTTCACGAAGAAGTCTCTTCCCTTCTCAACATCATTTACAAATAGCGCCATATGCTCGATAAAGCAATCCGTCGTGCAAAGTGATTCGATCGTCTTCTCATAATCCGATTCGATGATCGTGACCGTCTCCCCTGCCTTCTTAAAACCTTCGATAAAGTCGTGATTACACTCCTTGAGCCATTCCTTCGTGCAGTCTGAATCATCCAGACGATCCTCGACATCGGACGCATGGGAAGTGATGGCATCGAAATCCTCATCGATGTACGCATCACTCAAAGCCAGGCAGATAAAACGGATCTCCGAAAGATACTCCTCATCAAGATCCTTCCGCCAGTCAAACGGAATATAGCAGCCTTCGACGATCATGTTCTGCTTATTCTCGATCGCTGTCTTGATCATCTCCCTGACGATCGGCCAGAGATAGTCAGTGAGCTTATCGTCATCCATCGGAGTAAGTTCCGTGTTGCCACTTCGGATCAGGCCCATCTTCAGATGGTCGACCGAAAGATATGTGTACTTATATTTCTCCAGCATCCGCTGCGCGAGAACAGTTTTTCCCGTGTGAGATGCGCCTGTAATTAGAATTACCATATCATCACCTGTTCCAGTTCTCGGAACTTACCGGATCGCCCTCAGTTTCCCAAGGTTCAAACGGCGGTTCTACCGTGTAGGAAGGATCGCAATAACTGCGGACGTACTGCGCCGCGCGGAATTCCGCTTCCTTATAATTCGTGACACCTGTCTCGTCGTACTCGAGATTGTTCATGAAGACGATGAAAGCCGCCTCTGCAAAAGAACTCTCTTCCTGAATATCTTCCAGATAGTCGATCCCGGAAAGCAGGTTTCCGCCGATCGTGCCATGCGCAAACCAGTACGCGAACTGCCGTACTGCACCTTTTACATATTTATCAACTTTCATTCGTCCAGTTCTCCATTCAATCGTTTCTCGATGAATTCTCTTTAGTTCTTACCAGCGTACAATCATATCGTACCACTTTCCTATTCGGATATTCTCCCTTCCAGGAAGTGGGCGACCGCATCTTCTTCATTACATCCGATCACTGCGGTGGCGAGTGCTTTTACCTCATCACGGGCATTCGAGACCGCATAGGCCTCGTCCGCAATCTTAAACAT
>JAILHZ010000180.1 GCA_024695545.1 Clostridiales bacterium
CCCGGGATCGCCGCAGGAGTAAAGAGCGGAAGAATCGTAAGCGCTTCTGCAATACGCACCTGCACAGCACCAAAGGAGATCGGCGCGAACACAAATGTCAGTGCGACATAAAGTGCCGCGATGATACCTGCCTGGCAGACAAAGAGCGTGCTTTGCCTGCGCTTCTGTGCTTGCGTCTTTAAGGAATCATTACTCATCAAAGATTCAGTCCTTTGGCCGGATCACATCCGAGACGAATATTCATGCACTGGATCGCCGCACCGGACGCGCCCTTGCCGAGGTTGTCGAACTGCGAAGATACCACGATGCGTTCTTCGTTACCGGTAACATAGATCTTCATGCCGTCCCAGCCGGAAAGCTGGTTACCTGCGAGGAATCCGCTGGCAGCTGTCTCATCGTCTGCAGCAGTGACCTTGATGAAATCCTTACCTGCATAATACTCACGGAAATACTCAAGGAGCTCCGAAGGAGTCATCTTCTTACTGAGCATGTCCGCAAAGAACGGAACGGAAACGACCATGCCGCTATAGTAATCATCGATGATCGGCGAGAACAGCGGAGCTCTGGAAAGACCCGTGATGGCCTTCATTTCCTTAAGGTGCTTATGCTGCTGGGTAAGTGCGTACTCTCTTCCGGACGCAAACTCCACCGGACGGTCAGAACTCTCATAGACAGCGATCGTCTTCTTACCTGCTCCGGAATAACCGGAAAGCGCAAAGGCAGATACCGGGTAATCCTTGGAGATGATGCCGCCTGCGATCAGCGGATATACCAGTCCGATAAAACCGGATGCATAACAGCCCGGAACGGCAATACGGTTCCCCGTCTTAATGGCTTCAAGATGTGCATCGGAGAGTTCCGGGAAACCATATGCCCAGCCCTCTTCGGTTCTGTGCGCAGTCGACGCATCAATAATGACCGTGTGATCGTTTTCGGGATCGATCAGGCTGACTGCTTCTCTGGATGCTGCATCCGGCAGGCACAGAAATGTGATGTCCGAAGAATTGATGAACTTTCTTCTCTCTTCCGGATCCTTTCTCAGCTCTGAATCGATCTTTAAGATCTCAATATCGTCTCTGCCCTTGAATCTCTCGAAGATCCGAAGACCGGTGGTTCCTTCACTCCCGTCGATAAAAACTTTTGTACTCATAATTCTTTCCTCACTTTACGCTGTTCAGATATGCCAGGATCGTCTCCACGGCGCCGTCTACATCTACCAGATCCGAGTGAACGCACAGATGATATGTCGCGCTCGACCCCCATTTCTGATTCGTGTAATGGTTGTAGTAATTTGCTCTTGCTGCATTCATGTCATTGATATACCGCTCCATCTGTTCGTCCGTATAATCAGCCTTTTCAATGGCGACTTTTCTCTTTCTTCGGATCTTATAGGGCATGCTCGCTGCAATAAAGATATTGATACTGCCTTCGTTTCTGAGCACGAAATCCGCGCATCGTCCAACGATCACACATGGACCTTTTGCCGCCAGATCCTTGATCACCCTGCACTGCTGAAGATGGATCGCATCGGAAACATCCGGCGTGTAAGACAGGGAGAAGAAAGGCATTCTGGACTTTCCCTTTTCCGAGATACGGTGTGCACCCTCTTCATTTTTTTCGATGAGTTTGGGATCCAGACCGCCCTGCTCGGAGGCAAGTGTGATCAGTTCTCTGTCATAAAACGGCACACCCAAACGCTCGGCAAGCTTCATGCCGATCTCATGTCCGCCCGAACCGAATTCGCGTCCGATTGTAATCACATGACTGTTCATACGAATAACCTCCAGATGTTTATTCTATCAGATTAGCGGAAGAAGAACCATGCCATAACGCTCATGACAACCAGGAACAGCAGATTCATCACCGCGAAAAGCAGAAGGTACTTCTTCGTGTGTCCCGGGTGCAGAGTCCGGTAGTGGCTGAACGTTATAAGGCTCGCCAGAGACGAGATCAGGGTACCCGTTCCACCGATATTTACTCCGAGAAGCAGCTCCTTATAGTTGCCGGTAAACCTTGAAAGCAGGATCGCCGACGGGACATTACTGATGACCTGACAGGACCCGATACTGACGAGCATCGGGGACCTTCCGAGAAGGCTTCCCACGAAGTCCTGAACAGCAGGGATCCTGGCCATATTTCCCGAGAAAACAAAGAAAAGCGCGAATGTCGAAAGAAGACCGTAGTCCACCTCGGCAAATGCTTTTTTATCAGCAAAGACCAGTACCAGCGGAATGATGATCAGTCCGACCCAGTACGGGATCAGACGGAATACGATCAGAAGGGAGAACGCAAAGAGCGTCAGATAAAGCGCGGTCCTCTTCTTATTCAGAGTCTGGCCGGAATCATCACGGATCACCAGTTTCGTTCGCGGGAGCAGGAAACAGGCTGCCGTCAGCATGGCGATCGCCAGGATAAACGGCGGGAACATGATCTTCATAAACTCACCCGTCGGAATGCCGTAATGCGAGTAAAGATATAGATTCTGCGGGTTTCCGAACGGTGTAAGCATACCGCCCAGGTTCGCGGAGATATTCTGAAGGATGAAGATATACGCCATCTTCTCCTCATTTTTCGTTACCGAAAGAGCAAAGTATCCGAGCGGAAGGAATGTGATGAGCGCCATATCGTTGGCGATCAGCATGGATCCGATGAATGTGATATATACGAGGGCAAGAGCCAGAAGTCTCAGATTTCCGGTCGTGACGACGATCCTCTGCGCTACGATCCCGAAGAAACGGATGTCCTTGAGCGCACAGATCACGGCAAGTGTCAGGAAAAGACATGTCAGTGTACGAAGGTCGAAATAGTGGAGATACTCTTTATCCGGCGGGACAAAGAAAGCCGTCACGATGGCAAGAAGCGCCGCGATACACACGACAGTATTCTTCTTAAAGAATGCCGCGACCGCATGAAATCCCCTGTTCTCCGCTTTATCCACGATTCTCTCCTTCTTCTTCGGGTCTTATGTGCAAGAAGTGTCCTTCTTCGCGCCCGCGCTATTATAGCACCAACCATATATAAAAAAAAGAGTCCGGAAGAATATAAAAAGAGGACCGTCGCTTTTTTCAAAGGACGGTCCTTCTTCCTTGCGGTTTGATCCGCAATTATTGTGCTACAGAGGTGTCTATCGTGGTTTCCTTAGGTGGCTGTTCCGTCGGAGAGAGGAACACGACCTTATACTCGCTGTGCACTTTGGCAAGTGTGTTGATAATGATCTCTTTAAAATGTTTCTCGGCCTTCTCGTAGATGCCGTTTCTCTCGGCAGATTCGAGCTGCTGTGCTTTTACCTCGGCAAGGCGGACGGTTACTTCGTCTGCACGGATCGGGTTAAACACATTGTTGTCCTGCATGACCGTAACTTTCTCCTGCGGGAGATTGTTATCTACGATTGGCTTATCCGGGATCGTAATATAGATCTCTTTCTTCTGGTTGTTAACCACTGTCTTCAGATCGTTAAGATCGTAGCCGACCTTGATGGTTCCGGCATAAACGATCTGGATCTTATGCTGTGTACCCCAGATATCAAAGTCCGTGTACGGGATCTGAAGGTTATCCACAACATTCGCGGTTCCCGCGTAATCCTCGGAGTAGGTCATCAGCTCGGAGATCTCCTGCAACTGCTCCATGACGTTATCTCTTGTCAGGATGATTCCGTGGAACTTCTCTTCCTCAGCGATGATCGCTTCTCTTGAACCGCCATTCTTCACGCCTTTGGACTTGCCCCAGCCGAAGAAGAATGTGAGGACACATATTATTCCGATGATGGCCATAAGTACGAACAGTCTGTGGCCCCATCTGGCGAAGAAGCCTCTCTCGCGTACTCTTTTGCCATTTACATACTCATAATTTCTCATAGCTTTTCCTCCTTCATCGCTCGCGTATCTCTGTAGCACTTTTTCGATCACGCGATGGTCGTTAGTTGTTTCATAATACGTTCTCTTTACGTATAGAGCTTATTCCCTCTTACTAGCTCATAGTCTCTCATATTAATGATAAATGAATCCGGCGGATAATTCCTCTTGATTTTTTAAACAAATTTAGAAATAACCGTTACGGGCTTATTCCTTTTGTTCTGACTATAGTTTATAATCTACTGTGTCAAGCAAAAAATGGTTCAGGTCCCCCTTTAGGGTCATCTAATTTGCTTTGAATTTCAAAATATAGGTTGGAGCGGAAAATGGGAAGAAAATCAATTAAGGAAAACAAGAACATTTATCAGATCAGTCGTGAGGCACAGAACCTTACGCGCGACGCCGCTTCCGAGAAGCTGCAGTACATCTCTGCAGACCGCATCGAGAAGATCGAGAACGAGAAAACACTTCCTCATCCGGAAGAGATCCTAGCTATGGCCGACTGCTATAAGAACCCTTCACTGTGCAACTATTTCTGCTCCCACGAGTGCCCGATCGGACAGGAATATGTTCCCGAAGTCGTTCCGAAGGAACTGTCCCAGATCACTCTTGAGATGATTGCGACACTCAATTCCATTGATAAGAATAAGAACCGTCTCATCGAGATCACCGTTGACGGTAAGATCCACGACGATGAGCTCCCGGATTTCATCGAGATCAAGAACGAGCTTGACCGCATGGCTCTGACCATCGACTCTCTCCGTCTCTGGATCGATAACGCCATTGCCGAGGGCGAACTGAAGAAGGAAGATTTCAAGCAGTCCTGACCAGCCACTTGATAGATTTTTACAGAATATAAAGAGGGCCCGCATGTCTCACTCATGCGGGCTCTTTCGATGAAAGTGGAGGTGTTGTATTCTGTCTGATCAGTCGTCCGTGGAAGGTCGACTGATCCTCTAGTCCGATCCGCTCGCTCAGCTGGGGGAAGTTTTGCATTGCCTCGCATAAGCGGATCATTTGAAGCCTTTTGTCTAAGTCCATGAAGTCACATCCTTGCTTCAGTTTCTTTTTCCATTTCTTCTTGCCTTGTAAACATTCTATTCTTCTCCTTAAGGAAGAAACACATGGAGCATGGATAAATAG
Organism: Clostridiales bacterium; assembly: GCA_024695545.1. The sequence continues at coordinate 4,995 of JAILHZ010000180.1, forward strand.
CGGGGTCTATTTTCTGTTTCCCCGCATGTTAGGAATGATATAATGAGGAAAAAGCATCAGGTTTGGGAGGGGCACATATGAAGTACGTACTGGTTTCACTTACAGAGAGTAGCAAAATCGACTTTTCCGGAGCGGAGAAGCTCTTAAAGACGGACCATCTGGTCTTCCTCTATGTAAAGGGTAAGAAAACTCTTTCTGCTTCCATCAAGGAAGCCCTCGAAGATGTAAAAGCGGAGATCGAGTATGTCGAGATCGCATCTTCTTCCGAACTGATTCCCATGATGGCTTTCCTGATCGGATATCACGCAGGATTAAAGCACGAAGTCATCGTCATTACTGAAGACAAGAGCAAATTCCCGTCGAAGGTCGCCAAGGAAGCGAAGGTCCTCGGTTCTTTCCGCTCGGTATCCGGCTCGTCGGCAGGCACTTCATCAGCCAAGAAGACTACGGCAAAGAAGTCCACTACCACAACTAAGGCTTCCACCACTAAGAAAGCCTCTACTGCTAAGAAATCTTCTACTGCTAAGAAGACCACCACGAAGAAGACCGCCGCTTCCAAAAAGAAAGACGACGGTCTGGATGTTTCCGATATATTCGATACGATCGTGAAGAAGCTCTTCTGATCTTCTTCCCCGCATCCTTCATTTATCCTTCAATCAGGACAGAGTGATCAGAGTACCTGCAGCAAGCTCCGGATCATTTGACTCAAGCACGGTCATTATTTTTTCTCCGGGGGCAATCTGAAGAATGACAGTATGTCCATGATTGTTAGATCCATAGAGATACAGGATGTCTTCCCTGTTCTGGCTGCCACAGATGTGCAGATCCTTATACTCGGCATTTCCTCTTTTGAGAGAAGCAGTCAGAGAAGTCTTGTCAAAGCTGACTGTAACACCGTTATGCTTGTCGAGCATGCTCTCGGGAAGCTTATCAAGATCAGAAGCCGTTACCTGACGGGTCTTTGAGCTGAATGTGTCTGCAGAAACCAGGAATGCCGTGGCATCCTTCGGGTTATAAAGCACATAATTGTCCAGAGTATCGGAGAACTCCGCATTCATCTCGATCCACTCCGTAACTTCCTTCGGAATTTCTGCAACCGGCGCATTGGGAAGGTACAGAATCAGTTCATCCGGCTCCATAAAACCATACGGATCTGAATAGGTGACCGTAGCCGGGCTGTCCATATACTTCTCTTCTCTCGGCTCGAACTTCTTGGTCTCAAACTTAGTTACGTGCGTGGAAAAAGAATATGCATTGACGCGTGTAAATCCATCGATCGTACCGTTAAAATTGCATTCCAGGCAATCATATCCATCACCGTCGATCTTTCCTGTGGCACTAGTATACTCGCCCTGGAAGGTCTTATCTTCCACATCCAGATCCAGGATCGTCGACCAGCTGGTCAGAAGTGAAAGAACACATGTCAGGCGCGAATGAAGCTTATAGGAATCATCGCCATAGAATGCATACAGATCCTTATCCAGATCAAAGGCCGGCTTGAACTCCGATTCCGTCGGCTCGGTATCATCTGCAGATTTTGTGGAATCCGTGGCATCTTTTACGTCTTTGGAATCAGCAGCATCAGTTTCATCTGACACGGCCGATGTCACATCCGAAGTATCTTTCGACAGTTTCGCTTTTTTCTCTTTATCATCCTTCTTTCCGCAGGCGCAGAGCAGGATGCTCACTGCAGCCAGTGAGGCGGCAAATCGTTTTATTTTCATATACTCTTCTCCTTTACCCTTATCAGGCTTTCCCTATTGTACCACTAACATAAAGATCTTTTGTGACTTTTCATTCATCAGATCTTGATGCGCTGGTAGTAAAAGCACGCGAGCTGGGTACGGTCGCGGAGATCGAGTTTACTTAATACGGAGCTGATCATGTTACGTACAGTCCCCTCACCGAGGAACATCTTCTGGGCGATCTCCTTATTGGAAAGGCCCTCGGCTACGAGCTCGACAAGTTCTTTTTCCTTAGGGGAAATATCGAAGTCTTCCCAGCGGAAGGATTCACTTCTGTTAAGAAGATCCGGAAGCCGCTCGACGATCTTTCCGCCGAATACGGTCTGTCCCTCATAAACAGCGTGAACTGCAGAAGAAAGCGAGGCACAGTCCTGCTTGAGGATATAGCCCTTGGCGCCGACTTTCAGCGCACGGTTGATATACTCGTCATCGAGAAATGTCGTAAGAAGGATCACCTTTGCCTGAGGATCGATCTTCAGGATCTGTGCTGTCGCGTCCAGACCGTCAGTATCCTCCATACGGATATCCGAAAGCACTACATCCGGCTTGACCTCCGGATACGCGGCAATGGCTTCTCTTCCGCTTCCGTACATGCCGGCGACCTCGATCTCGCCATCCTGCTCCAGAATGATCTTTAATGACTGGTTTACGAGTGGATCGTCATCCACGATCATGATCCTCATTTTCTTTCCTCCTTGCCTGACTGATCCTTTCTCGGGATCGTCACCGTGATATGGAACCCGTTCTTGCCGCCCTGAATGGAGGTTCTTCCACCCACGGAGACTGCACGGGAATTGATATTATATAATCCGATACCGTGTTCGCCTTCAAGTGCCGCAAAGTCCGACGGACGCGAGTAGTCCACAAGATCGCTCTTGCCGTCGTCCGAGACAAGCACGCGCCAGAATGTCACGTTCTCTACGACCTCAAGGCGTACCTTCTTGCCATTACTGTGCTTCGCAATATTCGTGACACCTTCCTTGACGATACCCAGGATCGCCGTCTTTACGTTATTGGGGATCGGAGACTCGATAGATGTGGATACAGTCACATCAAAGCGGTCCTTGATCACGGAAGCGATCTCATGAATGCCGATTGAAAGATCGATCGAATCGTCATGCAGTTCGTGAACTGAGCGGCGGATATTCGTCATAGCTTCATTGACCGTACTGCTCACGGACTCGAGATACGGCTTCGTCTTCTCATCCTGATTGATGACCGAGATCGCCTGGAGCTGAACAACCGCACGTGTCAGCTGATGTCCGACGTTATCATGGATCTCACGGGCGATACGGTTTCTCTCCGCGAGAGTGGCATTCCGCACCTGCATATCCATATTCTGGGAGATCTCTTTCTTCAGCTGCATGGACTTCTGCGCATCATAGCGGACATCATCAAACATATCCGTAAGCATTGTCTTCTGCGTATTCATATAGGTCGTCCTGATTGCAAGGATTGCTGCCGCAATAATAAGGAAGACCGACCAGTGACGGCATGCGATACCAGAAGTTCCTGCCAGCAGCAGAAGCTTCAGCCAGCTGATTCTCTGAGCAAAGATTTCCGAAACAAACGCACGCGGGTTCTTCGCTTGGTGGAATTCCAGATATGATTTTTCCGTATTCTCATCAGAAAACATTCCGTAGATACATATCGGAATGAGCACGCACATCTCCGGCTTATATGCGGCGAGCACCCCCGAAGCAACGACCAGAAGTATGCCGACGATCCTGTTTCGGACAACTTCCTCAAGAAGCGCGATGATGAAAACGGTCAGGATCGTTACGACTTCCTTCGTTCCGATATCGGACGAAAGCGAAAAACTGCCGTACGGCACTGTCCCGAAAAGGACCAGTGCCGCCGACAGAATTACGATTATCGATTTATCCAGCAGACGATTGATCATGCTTGCATTATAGCATTTCTCTCTCACCTTATGCTGATTTTCCCATCTGTGCCTTCTTGATCACGTTAGAGATCATAATGAAGACCAGTCCGAAGAGGATCTGCACTCCGAATGATGCGAGGATCGAACCCGTGCTGAAGGTGTAGTTCATTCCGGAACCGCTGTAGATCGTGTTGAATACCTTGGCGGTCCAGAAGAAAGGCAGGAAGTGGGCAAATGTCTGCACTCCGCTTCCGAGGAAATAGAACGGTACGAAGATACCGCACAGGAAGCTCATGGAGAGTCCGACGGAGTTGCAGATGAGGCTCAGTGTTCCCGCATTCAGACGGAAGCAGGAGATCAGAAGCGTAAATCCGCTGATGTAGAAGGTGGTCGTGATCAGGTTCAGTACGACGACCCAGCCGTATTTGCTCATCATGTCCGAAGAACCGGCATATACGAAGCTGAAGATCGAGAAGATTGCAACCAGAGCAACTGCACAGGTCAGAAGTCCGGCCATCTGCGACCAGGTCTTCTGCGTCGGCTTGACGGGAGCCGCATCGATACGCTGGGACACTTCCTTCTTATTGGCGGCAATGATAGCGGATGCGATCGACATACCGAGGACCCACAGGCAGATGAAGCAGAAATACATGAGGATCATGTATACTGCATATTCGCGTGCGTTCGAGTGCTGCACATCCTTCTTCTCTGTGACGACACCGAATGTGACATCGGAAAAAGTCATTTCCAGTGCTTTTTCTGCGGAAGACTTGGCATCCTGGCCCATCGCGCGGTAACTTCTGTAAATGTTTACGAAAGAATCAATATCGTTTACGAAGCTGAAGGTCTTACCGGAAACCTGGCTGTGAGACTGATAGTTGAGGGATACGTCCTCACCTGCTTCGATCTTCTCCTGGAACCCTTCCGGAACCTCGATGAAGTAATCCGAGATGGAAAAATACAGGATGTTGTTGATATGTTCATCGGAAGAATCCTTGTCGTCTTCGATGCTTCCGTATTTCTCAATGAGTTTCCGGACGCCGTGGCTCAGTTCACTGTCATCATTATCACGGAATATTACTCCGAGATTCTTATAATCTGCGCTCTTCTCACTTGCCGTATCCTGCTCCTTATCGATGATATACGGAGCAGAAAAGATCATAGCTGCGGCATAGACCGCCATGATGATCGTAGCGATTATGACAGAGATCTTATTCGCTTTGACCAGTTTGAAAAAATTCTTATAAAGCTGCATACTTTTCTCTCCTTAATTTCATGATCGAGGCCGTAAGGAACACGAGTGTTGCAACCGAGATCTTGACCAGGTTCATCCAGAATCCGTTCAATGTCGGATAGTTGACCAGACGGTAGAACGCGAAATTCATGATCGTTGCCGGATTGATCTGATTGATGATCGGCAGGTTCTTCTCCAGAAGACCGGGAAGCTGAACGATCATCTCGCCGCTCAGGAAAACAGACAGCATGATAAATGCCGTTGCCTTGTTATCTCTGGAATTCTCATCGCCTTTCGTAAAGAGGCCGAAGCAGCAGCCGAGGCTCATGGCAAAGAGATTTCCGATCAGTACGAAGATGATGATCTCGAATATGCGGTTTCCGACCGGAACACTGAAGAACTTATTCATCGCAAACAGTTCGAAGAATGTCACACCGCAGGAAAGCGTATATCTTGCCATGAATGCCGAAAGAAGGATCTTCGCTTTCTTTGTCGGAGAGACACTTGTTCTCATACCCGCGCTGCTCAGGTTGCCCTGGATATCAAATACGGTATGTATACCGGATGTAACGTTGAAGAACATACCCATGACGATCGTGCTGTAGAAGTACCACATGTAAACGTTAGCGGAAGATCCGTCATCGCCGAGATAGGTAGTCTTTGCCTTCATGACCGGAATGGATTCCGAAAGAGTCTTCATAACTGTCTCGATCTTATCCGGCGCTGTCACCGCGGCATATTTCATGATCATATAATTTCTTCTGTAGGATTCAACAACAGATCTGGCAACCATCAATGTGGTCATATTCGCGCCGTCGCCGACCTTGACTTCGACGCTCTCGTTTTCGCCGTCCACCAGATAGAGGACTCCGATTTCTTTATCGAGGATCTTCTTCTCGGCGTCTTCCTGTGAAGAACTGTCAACCAGTTCAACGATCGCGTGATTGTAGCCCATGTTGCTGTTTTTCACGGTTTCTGCATCCGCCAGATTCGTCATCACGTTACAGAATTCTTCTGAAAAAGCACTATCACTCTTTACGATGATGCTGCTCTTTACGGGTTCGAAATCCACTTCACCTCTGGCAGGTCCCATGAACGTCACATTGAAGCAGAGCATTAGAAGGAGCGGAAAGGCCAGGGACCAGAAGATAAAGCCCTTGTCGCGCAATGTCTTGCGCAGATAGTATGTAAACATCATTTTCCTCTTCCTCCTGATCAATCGTCACGCAGTTCTTTTCCGGTAAGCTCGAGGAAAACATCGTTAAGAGTCGGCTGCTCGGAATACACATTCTTCATCTTGTAGCCCTTCTCTTCGAGGACCTTGATGATCTCTACGACGTTGTTGCCCTTGCCGGCTTCGACCTTAAGCATCTTGCCATCGTACTCCGCGTTGAAGATGTTATCGAGTTTTCTGATCTTGTCGAGATCCTCTTCGCTGATGCCCTTCGCCTCGATCTTGATCATCTCGCTCTTTTTGATCATGCTCTTGAGCTCATCTACTGTTCCCTCTGCAATCAGCTGGCCCTTATCGATGATGATGATACGGTCGGCAAGCTGCTCGACCTCTTCCATATAGTGGGAAGTATAGATAATCGTAGCGCCCTGTTTTCTTAGTTCCTCAATACCCTCGAGGATCTTGTTTCTGCTCTGGGGATCGACGGCTACTGTCGGCTCATCAAAGAAGATGATCTTCGGCTTATGAGCAATACCGCAGGCGATATTCAGTCTTCTCTTTAAGCCTCCGGAAAGTTTCTTCGGACGGAACTTCTTAAAATCATTCAGTTCGACAAAATCGATCGCTTCCTGAACCAGTTTCTTTCTTTCATTTTTATCCTGAACATAGAGTCCGCAGAAGAAATCAATATTCTCATAAACAGTCAGTTCCTCGAATACGGATACTTCCTGCGGAACCACGCCGATTTCGCTCTTGAGATCATAAGCCTTCGGGCTCATCTCTTTTCCGTGGATCGTAATCGACCCCTTATCAAACTCCAGAAGTGACAGGATACAGTTGATGGTCGTAGACTTACCGGAACCGTTCGGTCCGAGAAGGCCCAGGATCTCTCCTTCGTTAACTGTCATGCTGAAGTTATCGACAGCGATCAGCTCTTTATAACGCTTCACAAGTCCGTCTACTTTAATGATCTCACTCATTTTCTTGACCTCATTTCTTAGTATGTGTTTCTTTTCGGGGGCTTCCCCGTCGCTTTCATGATTCTATTATTCCATAACGTTTTTTGCCTTGTAAGTGAAAGAAATCATCTCTCGGCATGACAAATGTCATTTTCGGTATAAACTTTAGTGTTTTTCACAAGATAAAATGAAAAAGGACCGTTTTTGCACGGTCCTTCATTCGTTTTACTGATTTGTACGTCTAGATCTTACGTCCCTCCATTGCGGCATCTGCCTGCTCCTGAGTGATATGGCCCTCGTTGAGCAGCTTCTGAATGTGATCTTCCGCGTAATTCCGGTGCTGGTCTGTATCATCTGTTCTCGCGAAAACGATCGCTTCCGCGTAATAGAACAAAGCCTTGTCATAGTCTATCGGCACACTTTTTCCGTATTGATATGTCCATCCGAGATTGGTAGCTGAGTGGGAATTCTTAAGAGCGTACCCCTTCGTCCACCATTCGACCGCTCTTGCGACATCTTGAGTTCCTCCCTTGCCGTCAGAGAACATACATCCGATCAATCCGAATACCTCCGGGATCTTTTCCCTTGCACCGACCAGATAAAAATCCATAGCCTTCGTGTAATTCTGATCGACTCCACGGGCAAGATCGTAATAAAAACCGATCTTATATGCCGACTTAGCGTACCCGAATTCGTACGATTTCATATAGCACTGGAATGCCGTTTCAAGGCTTTTGTTTACTCCGTTACCGTTCTCAAATATCCTCCCGAGGTCGTAATAAGCCGATCCGGAACCTCGTGCGGCAGCTTCGTTATAATACGATCTTGCCTTCACATAATCCTGAGTTCCAAAGGCGCCTTTATAAAACAGATGTCCATAATTGTAGTATGCGACCGGATACCCCAGATCCATCGCTTTCTTATACCATTCTTCCGCCTTTGCCGGATCGGGCGTAAGGGAACCGGTGCCTTCATGGTAGACGATTCCGATATAGTTTGTGGCAAAGGATTTTTCAAACCAGTCATTACTTGCTAATGCTTTATTGAAATACTCGATCGCCTTATTGCCATCCGGTCCGCTGATACCATGCGCGGTGCCGTTGTAGCACATCTCGCCCATGCCGTTGTACCCCATCAGGCATCCGCCGTCTACCGCCTGCTTAAAGTAAGACAGCGCAGTATCCGGATTCTTATCGACTCCCGCCCCGTCCAGGTACATATTCCCTTTCGAATAATATCCGAGCGGGCATCCCAGTTCGATGGCTTTATCGTAATAGGAAATTGCCTTGTCATAGTGACCCTCCGCGAGAGTCTTATGCTGATAATAGTAGCCGAGGCGCTGCCAGCCCTTACCTACACCGGCTTCACCCGCGGCAGTATAAAGCTTGACGGCTTCAGACGGATTGTATTCCGTATTCTTCCTTGCAAAAAGGTAATCATCGCCGCGTTCTACTTTCGCTTCATCTTCGGTGATCGCCCAGTCTGCATTCACGCTCACTCCGGTAGAGACGAAATACCAGTATTTATCCGTCTCCTCTACCAGGATGATGCCGTCCTTGAGGACCGCATTCAGAGTTCCCGAAGCAAAGTTGATCGTGACCTTATTATCGCTCGCGGACCAGTCATTGATCTCCCGGTCGCCCTCCTTACTGTCTTCCCACTTCGCCGTTCCGTCCTCGTTCAGGATCAGCCGGAAGGATCTGCCTTTCTGAATGATCGCAAAATCATTTATTGATCCGTTCTCCGGATAGGCCGATGCCTTCGTCTTGATCGCATATCCTTCGTATGTACCTGCCGCACGCACGCGTTCCGGATCCAGCGGGATCGTGGTCTCTGAAGGCTCTGTGGTCGTCTCTTTCGAGGTTTCCGTCTTCGTCACGACAGTATCTTCAGATGTATCCTCTCCCGAAACATCGGAGACTTCTTCCGTTTCTTTTTTCGTTTTCGTTTCTCTTTCGGATTCCTTGGATGATTTACTGCATCCGGACATGATAAGCCCGGTCACAAGAATCATTGTCCCAAGCACTGTAATTACACGCCATTTCTTAAATACCGCAGCCATACGTCCCGCCTCCTTTCGGATACCCCGGATCGATCTACACATCATTATGATTTCATTGTAATGGAAACAAGTGTTTTTCCCAAGGCATCGGCAAGTATGTTTTAATTTTCTTTACAAAAGCACTGATACTTATCGCTTATAATGTAATTAATTATTTAGGGTAATAATGGACATAACGGGAATGAAAGACACAACTAAAAAGAAGCTTCGGGATCTGGTGCTCTTCAAGCCGGATCTACGTACGATCATCATCATGTGCCTCGGTACAGTCTATAACGTCTTGGGACACTATCTTGCCGCCCATTTCAATCTACCATTCTGGCTCGACAATGTCGGCACCATGGCCATTTCGATCGCATTCGGTCCTCTTGCAGGCATGATCCTCGCCATTGTTTCCCAACTGATCTACGGGCTCCCGATGGGACTTCCTCTTCCCTACTTTCTGATCGGTATCATGATGGCCATCGTCATCGGTTTTCTGTTTCCGAGAAGGCACAGAGAAGACATTCTCGCAATCGTAACTATCGGAGTCCTTGCTGCTGCAGTCACCTCACTGATCAGCATACCGCTGAATATGTACTACAACCACGGTTACCCCTACAACCTCTGGGGAGATGCTCTCTACAAGATGCTCGACCAGAAGGTCAGTTCCAATATCATCAACTCTTTCCTGTCGACCGCATTTATCGATCTTCCGGACAGAGTTCTAACTGTCTTTATCGCGCTTTTCCTCGTAGATATCGAAGAGACGCGAATTTTTAAGAAGCAGCAGCGAAGTGTCACTCGTTCCATGACGATGCTTCTTGCTATCATAATGGGTCTCAGCTTTATCGGATCGTCAGCCGGGATCACTCGCGCGGACGGCTATGATTTTGACTCGGAATTCGACACCACAATGTATTCTTCAGACGATGGTATCCTCACCTCCGAAGTCAACGCCGTAACCCAGACCAAAGATGGCTATATGTGGGTCGGCACATACTCCGGCCTTTATAAGTATGACGGTATAAAATTCGGACCTGCCGGGATCGATGACCGAGTACGAAATGTAATGAGCCTCTTTGTTGACTCAAGAGGACGGCTCTGGATCGGCACCAATGACAGTGGGGTCTTCTGTTACGATCCCGATACGAACGAAGTCATCTCTTACGATAAAGAGAATGGCCTGACGGCAAACTCGATCCGGGCGATCTGTGAAGACACTTCCGGCAACATCTATCTCGGGACAGTTATGGAAATATCAAAGATCAGTCCCGAGGGCGTGATCAAGACATATTCGCAATGGCCGGAGATTATTTACTGTTTATCCTTCTCCACGCTCGAGGATGGTTCCGTTCTCGGTGTTACGAACGGCGGAACACTCTTCCTGATCAAGGATGACATGCTGATTGATACCGACACATACGCTTCCGGAAACACATATTTCAGAGCAGTCGCAAGTTCCGGCAAAGACATTCTGGTAGCGACCACGGGAAGTGAGATGTTCCGATTTAATGTGGAGAATGAAAAGCTTGTCCCCAAGGAATTGATCTCTATCCCCAATCACTCCTACTTCAGCAACCTCCTCTACTCCCCGCTCTACGGCGGGTACTTCTACTGCGGCGAGGTGGGATTTGGTTTTATCGATAAGGACACCTTTCAGATCACAGATATGACCGAACAGAACTTTAACGGCACCGTCAGTGATGTCTGTGTAGACGACCAGGGAAATGTCTGGTTTGCATCAAGCAAGCACGGACTTCTCAAGTGTTCACATACCCCTTTCCGGAACATCTTTAAGAAAGCAGGCGTAAGTTACGGCGTCGTTAATGCTGTCTTCGAAAGTGACGGACTTCTCTATGTCGGCCTGGATAATCGGCTGGAGATCATCGACCTGTCTACGAATTCGATCGTAGATACCCCCTGGAAAAACAGACTGGATGGCTGCCGCGTCCGACACATCATGAAAGATTCAAAAGGCAATCTCTGGATCAGTACCTATTCCAAGGAAGGCATGATACGGATCATGCCTTCCGGACAGATCAATACGTTCAACGAGAAGAATGGCACCCTCGGAGGCAAGATCCGTTCCGCAATTGAGCTCTCCGACGGAAGAATGCTTCTGGCAAGTAATATGGGGCTGACATTTCTAAAGGACGATAAGGTCGTCACTACCATCGGAGAATCCGATGGACTTCAGAACCATTTCATTCTCTCGATGTATGAGCGTGAGGATGGCTCGATCCTTGCAGCCTCTGACGGTGACGGGATCTATGTCATTAAGAACGACCGCGTGGTCGGACATATCGGAGCTCCGGAAGGGCTTAAGACCTCCGTTGTCATGCGAATCGTAAAAGGGGCAGCCGGCTACTTTTACGTTACCAGTAATGCTCTGTATTACGATGACGGAAGCACGATCCGCGCCCTGATGAACTTCCCGTATTCGAACAACTATGACATCCTCATCTCCAAGGATGGAATCTGCTGGATCACATCGAGCGCCGGTGTTTTTGTCGTAGACGAGAAAGCCCTTATCGAGGATGGTTCATATACATACACGCTTCTCAATAAAAACTGGGGAATGAATACGACTTTCACTGCAAATTCCTTGAACATCTGCAGCAGCAGCAACCTCTATCTATGCTGCGCAGACGGTGTCCGTATTCTTTCGATGGAGGAGTATTCACAGAAGAACACTAACTACCAGATCCATCTGGATTCGATCCAGGCTGGTGAGAACATCATTCATGAAAAGGACGGCAAATTCCTGATCCCTGCATATAATGGCCGTATTACCATGAGCATCGCAATCACGAACTACACACTCACCAATCCTTTGATCCATTACTATCTGGAAGGATTTGACGATGACGGAATGACATGCTATCAGAATGAGATCCTTCCTCTCGAGTTCACCAATCTCGGATACGGCAACTATAAGCTTCATGTGCAGATCCTGAACGAAACGACCGGCGAGATCGCACGCGAAGAGGTCTTCTCGATCCGAAAAGAGGCTATGATGTACGAGAAGCTCTTCTTCCGTCTATATCTGGCTTTCGTCGTCTCTATGGTATTCTTCTATATCGTATGGCTCTTCTTTACGATCAATAAGAGAGCCATCAAGATCAGAGGCCTTCAGAAAGAGATGTCCACCGATCCGATGACCGGACTGTACAACAAGTCCGCTTCCGAGCGTATCCTGAAACGTATCTGTGACGAATCTACAGGTATCCTCATGATGATCGACCTTGACAGTTTCAAGCTCGTCAATGACATCTACGGTCACGATATGGGCGATAAGATCCTCATCCGATTTGCAGAACTGATCCGAAATGCCGTTGGCGAAGGGAATATAGGCGGCCGCCTTGGCGGCGATGAGTTTATCGGGTTCATTAAGAACACCGTAGATGAAGAAGATGTCGAGCAGGTCACGAAATACTTGAACCGCGAGATCGTATCCTCTGCCAAAGAGTATATGGGCGCGGATATGAACATCCCGCTGGGTGCCTCTGTCGGCGCAGTACGTGTACCTACTGAAGGAAAAGAATTCGACAAGCTCTTCCGTTACGCGGACAAAGCACTGTATATCGTCAAACAGAACGGCAAGCACGGTTATGCTTTCTATCAGAAAAGCACTGATAACACGGACCTTGAGGCCGCAAATGCCGATAAGAACAATCTTGCCCAGATCAAGAAGATCATCGGCGAAAGAAACGAGGGCAAGGGAGCTTATCTTGTAAACTTCGACAAGTTTCAGGTCATCTATAAGTTTCTGAACCGCAACAACAAAGCGACCGGAAACAGAAGCGGTTTTGTCAGGATCGTGCTTACCGGTCCGGACGAGAATAAAGTACCGGATGAAGCTAAAGATGCTTTCGAGGAAGTACTGATCACCGGATTAAAGAAGAACGATGTCGTCAGCCGATATGCCGGAAATTTCTACGTGATCTTCAACGGAGGCGATCCCGCGGATTACGGAAATATCGTCAAGCGTATCACCTCAAAGTGGAAAGAAAATGCCATCTTCGAGAAGTACGAAGTCACCACCGAGATCGAGAGTGTAGGTTAACCGTTCTCCAAATCGGAAAGCCACAGGGCAACCGTCGCATCACTCGGCATACGCCAGTCTCCTCTCGGAGAAAGCGTAACAGAGCCGACCTTCGGTCCGTCCGGCAGGCAGCTCCTCTTAAACTGCTGAGTGAAGAACCGCTTGAAGAACTTCTTCGCCGCGTCAACAACTTCTTCTTTCGAAAGTTCCGGATATGCATGCATCGCATAGGCGGCCGATCTTGAAGGCTCAAAACCGTGACGGAGAGTGTAATAGAGGAAGAAGTCGTTGAGATCATATTTTCCGATCTTATCTTCCGTCTTCTGCGCGATCTCACCATTCGCACTCGGTGTCAGTTCCGGCGTGATCGGAGTATCGCAGATCGAGAAGATCGTCTCCTTCAGTTCTTCGTTACCGCACATAAG
>JAILHZ010000195.1 GCA_024695545.1 Clostridiales bacterium
GGAATGCGGAGTCTTGAAACATCGCCCTGAGTGACCATCATTCTGCCCTTATCGATCCAGGACTTGTTATATGCCGTCGCTTTTTTGACAGAGACTTCAGAATAATCGATTGCCATGACATGGGAATTGGTATATTTCTTCACAAGTTCTCCGGCATTTCTTCCTCCGCCGCATCCGATATCCACGATCTCCTCCGGGGAGAACCTCGGCAGATACGACATGCCCCAGTCCGCCATCTTGGCGTGACCACCGTTCATGCCGTTGACCATCATTTTCCCGAGGAATCCCTCCGGTTTTCTTGTCTGATTAATGAATTTCTTAAAAAGTCCCATATCTGACTCCCCCTTGCAAATAAGCTTAACCGAGTGGTTAGCCTTCGCTAACATCAAAAGGTTAATGTACGCTAACGCATTTGTCAATAGGGGATGTGCTTTTATATAAAAGACCTGTCACTCTCGATTCTTAAGGATCTCCGTCGGAGAGATCTTCTTGATTTTTCTTACCAGAACCGTACTGATCATAAAGTAGATCAGGAGAACGCAGGAAGCGATCATAAGATACAGATACCATGGGTAGGACAGATTCATCGAGCAGGCCACATTGGCGATAAAACTAGGATAGATCGTATCGATGATCTTCTTCGCCAGAGGGAAGGCCAGGATTCCACCAATGATCACGACAAATGTATTGCCGTTTAAGTAGAGTTTCCGGATCTCGCCGGGACGGTATCCGAAAATCTTGATAAGCGAGATACCCATCGCGGAACGGTCAATCATGACCGCCAGCATCAGATACATAACGACCATGAAGATTACGGCGCCGGCACTAAGGAGTGTTACCGTCAGAGGCATCATCGTGTCAATGAAAACCGAAGAGCTCCTCTTGATATCTTCTTTCGTAGTTATCGAATACAGTTTCGCCTCATCAATCGGAAGCTCAGTGTCCGAATAGACTACATTGAAGTATCCTTCTTTCTCTCCGAAGAGATCACGCATGCTGTCTATATCCATAAAGATCGTAAAGCCGACAGAATACTCACTGATATCCGTGATCGTGAAGCAGTAATCCATATCTTCGGCTCCGTCCGTCAATATGATCTTGTCTCCGACCTTGTAGCCATAGCGCTGTACCAGAGAACGGTTCACCACACAGCGGCTCTTGCCCTTTTCCGGCTTCGCATCAAAATACCGGCTTTCACCGTCGATTCCGATCACAGACGTGTCAAGGGTATAGCCCAGGCAGTCAATAGAGAGTGTCTTTACAAATGTCGCCTCTCCGCCTTCCGGTGCCACTTCATCGGGGAATTTATATAAATACATATACTCATATTTCGTATCTTCCGTATTATTATCGCGTACCGCGCGGCAGAGCACAAAGGTGTTTATGCCTAATACAACGACCATAAACGTGATGACCATACCGACGACGATCGTGATTGCCGAACGGCGCTCGCGAAGGAGCTGTCGGATACTGAAGGCCGTAGTGAAACGCTTACACTTCAGTTTTACCTGCTTATAGCTTCCCGCCGACTGTTCATTGCGAAGAAGTGAAAGCGCTGTGCGGGAAAGTCTCCGGTTTACTGTCCAAAGGTTGACAAGAGCACAGATCACCGGCGGAAGTGCAACTGCATAAAGGATCAGATAAAGCGGATACACAACCGGAAATTCCGGGATAGAGAAATACTCATAGGTCGAAAAGCTCATTACACCGATCCCCAAAGGAGAAAATGCAACGACTGCTCCTAGTATCCCTGCAATCAGGGCCGTGATCGTCGGCAGCAGCACGTAGTGAACAAGAAGATTCCTTTTCTTCACACCGAGTGCATAGAGTGCACCGATGACCGGCTGCTCACGCTCGATCTGGTGTACGACAAATACCGAGATGACATAGGCAAAAAGCATCAGCACGATTATGCCGGCAACCAGTCCCACCTTCTTATCCATGATCACATCGCCGGAAGCCGCCTCGATGCGGATGTTATCATCATAAGCAACAAATGAAGTAAGGTGCTGAATCTTTTCCTTCAGTTCATCAGAAGTACAGTTTCCCAGACGATAAGCGTAGGTATATGTCTGGACTTTGTTCGGAAGAGATCTGGTCAGGCTGTCATAACTAGCCTTTGTCACAAACATCAGTCCGAAGGACTCGCTATCAACTGCAGGAGTGGAAAACGTCCTCAGAACCTGATCATAGTCCGGAACCGATCCGATTCCTACGACGGTAAAAGCACTTCCCTCCACGACTATGCTGTCGCCCAGAGAGATATCGTGTACACGGGCATATCCCTTTTCGATCACGGCTTCGTTCTCTGATGAAGGATGGCTTCCTTCATCAAGCATGATCAGATCGATCTTCTCTCTTTCAGAAAACACGCGGAGTTCCGATCCGTCACTCACTCTCAGATCGACCGAGAACATCCCCTCGATCTCAGTTCCATCCGAAGACAGTTCTTTTTGCATATCATCGGAAAGGGGAAGAAATACCGAGAACTGGCCGTCTTCGACATGGTTCTTTTCTTTCCATTTTTCCGTTCCCTGTATGACCATTTCAGAAGAGCCGACGATGCTGACTACAAGGTAGATTCCGAGAAAGATCATGAATAATAATGCCAGGTATCTTCCGAAATTGACGCGGAGATCCCTTAATAATCTTCGATTTAACACACGATTCATCAGAGATCCTCCAATTCAGAAGCAGGTGTCCTGACTTCGTTTTCATAATCCTTCTTGATCTGTCCGTCTTTTAGATAAATGACTTTATGCACCATATTCTTGATCGAGTTATTGTGGGTAACGATCAGCATCGTGGTGTTATACTTGGCATTTACTTTTTCAAGAAGGACAAGAATGTCCCGAGAGGTCTTCGAATCGAGCGCTCCGGTCGGCTCATCGCAAAGAAGCAGCTTCGGATTCTTGATCAGGGCCCGGGCGATCGCACATCGCTGCTGCTGACCGCCACTGAGCTGCGCAGGGAACTTATTCTGATGCTCAGTAAGTCCCAGAGTGTCCAGCAGTTCGTCCATATCGAGCGGATCTTCAGCGATATGCTGGCAGATCTGGATGTTTTCTCTGACCGTAAGATTCGGTACCAGATTATAAAACTGAAATACAAATCCCAGATTATCTCTTCTGTAGTCGGAAAGCTGTGCTGGCTTTAACCCGAAGATCTCTTTTCCTGCTACCTGTACAGAGCCGGAATCCATGGTATCCAGCCCTCCGATACAGTTCAGAAGCGTCGATTTACCGGATCCGCTGGTCCCTTGAATTACGCACATCTGGCCTTTTTCGACTTCCGTGCTCACTCCTTTTAACACTTCAATATAGCTTCCGTTCTCACCATAGCTTTTCTTCACATCTTTGATTGTAAGATACATTTTCCCTTCTCCTTCTGAGGTTAGATACTGCTAACCGCATGTTATAAAAGTGCTTTTCGAAAAGAACCTGCATTATTACTCTTTATCTTCGAGAATAAAGTTCGTCCATCCGATGATGAGGTGTTCCATCGCCGGTTTCATGAATCGCAGGGCTTTCTTTTCATCCTTGACATGAGTCAGAAGATGAACGAAAGTCATGACCGAAAGATGCGACAGCCAGTGGACCATCGCGCGGTTTGTCTGCTTGCCGGGAACGGATTTTCCGTATTCTTCCGCCACAGCACCAAACTGACTCTCGATCATCGAGATGATGTCCTCTACGGCATGTTCGTATTTCGAGCCGGTAGACTTAGAGATAAGAAGAACAACTGCATCATGGTTCTGGTAAAGAGCATGAATCAGCTCTTCAACAAACGGATCGTGATCGCCGGGCTTATGGACATACGTTGCCAGGTCTTCTTCCGAATCCTCAGCAAGGTGATGTGCGAGTGTCTGCATGACATTCTGATAGACATCGTCCACCAGTGCTGCGAACAGGTCTTCCTTGTCCTTGAAGAAGAAATAGACCGCGCCGGTCGTTACACCCGCCTGACTGCAGATCTGCCGTAAGGATGCGTTCTGAAAGCCCTTCTCCATAAATTCTTTCTTCGCGCAGGAAAGCAGTTTTTCTCTTGTCTCGCTGTCGTTTTTCATGTTTTGCCTCATCAAAGTGCGTTATTAGATAACGCCGTTACGTAACACCGTTATCTTACGACCGAATATGAATTATGTCAACGGGGATTTTTACTTTTCTCCGAAGAGCAGATCCTTTATGATCGCCATCGTCTTTCTTCGCATATATTCCTGATCGAGTGCATCATTAATGGGATGCATATATGTATGGCAGTAACACTCAAAGTAATTCAGTGCCATGCGGATATTCTCGGAAAGGTTCTCCTTCTGAGCTCCTTTAGCTATAAGTATCTCTTCGACCGTCGTATAAAACTTCTGCCAGAATGTATCTGAAACCGCTGCAATTTCCGCATCTGTGTGATACAACGCTTCCATTTCTTCATGGACTTCCCAGTTTCTTCTATGGTACTCCAAGATATAGTCCATGGTCTTTTCGGCAAAAGCATCAAAATCCAGGTCATTCTCCCCGGTCTCCGCCTCATGGTAAAACTTCTTGACATCATCTAACAGATGTTCTGCCGTCATATCCAGAGCTGTTATAAGGATATCCTTTTTATCGCGGAAATAGTGATATACGATACCGGTAGATACTCCGGCTTCCTTCGCTATCTCATCAGCAGTCACATTATGGTAGCCTTTTTTCAGGATCAGTTCCCCACCGACCGTAAGGATACGAAGGCGGGTCTCAATAGAGCGTTTCTGCTTCGGAACCGCCATGGCCTTCCGGATATCTGAGTCTTGAGTCTTCCGGCTCACCATAGAAGTTTTTTCTGTTTCTTTCTTCTTTGCCATTCTACACCTCTTGATACAAGTTTCCTTGTCCCCAGATTTATTAAACCACAAATCATCTGCCATTACTACAAAAGTTGAGACATTACTCAATTTTTCACAAAATTCTCCATCATACTTTATTCATATTTCACAAAGTTGAGGTTTGTCTCAATTTTTCTATTGACCTATTTTCAGGAATAAGCGTAGAATGTCATTGGTTAGCTATCGCTTACTTCTAACACTTATTTCTATATATCTAAGGAGACTGAATATGGGAAAGACGATCGTAGAATTCAAAAATGTAGTCAAACAATATGGCGAGGGCGAGGGCATCCAGCTTGCCAATAACGACGTCAATTTTACCATTGACGAAGGCGAGTTCGTCGTCATTCTGGGACAGTCCGGCGCGGGAAAATCTACTGTCCTGAATATGCTCGGAGGTATGGACACTCCTACATCCGGAACAGTCACCGTAGCAGGACAGCAAGTGTCCTCCATGAACGATAAGCAGCTCTCTGATTACCGCGCTACAACAATCGGCTTTATCTTCCAATTTTATAACCTCCTGCCTTCACTGACTGCCCTTGAAAATGTGGCTCTGGTGAAGAATATCGTCAAAGATGCAAGGGACCCCATGGAGATGCTTGAAGCTGTTGGTCTTTCTGACCACAAGGACAAGTTTCCCTCTCAGATGTCCGGCGGTGAACAACAGCGCATCTCCATCGCCCGAGCTCTTTGCAAGGATCCGAAGATCATCCTTGGCGATGAACCGACTGGAGCACTCGACTCCGAAACAGGCGTAATCGTTCTGGAGCTCCTCTCTGATCTATGCAGAAAACGCGGGAAAACCGTCGTCCTGGTCACTCACAATGCGGATATCGCACGCTGTGCAGACAAGGTCATCCGCATGAAAAACGGGAAAGTCAGAGAGGTCCGTATCAACGAATCTCCTGTCTCTGTTCTGGAGGTGGAGTGGTAATGCTTGGTAAAAAAATGTTCCGGGAGATCCGGGGAAACCTCGGGCAGTTTCTCTCCCTGTTTATTCTGGCATTTCTTGCTATATCGCTTTTCGCCTGCATGAAGGCAAGTAACATCAGTGCGAGAAGGAAACTCTCCGACCTTCAGGAAGATACGCACTGCGCAGACGGGTTCATCTACAGCGAAGGATTTACCGAAGATAACCTATCGAGTATCCGTGCGCTTTCTGATATTAAAGAGGCGGAACGCCGCATCCATGTCTCTGCTACCGCAGAGAGCCATGATCAGGCGCAGCTGGAAGTATTCATTCTGGAAGAAAACCTGGTTTCCAAACCGTTTCTCATCAGCGGAAATACTTTTGATCTGAAAGACACTGAGTCGATTTGGATCTCCGAATCGTTTGCAAACGCCTGGGATCTGAAACCAGGAGATGATTTTACTTTCTCTTTCCAGGGCTTTTCCATTACCAAAAAGATCGGCGGACTTATGGTTGCTCCGGAATACCAGTATCTCAAAGCAGATAAGGACCTCGATATCGTAGTTAAGAATATCGCCGTCATCTATATGCCGTATGAAGGACTTCTGGAGAGTCTCTCCTCACTGAAGGGCATCGACCTTTCAGATATCGGATCGGGCATCCCCTTTAATGAATTGGTCTTTACCACTGATCGAGAGGATGTGAAGAGTCTGGAAAGCGAGATCTCTGAAGCACTTCACGGAAACTTCGCTGTCTTCTGTGACCGTAATGATCTTCCCGGAATTTCCGTTATGCTTGATGAGCTTGAGCAGCACGATCAGTTTGCAGTTTCTTTCCCGGTCGTTTTCATCGCAATCGCACTTCTGGTCATCATGACCACCATGAACCGCATGATCGCCCGCCAGAGAACTCAGATCGGCACACTCCGCGCACTGGGCATGAAAAAGAGAAAGATCATCCTCCATTATCTGAGTTACAGTTTCGTCGTTTCCCTTTTGGGATCGATCGT
>JAILHZ010000034.1 GCA_024695545.1 Clostridiales bacterium
GCGATCCTGACCAGTGATACAACAAGTCAGGATGCGAAAAATGCAGTTTCAGCATTCTATATGTACTATGAGGCTGCAAAGGCGTATAGTGAGAAGTAAGGAGGATGCTAAGATGGAGTATGAAGTATTGGTAATAGAAACAATTACTTTTGAAAATCTGGATATAATTACAGATTCTGATACTGGCGGCGAAGAAGTCAGCTGATGATCATATACGCCGAATCTTTCTGATGTAAGGATATCTAACGAATGCTGTCTGTTTCACCGCAGACAGCATTTCTTTTTCTTCTGGGAAAGCACTTGTATCAGGCCTTCTCTGCGCCATTAATCATCCGATTAGAAAGGGGGATTATTAGATATCTGTCATTTAGTTATCGCGAAAAACAGGTATAAAGTGTGTAACAGCATGTATATGCGACGAAATGAGAGGTTAATACTTATGAAACGACTGACGGCTTTACTGCTTACAATCTGTATTTCAGGATCACTTCTGTCCGGATGCAAGAGTAAAGAGAAGAATAATACGGAAGATACTTCCGCCAATACATCCTTGGTGGCCACTGCCGGTTCGTCTGAGAGCAGCTCAAAAGAATCCGAAGAAGATACAACTGTAACGACCACAGCGGAAACTTCTGCCACCACAGAGGAGACGCAGCCCGCCGATCCGACGGAAAGAGAAGCGATTGAAGCGGCAAAAGCACATGGCCTCTCGGCAGAGGACCTTGGCGGAGAGTATGCGCTTTTCCTGAAGTTCCGCGATGCTCTGGAAGCCAATACCACTGCCGGAGAGAACAAAGAGTTCATTTACCTGATCTTTCCCGTCGTTGCGTATGCCGCGGATTATGTAGATGATTCTTTCTTCTTCCAGATGCTCAGCTCGCTGAATGTCAAGACCGGAGAGTTATCGGATGACCTTAATGGACAGTATGATGTAACGAACGATCTGACTCTGAAAACGAGCCTGTTCGAAACCGAACGTGACCGTCTGCCGGATGTGTTCTTCCATGAACTGATGCATTTCCTGGACTTTAACATGAACGGTGTCAAAACCAGTGCATATATCGAGGACGGGAAACATCTATCTCCTGCAGATGTCGCCTACTATACGGACGAACAGATGGAGAAACTGATCGCCTGCCCGGAATCCTGGATCGTGACGGAAAGCGGAGCAGAGCTCTATACCGCGAAGTTTCTGACCGGTGCGCCATATGCATATAAGGATAGTGTGGTCTTCTTAAACTGTATCGAATACATCATGGGCGAAGAATACATGAAAAAGCTCTTCTTCAGCTGGGATTCGGACGCGATCCTCGAGGATCTCTTCTTAGAGGCCGGATATACGCATGACCAGTATCTGAAGGCAAGCGAAATGATGAATTTCCTCGCTAGACCCGACCTTTATGAATACCCGCAAGATGTCATATCTCCGGAAGATCTCCTGATCGATCTTTATACCCACTACAAGGGCGGAAACTGGAAGGAAGATAAGAAGTTCCTTTCCTTCATTAAGTGCTTCGACGGTGTCGGCCTCGAGGGCTGGAGACGCTCGAAGAATGCTGAGTTTATCGGCGGGATCGTATACCAGTCCTGGGAACAGTTCGAGCAGCTCGAAAAGCACTTTGTCGAGGGCATTCCCGAGAATCCGGACCTCGTGCATCGATACCCGACCATCTTCATGCGTGACGGCAAGCTCCTCTTCGGATCTCAGGCCACCTTCACCGATCCATCAACAGGCGAAAAGTACAAAGGCTACATCACCTACGAATGGGACTTCGAAAACGACGTGCGCACCGGCTATTCAATAAAGCGGGCGGATGAATACGTCAATAAGTACTTCTAAGGACGGAACATTCTACGATTGAACGAAATGTGAGACAAAAAGTGTCTCAAAAAAAGAACTAAGTATTTCAAACCCGTGATAAGGATTAATTAACATGGATTTCGGGCCGTCGATTTGGTTGACTAGCAGGGGCAAGAATGCCACAATGTGTGAAACAAGGTTTATCTTAAGGAGATCCTATGAGTAGAACGGAAAATGCTGAATTGACGGTACTTTGCCTGATCCATGACGAGGAGCGCTATCTTCTGCAGGATCGTGTGAGTGTGGACTGGAAGGGATATACACTTCCGGGCGGGC
>JAILHZ010000072.1 GCA_024695545.1 Clostridiales bacterium
GAAAAGCGCACTCGCGCGGCATATTGTGGTTCTCGCGACGTGTGGTGGGGAGGTCATCTATGAAAACGATCCTTTGCTACGGCGATTCAAACACCTACGGCTACGACCCGAAAACAGGTCTGCGCTACCCCAGAACGATCCGCTGGCCGGGTCACCTCCAGGAGATCCTGGACGATAAATCGGCCTACGATGCCATGCGGTCCTATCTTGTCGGCATGATGGAACTCGAAGACCAGCTGCCATGTCCCTGCGGAGAATCTTTCACAGTTATTGAAGAAGGCTGCAACGGCCGCACTACCGTTGCCGATGATCCGATCGAAGGCTGGAAAAACGGACTCGACTACATTAAGCCGTGTCTTAATACTCACAAGCCCGTCGACGTCGTGATCATGATGCTCGGCACCAACGATCTCAAGGAAGTATTCCATCAAAACGCGGACGAGATCGCGAAGAATGCCGGCGTCCTGGTCGACGCGATCAAGGAGTGCACGCAGGAGAAGCAGGGTTTTGTCCCGAAGATCATTCTCGTCTCTCCGCCGCACATCGGCAAAGGCATGGCGGACTCCGTTTTCTCGGCATCCTTCAGCACCCGCGCAATCGGCGAATCCGCGCTCTTTGCGAAGAATTATAAGGAAGTTGCTGACGACAAGGGCTGCATTTTCTTCGACGCGGCATCTTACATCGAGCCGTCCGAGGAGGACTCGCTGCACCTTACAGAGGACGCGCACATCACGCTCGCCGAGAAGCTCGCGGAAGTGGTTCTTGAAGCAGTTTAAGAATCTCGCAGAGATTGTTCTCGAAGCAGTTTAAGAAGTTCGCGGAAGTGCTTCTCGAAGCAGTGTGAAAAGCACTCGTCTCGTGCCGTTACTTCTTGTCGAACACGATGTTTCTTCTCTGCACATGTTCCTTGATTGCCCTGGCGATGAGCTCCTGCCCCTCGACATTCGGATGGATACCATCAGAACAGAGGAACAGCGAATAGTTCTTTTCCTCAAGGAAGATCGAAGTGATATCGATGACCGGAACTTCGTTACTGATCGCAAGCTTGAATATCTCAATATTGTAGCGCTCGTGCCAGTTCGTGATGAACTGCTTGTTGCCGTGCATCCAGCGCAGGATATTATCGGCGGAAAGGCCCTCGGAGATCCTCTTGAAATACCGGTCGGAATCGATCGGCGGGAGCGACAGGAGCACCGGGATCTTCCCGAGATTTTTGATCTCGCGGATGATGTTCGTATACGTCTCCACGAAGTTCTCGATCGTACTTGCGGGAATATGTTCTCTTTCCGGATCTTCGGAAACTTCCTTCCAGTTAAAGTCGCAGTCGTTGCCGCCGAACTCCAGCACGACATATTCACCGGATGATGCGCGGATCGTATCCAGATGCCGCTCGAAAATCGTCTCGCCGCGTGTGATCGTACTGCCGAAGCGTGCCTTGTTCTCGACCACGATGCCGAGCGACTCCTCGCAGATCTTCTGAAGCGAAGTGTCGGCGACCTTATAGTGATCGTCCTCGTAGATGACGCCCTTTAACACAGAATCGCCAAATGCAGTTATTGTAGTCATTCCCATTCCCCCGAATAAAAAATCACTTACATCCCCGCATCATTATACCACGTTACATAACGGAGTTCTTCACTGCATGCCGGAGCGCACGATAACCGCCGGCGCACGCTGTAAAAGCAGGCTCGCATTTTACATGTTGGCGTACTTCTTGCCCCACTTGCGATCGGAGACGTCGATCCCGATATCAGCAATAAGCTTCATGCCCATATCGAACATCATGCGGATCGCCTGTTCCTTCGGAAGCCTGTAGTTGTCCCACATCATCATGACCGAAAGCCCGTGCGTGTAGATGACCATGTTCTGCACGAGATCACCGATCTTTTTCTTCGGGATTTTATACTGCTTAGTCAGCGCTTCCACTGACAAAGCGTTCATCTGCTGTGTAAATATACTGTTCTCACCGAGCACTTCTGCACCGTTTGCACCGATGGTCTGCGTCGGATCGTCGATATTCAGGAAACGGAAAACATTCGGATGGTCGCACGCGATGGAGATGTACTGCACGCCACTGACGAAAAATGCGTCGATCGCGTCTTTTCCTTCCATCTTGCTCTCGAGATCGCCCCACATCCGCATCGCGGAATAAATGAAGAGTTCTTTTTTCAGTTCCGCCATGGATCCGAACTGCCAGGAAACGGGCTGTGTCGAGCATTCCAGCTTCGCGGCGATGTTCTTGATCGCCACGGCGCCGATCCCCGACTCATCCAGCAGCTCAAAAGCCGCCTCCAGGATCATCTCTTTACTGATCTTCGCTTTACGTCCCATTTCTGCCTTTCATTACTTCCCGTACGGGCGGTCGGTCAGAGGCTTCGTGCAGCCCCACTTCTTCGCCATATCGTTGAACGACTTTTTGGCCAGCGTCTTGAACATCAGTCCGATCAGGAGCCTTATCGGGAACGGGAACACTTCCGGGCCTGTGAACTTTTTACACGCTTCATCGGTAAAAGCACCGTCACGGCCGTAGATCCGCCCCATCTCGGCATACTTGCCGACGATCTTCTCACGCTGTTCATTTTCAAACAATCTTATACTAAAATTGTCTCCCTTTACAAGTGTGCCGCCATACTCGCAGCCGAGCATCCCTGCCAGTTTCTCCAGATATGCTTCCCCGCAGCGCAGCTGGATGCCCTCGGCAAATCCGCTCTGCAGGAGGAACGATAATTTCGGACGGGAAACGGTTTCAGATCCGTCAGCCGCAGACCGGGAAGCAGCGCTTGTCGCATCTGCCGGTCTTGCTTTTGCGATCGGCTCGATGGTCTCAAGGAACTCCATGAGCAGCCCCGGGATGCACTCGACATAGAGCGGCAACGCGATGAGGATGTGATCGACGCAGTAGAATCTTTCTCTGATCGAATCCCACTGCGAGCGGTCGGAGATCTCGAACTGCTCGTAAGAGCTTCCGGACTCCTTCATGCCTTCCGTGATCTTTCCCAG
>JAILHZ010000078.1 GCA_024695545.1 Clostridiales bacterium
GGAAGAAATGAGCGCAAAGCTCGATGAAGTTCTTTCGAAATACAAGGGCCAGGGCCAGAAGGCTTTGATGGCCACATTGCAGCAGGCTCAGGAAATTTACGGCTATCTGCCGCTTCCTGTCCAGAGAAAAGTAGCGGATGCGCTTGATGTATCTGTTGCTGAGGTTTACGGCGTAATTTCGTTCTATTCTTTCTTCTCTTTGAAGCCAAAGGGTGAAAATGCGATCAGCGTATGCCTGGGTACAGCTTGCTATGTTAAGGGTTCGCAGGCATTGCTTGACAAGCTCGAGGATGTTCTCAGCATCAAGTGCGGCGATGTTACGAAGGACGGTAAGTTCTCCATTTCTGCGTGCCGTTGTGTAGGTGCCTGTGGTCTGGCACCGGTTATCATGGTCGGTGACGATGTATATGGTCGTCTGACACCGGATGAGATTCCCGGTATTATTGCAAAGTATAAGGAGGCTTAATCATGGATTTATTTCGTGCGCACGTCCTTGTTTGCTGTGGTACAGGATGCACATCTTCAAACTCCGCGAAGATTATCGAGCAGTTTGAACAGCAGATTCCGGCTCAGGGACTTGAAAAAGAAGTAAAAGTAGTTCAGACAGGATGCTTCGGCCTTTGCGCCCAGGGTCCTATCGTTGTTATTTATCCTGAAGGCGTTATGTACTATCGCGTAACTCCTGAGGATGTTACAGAGATCGTTAGCGAGCACCTGCTGAAGGGCCGTTATGTAGAGCGTCTCATGGCTCCGAAGCACGATGGTGCTGCTGCATCTGATAAAACTTCTGCAAATGACAGCAACTTCTTCAAGAAGCAGATGCGTGTTGCTCTCCGTAACTGCGGTAACATTAACCCGGAGAAAATCGAAGAGTATATCGCTCATGACGGTTATCAGGCTCTTGGTAAGATCCTTACCGAGAAGAGAGATCCGGATGCTGTTATCCAGGAAATCATTGATTCCGGTCTCCGTGGCCGTGGCGGCGGCGGATTCCCGACAGGTCTTAAGTGGAAGTTCGCTTCCGGTAACAGAGGACAGGGCATCACCAAGTATGTTTGCTGTAACGCCGACGAAGGTGACCCGGGTGCATTTATGGACCGTTCCATCCTCGAGGGTGACCCGCATAGCGTAATCGAGGCTATGGCGATCGCTGCTTACTGCATCGACGCTCATCAGGGTTATGTTTATATCCGTGCTGAGTACCCGATCGCTGTTAAGAGACTCCAGATCGCTATTGATCAGGCTAGAGAATATGGTCTGCTCGGTGAGAACATCTTCGATTCCGGATTCTCCTTTGACCTGGATATCCGTCTCGGCGCAGGTGCTTTCGTCTGCGGTGAGGAAACAGCTCTCATGCGTTCTATCGAAGGTAAGCGCGGTAATCCGACTCCTCGTCCGCCGTTCCCGGCTATCAAGGGTCTGTTCGGTAAGCCGACAATCCTCAACAACGTTGAGACATACGCTAACATCCCTGTTATCATCAACAAGGGTGCTGAGTGGTTCGCATCCGTTGGTACTGAGAAGTCCAAGGGTACTAAAGTATTCGCTCTCGGCGGTAAGGTAAACAACGTTGGTCTCGTTGAGATCCCGATGGGTACAACAGTTCGTGAGATCGTATTTGATATCGGTGGCGGTATCCCGAATGGCAAGGCTTTCAAGGCAGTTCAGACCGGTGGTCCGTCCGGCGGCTGTATCCCGGCTTCTCTCCTTGATACTCCGATCGACTACGATAACCTCGTAGCTGCAGGTTCCATGATGGGTTCCGGCGGTATGATCGTAATGGACGAAGACACATGTATGGTTGATATCGCGAAGTTCTTCCTCGAGTTCACCGTAGATGAGTCCTGTGGTAAGTGTTCTCCCTGCCGTATCGGTACCAAGAGAATGTTCGAACTTCTCACGAAGATCACAGATGGTACAGGTACACTCGAGGATATCGACTCCCTCGAAGAGATCGCTCTTTCTCTTAAGAATGGTTCTCTCTGTGCTCTCGGCCAGACAGCAGCTAACCCGATTCTCTCCACACTCAAGCATTTCCGCGAAGAGTATGTTGAGCATGTAGTTGATAAGAAGTGCCGTTGCCACGTATGTAAGGGCCTGACAGAATACTACATTGATCCTGAGATCTGTAAGAAGTGTTCTCTGTGCGCTAAGAAGTGCCCGGTCAACGCAATTACAGGTGAGGTTGGTAAGGTAGCTTACTCCATCGATACAACAAAGTGCATCAAGTGCGGCGCTTGTATCGAGAACTGTAAGTTCAAGGCTGTTCAGAAGAGATAATTCAAGTGACGATTCAATTCGAAAAAGGAGTGTGAAACAAATGGATATGGTTAATGTTACCATTGATGGGGTTTCGGTACAGGTTCCTTCGAACTACACCGTTCTTGAAGCTGCTAAACAAGCCGGCATTAAGATTCCGACCCTGTGTTATTTAAAAGATGTCAATGAAGTTGGCGCCTGCCGCGTCTGCCTCGTTGAAGTTGAGAAGGCCCGTGCTCTTGCTGCTGCCTGCGTTATGCCGGTAAGTGAAGGTATGGTCGTTCATACAAATTCTAAGAAGGTTCGTGATACACGTAAGGCTACACTCGAGATGATCCTTTCCGATCATAACCGTGACTGCCTGTCCTGTATCCGTAACAAGAACTGCGAACTTCAGACTCTGGCTGAAGAATATGGTATCCGTAAGGTTACTTTTGAAGGCGTAAAGAGCCCGTCCGTTTATGATGACAAGTCTTTCTCCATCGTTCGTGATGGTAGCAAGTGCGTCAAGTGCGGTCGTTGCGTATCTGCTTGTAAGAAGCAGGGAATCGGCGTTCTTTCCTTCCTCAATCGTGGATTCAGCACTTCTGTTGGTCCGGCTTACGATATCTCCATGGCAGATGCTCCGTGTATCTACTGCGGTCAGTGTATTGTAGCTTGCCCGGTAGGCGCTCTGCATGAGAAGGAAGAGACTGATAAGGTATGGGCTGCTATTCAGGATCCGTCCAAGCACGTTGTTATGCAGGTTGCTCCGGCTGTCCGTGCTGCAATCGGTGAAGAGTTTGGTCTCCCGATCGGAACTCGTGCAACAGGTAAGATGTTCGCAGCTATGAAGCGTCTCGGTGCTGATAAGGTTTATGACACTAACTGGGGTGCTGACCTTACCATCATGGAAGAGGGAACAGAGCTCCTCAACCGTATTCAGAACGGTGGAGTTCTTCCGATGATCACTTCCTGTTCTCCGGGATGGATCCGCTTCTGCGAATTCTATTACCCTGAGTTCATCCCGAACCTTTCTACATGTAAGTCTCCGCACGAGATGGAAGGTGCTGTCATTAAGACATACTATGCTCAGAAGAACAATCTGGATCCTAAGGATATCGTAGTTGTTTCCGTAATGCCTTGTACTTCTAAGAAGACTGAGGCTGCTCGTGAGCAGCTCGTAAATGCTGACGGTCTGAAGGATGTTGATATTGTAATCACCACACGTGAACTGGCTCGTATGATCCGTGAAGCAGGTATGGATTTCAACTCTCTTCCGGATGAAGGTCCAGATCAGGATCTCCTGGGCGAGTACACAGGTGCTGCCGTTATCTTCGGTGCAACCGGTGGTGTTATGGAAGCTGCTGTACGTACAGTTGCCGACATTCTCGAAGAAAAAGATCTGCCTGAGTTCGAGTACAAGGCAGTTCGTGGCGTTGATGCTGACATTAAGGAAGCCGAGCTCACCCTCGGAGGTAAGAACATCCGCGTAGCTGTTGCCCACAGTACAGCTGCAGCGAGAAAGCTCCTTGATGCGATCAAGGACGGTTCCGCTCCTGAGTATACCTTTATTGAGATCATGGGTTGCTCCGGCGGATGCGTCTGCGGTGGCGGTCAGCCTCAGGTTCCGGCTCAGAAACTTATGGATATCGATATCCGCGCAGAGCGTGCGAAAGCTCTCTACGAGGAAGACGAGATCATGCCGCAGCGTAAGAGCCATAAGAACTCTCAGGTCGATAAGATCTACAAGGAATTCCTCGGTGCTCCGAATGGTCACCTGGCTCACGAACTCCTGCACACAACTTACGCCAAGAGAGAGATCTATCCGGATTCTGTACTCGGAGAGTAAGTCCTGTAAGCAAACGAATTCAAAAGAGCGTCCCTTGCGGACGCTCTTTTTTTGTTCAAACAGGGAACGCTTAAAGAATGATATAATAAATTTGTTTGAATCAGATCATCTAAAAAGGAGATCACAATCCGGGGCAGGGAAGACATGAATACATATAATGCATCTGATTTTCATAACGATAAGGACTCAGGGCAGAAGGTGCTTTCCGGTATGAAGTCCTTTTTTCATTCTTCTTTGGAAATCCGTTTCAAGTCATTTTTCCTAATGGCTGTGATATTTCTTTTTCTTCCGATTGCTATCTTTTTTATGGGATATCTAAGACCTTTGCCGGGAATCCTGTTCACCACTGTCTTAGTTACTCTTGTCGTGTTTTCTGTAAGGGATTGTAGAAAAGATGCAGAGAAGGCTTTGGTCATGGAAAATGATTCGCTTTCCGTACCAATGTGGTTCTTGTTCGGTACGATCTTTTTTGCTGTGGCAGTAACAATCGTTACCGGAGTAGGGGAGTTCGTATGGTCCACTTACGATCATGCTTTCCGCCGTGCGATCCTTCGTGATCTGATCTCGTATAAGTGGCCGATCGTATATGATCCTTCAACCCAGTCGAATCCGGAAGTGGTGAAACTACTCGGAATCACTAAGCCTCAGGGTTTCGTCTATTATTTTACTTACTGGATGCCGGCTGCTTTGACCGGAAAACTCTTCGGTTTCAATTTTGCGAATGTCTTTCTTGTACTATGGAACGCATTCGGGATATTCCTCACGCTCATCGGCATGTGCTTTTTCTGCAGAAGAACTACTATGGCTGCCTGGTTTACATATCTGTGCTTTGACGGTATGACGTTTATACCGAACCTTGTTCATGGAATCATCCCTTATTCCACATTGAGATGGCTGGAGGGATATGTCCCGCATATGGAGTTCGTCAGTAACTACAGTAATATCTGTAATGTATTTAATCAGGTGATTCCGTGTTATCTTATCGTCGTACTGATCATGCTTTCCAGAAATAATCGGAATGCCGGTCTTCTCGGAGGTGCGATGTTTGCTTATTCGCCATGGGCTACGATCGGAATGATTCCTATTGCGATTGTCGGATTATTTAGGAAAAAAGTGCGTGCCGGATCGGCCCGACAGTCTGTTATGAATCTGTTAAGCCCCGGAAACCTAATATTCCCGGCGTTGGCCCTGGTTGTTTTCGGTTCATTTTACGAGTCAAACAGTAATGCAGTAGAGATAAGCGGATTTACCTGGAAATTCTATTCGAATATCGGTGATTATTTGCTTTGCTATCTAGTATTGATCATTATCGAGATCGTGCCTGTTGCTCTGCTGGCACTTCTTGGAAACCGGAAAAATCCATTCTACTGGGTATCTGTCGGGACGCTTCTTGTTTTTCCGCTGTACCGGATCAGTCTGCAGAATGATTTTCTCATGAGGGGAACTATGCCAGCACTGTTCGTGCTTTGTATACTGTTCTGTGCAGCCATCCCTGAATACTTTAAAAGAAAAGTTTTGAGCCGTGTCGTACTCTTCAGCTGTGTGGCGATGTCATATGTTGCTGTCTCTATGGGTGTATGTGTGTTGGCGGCTTCTTTCGGATCACAGAAATGGCCGAATGACGATATTGTCTCCCTGGGTAATATCAGTACGACGGAATATGTCTATACAATCAAGGATCAATTCTTTGTAGAAGAGTATGAGGATTCTTTCTTCTTTACGTATCTGGCAAAGTAGTCGTGCGCTTGTACGAAGTCAGTGTTTCAAAGTGATGAGAACAAAACAAAAAAAGGGACGTCTCTTAGGTGAGACGTCCCTTTTCGGGTTTCAGATGAATTAATGATCAAGAGTGCTCAAGAGCCAGTGTTCTGGTTGTCAGATCGCAAACCTCAGCAGGTCCGTAGTACTGGATAGCACCCGGATATGTGAAGGATGTCTCAACAGCCCACTTCTCACGGTTAGCTTCAAAGAACTTGAACGGCTTGCCGTCGAGCTCTACGAGAGCCTTTCTGATAACAGGCTTATCTTCGCCGTTTCTTCTTTCCATGTTCATCATCTTTGTGATCGGCATACCGCCTGCGATCCACTCTTCAGCCGGCTTGGAGATGTTGGATACCTTGGAGAGGTAACCTGTGAAACCATACTGGATCAGCATGAAAGCGTTGAAGCCGAGAGAGTAGCAGTAGTCTGCATCGAAGTTAGACGGGAAAGCGCAACGGCCTTCGTAACCGAAGAAGTGGTGCTGAGCACCGAACTTACCCTTGTAGGTGCCTGCAGCCTTTCTCTTGGAAAGCTCAGCCTTAACCATTTCGGAGAAGAGCTTCTCGGACTCGATGAGGGAAACCTGAACGTTACCGTGCGGGTCACGCTCGAGGAAGAGCTGCTGCTGGATGCCCTGCGGCAGGATATCGAATACCTTGAATGCATCAGCGGAAAGACCGGACTTGATGAACTCATACTTAGCGTTCCAATCCGGGAGAGCATTGAAAGCAGCTGTCTTTTCGCCAGCGAGGAGCTCATTGATTTCAGCGATGAGGGCAGAGAACTCAGGAACGAATTCTACGATACCTTCCGGAATGATGGCAACACCGAAGTTCTCACCACTGTTTCCGCGTTTTTCAACTGCATCTGCAATGTAGTTTGTGATCTGTGCAAGAGACATCTTCTTAGCGGCAACTTCCTCACCGATAAGGCAGATGTTCGGCTGTGTCTCAAGAGCGCACTCGAGCGCAACGTGAGAAGCGGAACGGCCCATTACCTTGATGAAGTGCCAGTACTTCTTAGCGGAGTTAGCATCACGCTCGATGTTACCGATGAGCTCGGAGTATGTCTTTGTAGCTGTATCGAAACCGAAAGAAGCCTCGATATCTTCGTTCTTTAGGTCGCCGTCGATCGTCTTCGGGCAGCCGATTACCTGAACGCCTGTGTTATTAGCCGCCATGTACTCAGCAAGTGTAGCAGCGTTTGTGTTAGAGTCGTCACCACCGATGATTACGATAGCGGTAAGACCATTCTTCTTAGCATTCTCAGCAACGATAGCGAACTGCTCCTTTGTCTCGAGCTTTGTTCTGCCGGAACCGATGATATCGAAACCACCGGTGTTTCTGTAAGAGTCGATGAACTTGTCGTCGAACTCAACATAATCATCCTTGAGAAGTCCGTCCGGACCGCCCTTGAAACCGAGAAGAACGTTCTCGCTGTTAGTTGCCTTAAGTGCATCATAAAGACCGGAGATAACGTTGTGTCCGCCCGGAGCCTGTCCACCGGAAAGGATAACACCTACGACCTGCTTCTTAGAAGCAGATGTGTTCTGGCCTTTCTCAAATGTGATTTCCGGCTTACCGTAAGTGTTCGGGAAAAGAGCCTGGATCTTGTCCTGATCAGCTACGCTCTGGGTAGCAGCGCCCTCTTTAACGCAGATTTCTGCGATACCGTTTCTGAGCATGCCCGGAAGCTTCGGCTGATACTCATATCTAGCTTTCTGAAGTGGTGAAAGATTCATAA
The DNA here is from genome assembly GCA_024695545.1 of Clostridiales bacterium. Next base: position 7,595 of record JAILHZ010000078.1, read on the forward strand.
TGTAACACTCCTTTTTATAAATATGAATTACTGTTATTAATTCCTCATAAATGCTAAATCATTCTATCGATAAAGTAAAGAGCGAAAAGAAACAATTTTACTTGAGAAAGCCTTGAAAAGTGGCTTGGAAAAGGCGATTGTTTACAGATAGTTCTCAATTTATCAAATCATGCAATGCTATAATCAAAACTAAGATGGTAACGTGGGGGAAGAGTTGATGACAATTACCTATAATCTTCGTAAATTCAGAAGATTTATAAGTGGAGTCTTTGCGATCGGCAGATGGAAATCGCTTAAAGAGGCCGCTACTTTTATATACATTGTTTCAACTATATTCCTGATTATCGTCGGAGTTTTCCTTTTCTCGTTTATCAGCTACATCATGGGATATGAGATGTTTGTCCCGCTTCATACTATGCCGCAAGCGCAGATCCTTACTTTCGTGACGATCTTTATCGGCATGCTGCTTATTGATTTCCTTATGGGTACATTTTTTGTATGGCTTTACGACAAACTGATCATGATGCCGACAGAGACGATTATCAATGAGATTTCTGAAAGAACCGAAAAGGCTGCATCCGCTTTCCCGGTTGAGATGCGTCAGCTTGTTGAGAGCAACCCGTTCGTCAGTATTGAGAAGACGGGGACATGGGTCGATTCGATCGATACATATATCAATCTTGCGGGAAATGAGAAGTATTATGATGAGACTACCGGATGCTTTAACCGTAAGTATTTCCAGCAGGTCCTGTCACAGATGCTGAAAACCGAAATGATGTGTGATATCCGTTCATCGGGGTCTTTGAGAACCTATGGTGACAGATCTTATGCCATCTTTATGATTGATATCGATCACTTCAAGAATATCAATGATGAATTCGGACATCAGTTCGGTGATGAGATCCTTGCCCTGGTCGGAAAGACATTAAAGAAAATCGTTGCAAACAAAGGCGTTGTCGTCCGTAACGGCGGTGAAGAGTTCCTGCTGATCGTCTGTCTGAATTATCCTGAGAGTATGGAGTCTTATGCAGAAAACGTTCGTGCTGTCTTTGCCCATGATGTAAGAATTACAGGGCATGGATCGAAGAACCGGCCGGTAACGTGCAGTATCGGATATACGCCTTTCCCGCTTATGTCTGACCAGCCGACAGTGCTGACTGTTCAGGATCATGTAAAGATCGCGGATCAGGCGATGTATCTTTCGAAGACCTGTGGCAGAAATACCTGGAGAGGCATCGAGTCATTGAAATCTCCATCGTCTCAGGATGAGATCGATAAGATGGTCGATTCGATCCTTTATGCCGAAAGTACCAGATATTTGCGGATTTTGTGCCCGTAAGTATTTACAAGTGCTTTTCTATATGTTATCATACGCAAGTATTTTTCCGTGGACACAGTTTGTGGACGGTTCCGACCACTTACTTTGCTACAGGATTATGGAGGTAAAGAACAATGGGACAGATTAACAAAGCTGAAATCATCAAAGAGTACGCGCTCAAAGAGGGCGACACAGGTTCTCCTGAGGTACAGATCGCGATTCTTTCCGCAAGAATCAATCATCTTACCGAGCACCTGAAGGTTCACCCGAACGATCACCACTCCCGTCGTGGTCTGCTGATGCTGGTAGGTCAGAGAAGAGGTCTTCTTGATTATCTTGCTCGCATCGACATCGAGCGTTACCGTTCCATCATTGCTCGTCTGAACATCAGAAAGTAATGAATGCTTCTTAAGAAGAATGAGAACCGTCTCAAATGAGGCGGTTCTTTTTTGTTTTGTTATGATTCGCTGAAAGTACTGTTTTTTTGGATTTCTCCGCAATTTGTGTTACATTTTTGACTAATTTGTCAAAAGCCCTTGCGAATGTTGTGTTTGTCATGTTATAAAGAATTTATGGGAACTTATAGTTGGAGGTGAAATCATGAAAAAGTTTAGCTGGAAATTGACGGCGGCTCTTGCTGTTTCACTTTCTATTCTTCTCAGTTCAACAGTATTTCCCGTAAATCTTCGCGCTGATGGTGAAGAAGACGGAAACCCTGTCATCGAAGAAGTAGAGCAAATCGATGAAGAAACTGAAGAGCAGGAAGAAGAGGAAGAGAAAGAGGAAGAGGACGTCGAAGAAGACGAGGACGTCGAAGAAGACGAGAACGTCGAAGAAGACGAGAACGTCGAGCAGGACGAGAACGTCGAGCAGGACGAGAACGTCGAAGAAGATGAAAAAGACGTTGAAGAAAACGTCGAGAATGAAAATGATGTTGACGTCGAAGATGAAGACATCGATAAAGACGTAACTGAAGATGAGAAAAATGCTGAGATCGAAGATGTTGACCAGCCGCGTCTGGGTGCTGATGAGGAGCCTTATTACGAAGGCACTATTGGTGATGAAGAGCCTGAAGATGGTTATCCTCTTTTTATCTGCGGATCTATCGTCACTGACGAT
>JAILHZ010000138.1 GCA_024695545.1 Clostridiales bacterium
TGTGCCGCTTTCTCGGCATTTCTGATCGCGACCTGCTTTCTCAGTGCATCGAGCATCGGCACGATCTCCGCTTCCTTCATCTTCATGGAAACGCGGTTGACGACTACGCGTGCGCTGATGTCGGCAACAACTTCCAGAACATCCAGTCCGTTCTCCTTAAGTGTACGGCCGGACTCAACGATATCGACGATGACCTCCGACAGCCCAATGAGCGGGGCAAGTTCCACGGAACCGTTAAGCTTGATGATCTCGACGCTCTCCTTCTTCGTTCCCTCGAAGTAAGCACGAGTGATGTTCGGATACTTCGAAGCGACGCGCTTGTTCGGGATCTGGTCGAGTTTTCCCTTTAAGGAAACCGGACCGCACACGCACATTCTGCATGCGCCGAATCCCAGGTCGATCACTTCGTACAGGTTTCTTCCTTCTTCAAGAAGTGTGTCCTTACCGACGACACCGATATCCGCGGCACCGTACTCAACATATGTCGGAACGTCCGACGGCTTTGCCATAATGAAGCGAAGTCCCGTCTTCTCGTCTTCCAGGATCAGTTTTCTACTTTCCTCACGGCCTGCGGAAACGTCATATCCCGCAGCCTCGAGAAGGTCCAGTGCTTTTTCCGCCAGACGGCCCTTAGATAAAGCAATCGTAATCATGTATTTTCCTCCTCAGTATCTTCCTCTTCTTCAATAAATACGACCTGGTCGATCCCGTGCTCGGCCGCATACGCGTCGAGCTCTTCTTCGCTTCGGTGGTCCGTGTCGACAATTACCTTATTGCCCATGGCACGGAGTTCTTTTGCCGTAGCAAAAGCGGATTTTCGCATACCTTCGCCATCTGCGTATCCGACGATCGCGTCGACTTCGACGAATTCCGGAAGCTTGTCCTGGCGGCGGAGCGCAATCAGGATCAGGTTGATGCCGAGCGAGAATCCTACGGCGGAGAGGTCTCTTCCGAATGTGGAGATCACCTTGTCATAGCGTCCGCCCGACAGGATCGGGAAGCCGACTTCGTAGGTGAAGCCCTTGAAAATCACGCCTGTGTAGTAGTCAAGGCTCCGGAGCATACCGAGGTCGATGCTGACATACTGCAGAAGCTCGTAATCAGAGAGAACATCCAGGATCTCACGAAGGTTCGCAAGTGCTTTTTTCGAAGTCCCGTTATTTACCTTCTCGGCAAATGCATCGAGGACGTCGTACGTTCCGAACTTAGAAGAGATCATGTCGAGGATCTCCTTCGCGTTATCGGAAAGGCCCAGTCTCTCGGCGGTCTTCTCGATCCGGACGATGTCCTTCTGATCGATCGCCGTGGACAGTTCCGATGCATCGTCTGCGGAAAGGCCCCACTCCTCGGCAAGTCCCTTGAAGAACTCGACCTGGCCGATGGAGACCTGAAGGTCCGTGATACCGGTCTGAAGTACGGACTGGATACCCAGTGCGATTACTTCCGCGTCCGCTTCGGAATTCGAGATTCCCAGAAGCTCGACACCCGCCTGGGAGAACTCACGGAGCTTACCGCCGCCGGTCTTCTTGAAACGGTACATGTTGCCGATGTAAGACAGACGAAGCGGCGGCTTCTCATCCTTCATGAGTGTGGCTGCCAGTCTTGCTGCCGGGATCGTACCATCGTAACGCAGAGAGATGATACGTCCGTCCATATCCGTCATCTTGTAAAGATCTTCGGTCGCCACGAAGTTTTCACTGGCGTATACATCGTAATACTCGATGCCCGGTGTCTCGACTTCGCTGTAGCCATACCCGGAGAAAAGCTCTCGGAGATTGCTCTCGATCTCTCTCTTCACGCTGGCGTCCTGCGGCAGAATGTCGATCACGCCGTCCGGAGTGTGGAATCTATAATTGCCCATGAGGTAGTCCTCCCTAATAAAATCATATATAATAAATGTGCTGCGGACGGATTTGATTCCGATGCAAAAGCACTCTTCTTCGAGGTACTTTATCGCTTTATCTTGTTAAAGTGGTAAAACACCATGTGTGTATTGTATGTTAGGTGGCCATATTTGTCAAGGCGTTATCCTATATTCGCGGTATAATGGAGGAAGTTAGGGGTTGTGTTTCTGGTATGAAGTTTATATTTCAATTCGTATATAAATATAGTCTTCTGTTTCTGGCGTTCTTCGTTCTGATGAACCTGATCACGTTTGCGCTCTTCCACTCGGACAAGAAGAAGGCCGAGAAGAACGCTTTCCGTATCCCGGAGCGGGATCTGCTGGGGTTCTGCGCTTTCTTCGGCGCGCTCGGCGGCATCCTCGGCATGATCCTTTGCCATCACAAGACGAGAAAACCGAAGTTCTTCCTTCTGGTACCGCTCTTCGCGATCGTTCAGCTGGTACTGATCAATCTAGTCTTTAAATGGGGAGCGAAAACATGAAGTATTTCATTGCATCCGATATCCACGGATATCCCGATTCCTGCGAGAAGATCCTCGCCGCTTATGACAGAGAGCAGGCCGACCGCCTGGTCCTCCTTGGCGATATCCTCTACTTCGGTCCGAGAAATCCGCTGGGTTCCACATACGATCCGAAAGGCGTCATCGCACTTCTCAATGCCCGCAGGGAGGAACTTCTCTGTGTCCGCGGAAACTGCGATTCCGACGTCGACCAGATGGTCCTGGATTTCCCGATCATGGCGGACTATGCCGTGCTTTCCCTCGGGAAGCGCCTCGCCTACCTGACTCACGGTCATGTATGGAATCCTTCGCATCTTCCGCCGATGAAGAAAGGCGATATCCTCATCACGGGCCACACCCATGTCGTAGCCTGTGAGGAACTCCCCGAAGGCATCCTCTATCTCAACCCCGGGTCCCCGACGTACCCGAAGCAGGATACCCACAGAGGGTACATCATCCTTACCGAGGAGAAAGTGCTTTTCAAGGATCTCGACGGAAACACCGTCATCGAAAAACAACTCTAATGACACTCTGAGAAAAAAGCCGGTTATTCATTCTTTTTGATTACTCAGGATCGCCGGACTTAATATCCGCGCTTGCCCTCGAGGGATTCATCGTTGTCGATCCAGTCCTGGACCATGACCTCACGGTACTCATCCTTGCTGTCGCGGACGATGACCTTCTCGATACCTGCGTTGATGATCATCTTCTTGCAAAGAGAGCAGGAATTGGACTTGGCGATATAGTCGCCTGTCTTGGCATCGTAGCCGGCAAGATACATCGTTCCGCCAATCATCTTATCACGGCTGGCGGAAATGATCGCGTTCTGCTCCGCATGTACGCTTCTGCAAAGCTCATATCTCTCACCGCGCGGGATCTGCAGTGCCTCACGGACACAAGTTCCGCGGTCCGTGCAGTTCACGCGTCCTCTCGGCGCGCCAACATAACCGGTAGAAATGACTTCATCGTTCTTTACTATGACAGCACCGTAATGCCTTCTCAGACACGTACTGCGCTTCGCCACTACCTCGGCAAGATCGAGATAGTAGTTGATCTTATCACGACGTTCCATAAGGATCTCCTCTGATGCTTGAGATTAAAGCTCTGTGATAATGATGGTTACCTTGCTGCCGGCAAGACCTGTCGGAGCTGTAAATGTCGGAGCCGAACCATCACCGGTTACAACGAATGTACCGGAGTAAGTCGCGGCAGAGTTCGTAGTAGTAATGTTACCTTCACCGTCATCAACAGTTGTCGCAGGCAGCCATGTACCCGATACGGTAGCACCTGCGCAGGAAGCGCTGGCAGTAACCGCAGAAGTCTGACTATTCTCACCTGTTACCGTAATAGAAACAGAATACTTCTTTCCGGATTCAAGTGTCATGCTCGGTGCTGCATTTTCCGCTGACCAGGACTGCTTCTCGACCGGAGTAACGGTAACGGTAAGACCAAACTCATCAACTGTGCACAGTTTCTTCCAGTTGGCATCGATATCCTCTGCATCTTTTGCCTTGTACTGGATCTGATCCTCTGTCTCCTCTGCAGTACCCTCATCCGGATTAGCTTCCTTGATCACGACGCCGCGCTTCAGTCTGAGATCGACATCTGCAGCGAGTTCACCTTTGAGTTCAGAGAGCGGTACCAGATCAGTCCATCCGGAGTCTCCCTCATACTGCCACTGGATATAGCCATTGTACTTCTGGAGCTTGACCTGCTTACCGTTCGCACCGGCTTCACCCTTGATATCAGCGAGTGCGCAGAGTACCTGAAGCTTATCATCCTCTTCGCCTTCGTACTTCCACTTGATATAGTCTCCGTCCTTCTTAAGAACGACTTTCTTACCGGGCTGACCGGTCAGAGCCTCGATCGAGATCAGAGTCTTCCAGCTCTCATCGCCTTCGTACTTCCATACGATCGCCGAATCAGTCTTGTCCACGATAACCTTCTTACCGGGCTCACCCTGCGGGCCTTCTTTACCTTCTTCACCCTTGAGTGTCGCGATCGACATGATCGGACGCCAGGAAGCATCGGATTCACCCTTATATCTCCAGGAGATCGTTCCGTTTACTGTAGCAAACTCTACGGGACGTCCATCCTGACCATTCTGTCCATCGATACCTGAGATCGCACTGATCGCAACAAGCGTCTTCCAGTCCTGATCACGTCCGGTCGTATATCTCCACTGCAGATATCCGCCGCTGGAACGCAGTTCAACATCACGTCCATCCGCACCGGGCTCACCCTTCGGGCCCTGTGCACCGGCTGCACCTGCAGCACCTGCCGCACCAGTCTTACCCTGTGCACCGACAAGCGCGTCTTTCTTCATGAAGTCGACCCATTCGCCATCAGCATTCAGATACTGGACGTAACCGTCATTCTCACGCCACTGGATCTCTACATCAGCGGTGTTGACTGCGTCGACCTGTACGAATTCCTGCCAGGCATTGTCATCCTCGCCCTCATAGCGGTACTCGACAATATCTCCGTTCTGACGGAACTCCATCTTTTTCTGTGAATTATCCTGTTTATTCCTCGAAAAGAATACATAAATACCTGCAGCGCCGACAACGCCAAGGCAAACAATACATGCGATAATGATTTTTACCGAGTCTCTCATAGTCCGACACTCCCTAATTTCACTAACTAGTATTGTATAATAATGAATTCTATGTGAAAAGCACTTTTGTAAAAAAACCTTTGGAAATTCGATAATCCTCGGGTTTCTTAGTCGTCACTTGTGGTATTTCTCGCCGTAGTGGATCTTGAATGCGCGATAGACCTGTTCGAGAATGATCAGTCTCGTCATCTGATGCGTAAATGTCATGGGTGAAAGGCAGAGTCTCTCGTTCGCTCTGGCGACGATCTCCGGAGACAGTCCGTTTGATCCGCCGATGACCAGGACCAGCTCCGCGCCGCCCTTTTCATAGCCGGATATCACGTGCTTCGACCACTCTTCCGATGTCAGTTCTTTTCCATGAAGATCAAGAACGATCACATACGACCCGTCCTTGATTCGGGAAAGGATCTTCTTTCCCTCCTGGTCCAGTGCCTGCTCCGCAGGGATCGAGTCCGGTGCATCCGGCACTTCGATGATCTCTACGGCCGTGTACTTTGAAAGGCGCTTGACGTACTCGGCAATGCCGTCATTGAGCCACTTTTCCTTGATTTTCCCGGCACAGACGATCTGAAGTTTCATAAGGATCCTCCCAGCATGAGCGGTTCTGTCGGAACATAGCGGTTCGCGATCCGGATCGTGTAATCGCGGTCACGGATAAGATTTTCCGCTTCAAGTGCCCGGATCACGGTTCTTTCCGCGACCTGGGGAAGATTGTTTTCCTTACTCAGATGTCCGAGGATAAAGTGCTTTGTTCCGGCCTTGCAGAGTTCCGCAACCGTACTTGCGCAGTCATCGTTGCAGAGATGTCCGTAGTTGCCGTCGATACGCTTCTTCAGGTAATACGGATATTCACCGTTCCAGAGCATATCCTTGTCATAGTTGGCTTCAAGAAGGATCCCGTCACAGCCTTTAAGATGCTCGAAGATCACGGGCGTCATATACCCGATATCCGTCGCAATCGCCGCGCGGTTCGAGCAGGTGGAGAACATGTATCCGCAGGATCCGGTCGTATCGTGCGGTGTAGAAAAAGCAAGGATATCGAAGTTGCCGATCGAGAAGTTCTCCTCCGGAATGACCTCGTTATCGAGGCTCGGAAGATGCGGCTTCTTCTCGGCACGGTGGATCCCCGACCAGGTGTCTCTGGTCGCGTAGATCGGGATCGAGAATTTTCTCGTAAAAACATCCAGTCCGGAGATATGGTCCGAGTGGTCATGTGTGATAAGGATCGCCGAAAGATCAAAAGGATTGATCCTGACCATATTCAGGGCTTCAACGAGTTTTTTGCAGTTCATGCCGGCATCCACCAGGATACGGGTATCCTCGGTAGACACTAATATTGCATTTCCGCTCGATCCGGAGAACAGCGGAGTTATAGTAATGGGAAGAGATGGTTTTCCGGAAGTCATTTTTACTCGTCATCCACGGGAAGGACGTGCTCTTCGTCCTCTTCGATATGCTCGATCTCCGCGCCGATGCCTCTTAACTTCTCTACGATCTTCTCATAGCCGCGCTCGATGCGGTTTGCAAAGCCGATCGTGGTCGTTCCCTCAGCGGCCAGTCCTGCAAGCACCATCGCCGCGCCCGCACGAAGATCCAGTGCAGTTACACGCGCACCGCTGAACTTAACGGGGCCATGAACAAGTGCAATACGCTCCATAACAGAGATCGATGCACCCATAGACTGAAGCTCCGGAACATACTGGAAACGGTTGTCCCAGACATTCTCATGCATCTGGCTCATGCCATGTGCCTGGCAGAGAAGCACTGTTGCCTGCGGCTGCAGGTCTGTCGGAAAACCCGGATAAGGACGGGTCTTGAAGTTTGCCGGCTCGAGTTCCGTGTCATCGTCGATCGACACACGGATCCAGTCATCGCCCTGATCGATATTAAAGCCCATTTCCAGCATCTTCACTGTCAGCGGCTCCATATGCTTCGGGATAAGGTTATGGATCGTGACATCACCACGTGTTACCGCCGCAGCGATCATGTAGGTACCTGCCTCGATCTGATCCGGAATAACGGAATACGAATACCCGCCCGGAAGTACCGGAACACCCTGGATACGGATCGTATCCGTACCGGCGCCCTTAATGTTCGCGCCCATTGCGTTCAGGAAGTTCGCAACATCAACGATATGCGGTTCTTTTGCCGCGTTCTCAATAATCGTCTGACCGTTGGCCTTCGTCGCCGCCAGCATCAGGTTGATCGTCGCACCGACGCTGACCACGTCAAGGAAGATATGTGCGCCCTTAAGCTCATCAGCCACGATACGGATAATACCGTCACGGATATCTGTCGCTCTTGTACCCTGAGCTCCCATCTTCCGGAATCCCTTCAGATGCAGGTCGATCGGGCGTGTGCCGAAATTACATCCGCCCGGCATGAACATCGTTGCTTTTCTAAAACGCGTCAGAAGAGCCCCCAGCAGATAGTAGGATGCACGGATGTTCTTAACCTTCGGATGAGTCGCCTCAAATGTGTTGATATTGGTCGGGTCGATCTCATAGATTCCATCGCCGCACGGCTTGATCTGTGCACCGATCGTCTCGCAGATCTCCAGCATCGCCTGAACGTCCACGATATCCGGAACATTTTCGATCTTACAAGGGCCGTCCAGCATCATGGCCGCGGCCAGTATTCCCAGTACGGCATTCTTACTGCCGCTGATATTCACATCTCCCTGGAGTCTCTTACCTCCAACGATACGATAACTCGTCATTTAACATCCATCCCCTCTTAATCCTGTTTGTCCGGCGTACCCGCGTTCGCATCCGCGGTCTTTCCCTGTATCGGGTCCGTCATCTGACGGAGCAGGCTCCTGGTGGCAGGAGCTGCCGGAGTATATGCAGAAGGCACCTGTACCGGCTGGGAAACAGCGGCATTCTTCTTCGCATCTTCTGTTTCACTTGCCTTCTTAGCTGTATTCTTTTTCGCCTGACGGCGTTTCTCCGCATTGGAAGATCCGATCTGTTCCTTGCTGAGGATCGGTTTCTTCAGCGCCGGCGGATCCGGCGTCAGTACTGTGGCGCCGCGACGGGTCAGCGGCACCCACTCATTAGGTTCTTCCGAAGCTGCCGGCTGCATAACTGCAGGAACGGTTGCCTGCTCCGGTACCTGTGGAAGCGGCTGTATCACAGGTGTTTCCGTGATCATGGGTTCTTCCCGGACCACTTCTTCCTGCTGCGGCTCCCGAAGATCCAGAACCTCAACTCCCTCTGTCTCAGGCACTTTCTTTACCTGCTTCACAAAAGGATTCAGTATTCTGGCTTCCTGTGGTGCTTCCTGCACCGGTGTCACCTGCGGCACCTGTGGAAGCGGGCGTATCACAGGCTGCTGCGGTACCTCGGGTTCTTCCGGGGCCACTTCTTCCTGTGCTACAGGGTCCGGCAGGATCTCCTCGGTCTGAGGTTCTTCCTCTGCATCCGGAACAATTTCCGCGGGCTCGGCAGATGAGACCGCCAGACCCTCATCTATCATATCACATTCGTCTATAAAAATGAGATGAGATATCAGAAGCTCCTCGTCCTCCTTGTTGATGCTCTTCAGATCAAAACCCAGGTCGTAATCGTCATTGTTGATCTTCTCGACATACTGCTTTGCCTTCCTGTAAAGAACTTCTTCACGGTCGGCATCGTCCTTGATGCTCTCGAGCGTCTCACGGAACGTCGCCGCGGCGGTCGGAACCGTGATATAAAAGTCGGATCCGACTTCGGATCTCTGGCTGTCATCGTCTTCAGGACAGCGGGTAACCAGACTAACTTCGCCTTCCTGGACTTCGGCCATCATTTTCACGATCGCAAGTCCGAGGCCGCTTCCGCCGGCGGATCTCGCACCTGTCTCATCAACGCGGAAGAAAGCCTGGAATACTTTCTCTGCCGCAGGTTTCGGAATTCCCTTGCCCTGATCCTGCACCTTAATGGTGACCGTGTTCTCATGCGCCTGGATATATACCCAGATATTTGTGTGTTCCGCCGAATACTTCAGCGCGTTGTTGATCAGGTTGCCTACCATCTGCTCCATCATGCTCTTGCTTCCGAATACCGGGGGCATCGCACGGGTCAGGCTCTCATAGTAAAGACGGATATTCTTCTTCTCGGCATCCTCAAAATATTTGCGGCAGACGCCTTCGACCGTCTTATCGATCCGATAGACGGTCATGTCGATTTTCTCTTTATTATTCTCAATCTGAGAAAGATAGGTCAGGTTCGAAATGATCTCCGTGATCCTGTGACCCTCTTCGTTGATCTTCATAACATCGCTGAAGATCTGGTCCGGGCTCTTCTCGCGAAGTCCCCAGTCGATCAGGGATTCCGAGTATCCGGTGATAGATGCCAGCGGCGTCTTAAGCTCGTGGGAAACAGTCGATACGAAGAGTCTTCTCTGCTGCTCCTGACGTGCCGCTTTCGTAACATCTTCAAGTACTACGACCCAGCCGCGAAGCGAAGACTGCGGAAAAAACGGCTTGCTGAAATGGAACTGGATGATGCGGTTTCTGATCTCGACTCTCGTCGTCACCGACTCCAGTTTCTCGTTCTCCGCAAGTTCATCTTCGGTCTCCTGCGGTCGCTGCTCCGGGAGATCTGCCTCATAGAGCTTGAGCTGCATCGGGATATCTTTGTCCGTCACGAATTTCTCGACAAACTCAGTAAAGGATTGCGGAAGTTCTTCGACGCGCAGTTTCTTCAGACAGGTCTTGTTGTTAAAAAGAAGCATGCCTTTCTCGGTAAATGCCACGACGCCCATCTGTACAATGTTCATGACGGAGTTGCTGACACCATTGGCCGCATTCAGAAACTTCAGGTTTCTCTTTTTCTTATAAAAAGACATCCAGAAAATGTTATAGACAGCCAGACCTGCGATCAGCGCACCGAGCACAAGTCCTATAAAAAGCATGGGAACGGGTTCGAAAACCCGATCCCATATTGATAATCGTCTAACAACCTGTTCCAAATGTCACATCCTCTGCACGTCTTCGTGCCCGGCCTTACTGTGCCTTCTCAAAATAGTATCCGACACCGCGCTTGGTCAGGATGTATCTGTAATTATTCTGGTCGGGTTCGAGTTTCTCACGGGTACGGCGGACCGTAACGTCTACAGTACGAACGTCTCCGAAATACTCATAGCCCCAGACATGCTGGAGAAGTGCCTCACGGGAGAAGACCTGTCCGGCGTTCTCCGCCAGGAAAAGCACTAACTGGAATTCACGGAATGTAAGGGCTACGTCAACACCGGCACGACGGATCTGATAAGCACTCTTATCGATCTCGAGTTCACCGATCTTAATCACGTTCTCCTGTCCGGAAGTCTCCTTATCCACATAAGAACCGCGGCGGAGCTGCGCCTTTACACGGGCCAGTACTTCACGCGGGCTGAAAGGCTTGGTGATATAGTCATCTGCGCCGATCTCAAGCCCTAAGATCTTATCAATCTCTTCACCCTTGGCGGTAACCATAATGATCGGTGCCGTCGTCTTCGGGCGAAGACGCTTACATACTTCGAAGCCGTCCAGCTTCGGAAGCATCCAGTCCAGAAGGATCAGATCCGGTTTCTGGTGTTCAGCAAGTTCGATCGCAGTTAATCCGTCTCCGGCAGAGATAACTTCATAGCCTTCTCTTTCCAGGTTTGCAGTCAATAACTCAACCAGAGGCTGCTCATCGTCTACGACTAAAATCTTTGCACACATAGCTTTTCTCCATTTCCTTTCAGACACAAGATATAGTGTATCAGACAACCCATATACACAACAGTTATTACAATTATACCATTCTTATTCGGATTTCAACCCCAATTATTACAATTTTGTTTCAATTTTGGAGAAAAAGAAGAAGCTCACTACCTTTCGGTAATGAGCTTCATATAATCCGGCAGCGATCTATTTTCCCGGGCCGTCTCCAGCCAAGTATCTTGGACACTGACGAGCTTAACTTCTGTGTTCGGGATGGGAACAGGTGTGGCCTCGCCGTAATAACCACCGGAATGGTTGAGGGTCTTTAAGCTGCACCCTCAAGAC
>JAILHZ010000161.1 GCA_024695545.1 Clostridiales bacterium
GTGCCTGTCGGCTTTGGTGTCAGGTCGTAGAGTACGCGGTTGATGCCGGGTACTTCGGTGATGATACGGTTAACGATTCTGCCGAGGAGCTCATACGGGATCTCTTCGATTGTAGCTGTCATGGCATCTCTGGTGTTGACCGCACGGATAACAACGAAGTTCTCAAAAGCACGTACATTGTTCTTTACGCCGACGGACTTGTAATCCGGAACGAGTGTGAAGTACTGCCATACTTTTCCTTCGAGACCTGCATTAGCGAATTCTTCTCTGAGGATCGCATCGGACTCGCGGACCATCTCGAGACGGTCGCGGGTGATCGCGCCGGTGCAGCGTACGCCGAGACCCGGGCCCGGGAACGGCTGACGGTAAACCATGTTTGCCGGAAGACCGAGTGCTTCACCGACAACACGTACTTCATCCTTGTAGAGGAACTTCAGAGGTTCTACGAGGCCTTCGAAGTGGATATCTTCCGGGAGTCCGCCTACGTTATGGTGAGCCTTTACAGGACCCGACTCGAGGATATCCGGATAGATGGTACCCTGTGCAAGGAAGTCAACGTCCGGAAGTTTTCTGGCTTCTTCTTCGAAAACACGGATGAACTCTTCGCCGATGATCTTTCTCTTTCTCTCCGGCTCTTCGACGCCCTCGAGTTTCGTGAGGAAGCGCTCTGTTGCATCTACATAAACCAGAGTAGCATCCATCTGGTTTCTGAATACTTCGATGACCTGTTCCGGCTCGCCTTTTCTAAGAAGACCATGATTGACATGCACATTGATCAGGTTCTTGCCGATCGCCTTGATAAGAAGTGCAGCAACGACAGAAGAATCGACACCGCCGGACAGTGCCAGCAGTACTTTCTTGTCACCGACTTGTGCTTTTACAGCGGCGATCTGCTCGGCGATAAAAGCATCGGCGAGCTCGCGGGTAGTGATTCTTTCCATTTCCTCGGGACGTTTGTTTTCCATAAGCGGTACTCCTTTGTATCGTATTAATGAATATATTTATCATAACGCAAAAGCACTTGCGTCCGCAACGGAAAATCGGCTCGTTTTCTGTCTTCCCGGCGGTGGAAATGTTCACTAAATGTTTCATTTTATGCCCCATTCATTTTGAAAATGTCCCCCCATGTCTTTGATATAATTTATCTGGTGGAAATTGCTTCCCGGGAGGATGTTGGAACGATGCTTTCATTGAACGAGAATATCAAGGAAATACTGCGCGAGAAGAATCTGACACAGAAACAGATGGCCGCAAAACTGGGTATTTCCGAGTGTTCGATCTCACGTTATCTTAACGGCACGCGTATCCCTCAGGAAGAGGATGCCAGAAAGATCGCGGATTTCCTCGGTGTCTATCCGAAGGAATGGTTTCCGAATATGGAAGAGGACGGCACAGAAGGAACAGTTCCCGCACAGGAAGTTTTAAAGCCGTCACGTCAGAGCTGGGAGCAGCTCCGCACATGGCCGGAAGCCATCAAGGCTCTTTCTACGACCCACACGATCTCCGTACAGGATATCTGTCAGATCCTGCACGCGCCGAGATCCTGGGTAAACCGTTATATCCTGCCGCATATCGATAAGATCTATCTGCCGGACGGCAAGCGTGCCGGAAAGGAGATCAACACGAACTGGAAGGAAGTTGCGGCACTTCAGCTCGGGAAGGATATGCAGGACAGCACATGGTGCAGTAAAGAGGATTTCGACAACCTCATCATGGGAAGTATCCTTTCCGTTACCAAGCAGACGAAACTGATTCCGGCGGAGCTCCTTGTCCAGGACAAGAAGGCTTTTGCCGAAGAGTATAACCAGTACACGCAGCGGATCGCTGACCTTGCCAAAGAGCTCAACGAAGAACCGCTCTCTCCGATGGAGAAGTATACGGAGCTTGCAGATCTTAAGAAGCAGCAGGCGGTCTGTTACCGCCGTCAGCTCAGTAACGAGGGAAGACAGATCATGAGAAGTAATCTGCCTGCCGCCGGCAATCCTGACGCGACGAAGAGTATCCCGGTACGTCTTCCGTCGGTGCCGATCGAGAAGTGGATCTTCCCGGAAGATATCAAGGATTTCGCCGAGACCGAAGAGAACGGGCACAAGTACTTTTTCAAGAACGGCTATATCCGTATCGTGCTTTCCTTTATCGATACCAACGGTAACTCTGTTCGTAAGAGTTTCTATGTAGCGGATCCTGAGACCATGTACCATAAACTGGTCGAGGAGTATGTCCTCATCAGCGAAGAGGTCTGGCAGATGTACGCGATCCGACTGATGTCACGGCGATGAGACGGGCGGGAGCGAAGATCATCAGCGTATGCTGTGCCATACTTCTTCTCCCTGGGCTTACCTGCGCGTGCAGAAAGAAGAAGGCAAAGACTACGGATGATGCTGCGGTTGCCGAGAAGCAGATCCGCAACACGGTCGATGATTATTTTGCCTACATCAAGATTGCCAAGACCGACAAGATCAATTCCCTGTGTGAGGATGAATCCTATTCCGATGACCGTATCCGGAGCATCACTTCGAAAGTGGGTTCCAAGGTATTTGAGGCGGTGTGCAGACGTGTCTCTGCACAGATACTGAGTATTACACCTGCGGAAGATGAGGGGATCGTGAAGGTGAAGATTACTTACTGTGATCCCGATTATGTGACCGAGAAGGCCGGTTCGGACGGTTACAAGGATAGCACGCGGCTTGCTGAGCATATCGATTCCGCGCCTTCCGCGTCAAAAGAACTGTCCCTGGTACTTCGCTGTAAAGAAGGCCCATGGAAGATCGTTGCCAAGAGTGTCGGGGATATTTTCTCGACGGCCTTCGGCTTCCTGGAAAAGGACGGTCTGATTGCTTCGCCGAAGGAAACGATAACATCTGCCCCCGATATGTCGATGTCTGTTTTCGATGCCTACTGGGTAGATCCGAAGGGAGAGGAGACGAGCGGATACCACTGCTCGGAGGCTGCGGTCTGCCTTTACGTATATACGTGGAATACCTACAGTAATGCAGAGATCACATACGAGTATTATGACACCGCATGGAATCTCGTTTACACCAATACTTTCCTCATGAAGAATAACACCGACTGGATCGCCTGTGCATGGAATCCGAATAAGATGATTCCGGAGGGAAACCTCTACTGCCGTCTCTACGATCCGAACGGAGACGAGTTCCTGACAACGATGACGCATATTTATCCGAACGGTGAGATCCTGCCGTTTGCCATCACGTTTACGGATGACGGTTACTGGGCGGATGGATCCGGACTTCCGGTAGATATCTATCCTGCGGAAACACAGATTATGGAATACCACACGAAGTCACTGAAATTCTATAAAGATCTGGATCTGGTCTATAAGTTCGTCGACGATGAAGGGAATGTTCTTTATGAGAACACGATGCAGGTAAAGGACCTGACAGATACATTCGTATTCACATGGAACAGAGAAGGACTGGAGCCGCTTCTTCAGGAGCCTTCGGAAACAGAGGAGACCGGAACGTCTTCCGCTTCGGAGACAAGTGATCCTACAGAGACGACACTGCCGCCGGAGCCGAAGTTTATCACGCTGGAAGTAACGACTTCCGGGGGACAGATGTTCCTTATCACCCAGATCGAGATCCAGTCACCGGTCGAGGCGACAGCGCCTTCTGTATCCGAACCGCAGGAGACACAGTCGTAAGTTACTCGACCGGAACGACGATCACGTTCCAGGACAGAGGACGGATCTCCGTTGTAAGAATTCCTTCGTTAAGTGATACTCCCGTACGATCCACCGGAGCAAACTGACTGTCATTATCCGGAGACGTAACTGCAGAGATATCGGCTGATGCGATCTCCATATGCTTTACCGCGCCCGTGGAAGTGAATCCGCGAAGATCCAGATCCAGCGGATACGTCTCGCTTTCATTTCTGTTGATCACGAAGATGGAAAGGTTTCCGGATTCCTTATCCCATGCTGCCGCACAGTCGACGAAATTTACGCCGTTCTTGCCGGTGTATTGGGAAGTGTCATCGATGGCATATCCCGGCATGTCGTAGGTCTCGGAATCGACGCTGACCTGCATTGAGATACCGCGGGCAAACTTCAGAAGCTGCATATATGCGTAGTGGGATGCCGTGCGCCATACGCGGTCGTGATTGCTGGCACAAAGGGCGAAAAGACCGCCGGTCATGCAGCCGATCTTGACACGGTCCGCGTGACGGAGAAATGCCAGCTGGATCGAAGTCATGGAGAGCATGTGCTCCATATCTCCGCCCGGGAAGACGTGTTCCTTCATGTTATCGGGATCGTGAAGGATGTATTTTCTTTCAGGATCGACGCGGTAATGGATGCGCGCCATATTGTAGCGTCCCCAGCCGGGGTTGAGTTCCTGGTTCGGACGGATCATGCCGCCGAACTCATCGAAGGAGATCATCATCTTTTTCGGGGAACGGTGCTTGGATGCGACAAAATCACACATGGCTACTTCCGTATTGATGAAGTCCTCGTAGTAGAGAGAACCGCCGAGAAGGGCGCGAAGGTTGCCCGGAGGTGCGCTGTGGTAGTGGTGGACAGACAGATAATCGACCACGTCGTAGCACTGGTCGAGTACCTTCTCATCCCACTCCGGGAAGTGTTCCATGAACGGTGCGGATGAACCGCATACCGCAGTCTTGATGGTCGGGTCGATCCACTTCATGGCCTTCGAAGTCTCCTGGCAGAGCACGCCATAACCGCGCGGATCCTTTTCCCAGGAGCCTAGCTGCCAGGGTCCGTCCATCTCGTTTCCGAGATACCAGGTATCGACGCCATACGGCTTCTCGTGTCCGTATTTGCGGCGCAGGTCGGACCAGTAGGTGCCGCCTTCGTGGTTCGTATATTCCACGATATCCATCGCATCCTGCATCGTACCGGTGCCGAGGTTTACGGTATAAAGAGGAGCCGTGCCGGCTTTTTCCGCCCATTGCAGATATTCATCGTGACCGACTTCATTGGTGATGTACTGGTACCATGCCGGATCGAGGTGGACCTTTCTCTGGTCCTTCGGTCCGATGGAATCCTTCCACTGCCAGGCCGATACGAAGTTGCCGCCGGGAAGACGAACGGCCGGAAGTCCTGATTTTTTCAGACCCTCGATGAAGTCGCCGCGAAAACCCTGCTCATCTGCAGTCGGGTGCTTCGGGTTATACATCGTTCCGTTGACCATGGTTCCGATCGGTTCGAGAAAAGCACTGAACAGTCGGGGAGAGATCTCTCCGATGGAGAAATCCGGGTGGATGGTAATACGTGCACGTTTAGCCATGTTTCGTACCTCCTTGACGGGTGAGATTTATCAGTTCTTACCGGTCGAGATTTTCTTGATCCATTTCCTGCTTCGTAATCGCCAGACGCACCAGATGGTCTTGGCGATCTGGTCGGACTTAAGGAAGAAGTAGATCCAGAATGCCGGAAGCTCGAAGATGAATCCTGCGAGAATCCCCAGCGGAAGGGCCATAGCCCACAGGAAGATATTGTCTGCAAACATCAGGACCTTCGTGTCGCCGCCGCCGCGGAGAACACCCTTGGTCATGATGCTGTTGGCTGCCTGAAAGATGATGATCAGACTGATTGCGTTAAGGAGCTGGTAAGCGATCGAGACAGCCTCGGCGGTCGTCTCTTTACCATATGACTGGATGACGGGCGTCTTCGTAAAGAAGATGAAGAGCGCCGACAGGAATCCCAGCGCGAAGCCCATGCCCAGGAAGAGCCAGCCCTGTTCCTCGGCCTGTTCCTTTTTCCCTTTTCCGAGGGTCTGACCGGTGATGATGGCACCTGCCTGGCAGACGCCCTGGATGAGGACGGTGCTGAGCTGCTGGGTAACCGTTGTGATGGAGTTCGCCGCGACAAAATCACTTCCGAGATGTCCGATGACCATGGTGACGGCGTTGCTGCCGAAGGCAAGGATTGCGTCACTGATGAGTACCGGGATGCAGACACGAAGGTATTCGGAGATAAGGGTCTTTGTCTTCATGAACATATGGCGGATCCGAAATCCGATCTTCGTGTCAATGATGACCAGATATCCGAGGTCCAGCATCGCTTCGAAGACACGGGCGATGAAGGTAGCGAGCGCGGCGCCTGCGATACCCATCTTCGGCGCACCGAAATGACCGAAGATCAGGATGTAGTTACCGGTAAGGTTCACTACGAGAGCACCGATCGATACATAAAGAGGGAATTTGGACTGGCCGACGCTTCGGAGAATGATGGCGATGACCAGGGAAAGACCTAAGAAAAAGAAGGTCAGTGTAGACCAGCGGAGATACGTGGCGCCAAGGCTGATGAGCTCTTCTTTTCCTGTGTAGGAGGTCATGATGAGCTTCGGCATAGCGATCGCGCCGATGGCAAATACCGTCGCGAAGAGAAGCATCAGACGGAGCATCAGGCAGACGGTCTGCTTGAGGGAGACATCTGCTTTCCCGACATTGTCGTTGGCCTTTTTCATGCCGTAGTAGCGGGAGACCAGAACGGAAGCACCCATGCCGAGTCCCATACAGAAGATCTGGAAGATCAGGACGTAGGCGTTTGCCAGAGAGGCGGCGGAGAAGGTGTCCTGCGAGTAGTGACTGAGCATGATGTTGTCGAGCATACCGACAAAAACAGTGACCAGTGTCTGCAGGGCGATCGGGAATCCGAGGACAAATACTTTCTTGTAAAAATGCGCGTCTTTCTTAAACAGCTTCATGATGAATTATGTCGTGGCTTCTCCTTCTTTCGGGGATCCGTCGTAGTGCTTTTTCTTATTGCGGAAAATGAGCATAACAGTAACGATCAGTGCAAGGATCTCCGCAACAAGGCTGGCGGCCCAGATGCCGTTGAGGTCAAAGAAATGCGGCAGGATGATGATCGCCAGTACTTCGAAAAGAAGCGTTCTCAGGAAGGAGATCAGCGCGGATATTTTACTGTTGTGAATAGCGGTAAAGAATGCGGAAGTAAAGACGGCAAGCCCCATGACCATATAGGACTTGCTATGCAGAGAAAAGCCTTTTTCCGTCATGTGAAGAAGTGCTTCATCATGGCCGAAGAAGAGCTTGGCAAACGGGCCTTCGATGCAGAGTGCGATGCCATAAAGGACGAATCCCATGACGATTACAAAGACTGCGCACTTCTTAAATGTCTTATGCAGTTCGCTGTAGCTCTTGACCTCATACTGGTAACTGAAGATCGGAGCACAGCCGACGGCAAAGCCTAGGAATACTGCGCCGAAGAGGAATCCGACGTTCATGAGTACGCCGTAGGCAGCGACCCCGTTCAGTCCGACCAGACGCATGAGACGGTAGTTATACATGACGCTGGCCAGCGGGTGGAAGATCTCACTTACGAACTCGGAAACGCCGTTGGCAAATACCGGACCCATGATCTCACCGATCCACTCGGGACGGGTGAACTTGAGCGCGACTTTTTTGCTCGCAGCGATATAGATGAAGGGAAGGACACCGCCGATCAGCTGGGAGACGACGGTCGCCTGCGCAGCTCCTGTAACTCCCATGTCGAATACACCAACGAAGAGATAGTCGAGGAAGAGGTTGACCGCTGCGGAGAAAAGGTTGATCGCAAGTCCGATCTTCGGACGCTCGGCTGCAGTCAGAAAACTCTGAAAAACGTTCTGCAGTACGTAGAAAGGAATACTGAAGATGAGGATACGGCCGTAGTTCATGCAGACCGGAAGCATCTCCGCGTCCGCGCCCATAACTTTCGCCAGGGGCTCCAGAAAGATCTCTCCGAGAACGGCCAGCATGAAGGAACCGATGATCGAGACGCATGTAAGGAAAGTGAAATAGCGGCTGGCTTTTTTCTTATCTCCGCGGGCCAGTTCCTGCGCGATGATCGCCGCACCGCCGCCACCGATCATGTAGGCAAAAGCACCGATAAGGAGCGGAAGCGGAGTGATCAGTGTAACTGCGGCAAAGGCATGCTTGCCGACGTAGTTATTGACATACAGTCCATCGACGACGCCGTACATGGACGTAAAGAGCATCATAAGGATAGTAGGGAATACGAAACGGAACAGTCCGCCGTATGTGAAGTGGTCTGAAAAACGAATGTCTCGAGTTGTCAGCTTTCTCATGTGATCCCCGTTGATTGCACTGTTTTTAGGATAAAGGAATAAGTACTACCAACAAAGTAGTGTATCAGAAACAGGGGTAAAAAGAAACCGACGAAAACGAGGAAGATACAGTGCTTTTTCTAGGTATAAAAATCAATTAGTTTTGCGCAATTTTGCATTTGATATTTTTATGTCAAATGCTATTGCGCGTCATTTTAGCCCGTGATATGATGATTTGGATGGCAAATACTGTGAAGTCAGGAGGTAAAAAGCCCATAAGTGTGTGTCTGGCATATATTTATGCTTATGTGAGTTGAGTATATTTCTATGCTTTTGAAGGGCTTTTGATTCAAGCGTGATGGCAAAAACAGCCAGTACTTAGCCTGCTTTCCGGGGATGTATCTCGTTCACTATGACATCCTGCCTGCAGGGCTCCTTCTAGGTTTTGGGGTTGTTTTAGATGGTTGAAACAGAGCGACACAGTATTTGCCATCCTTAGAAAACCTTGGATAAACGAAAGGCTGCCTCTTTGAGACAGCCTTTTTCTTTTGCAATTTTTATGGCTTTCCCTTACAGTCCGAAAAGCACTTTTACCGCTTCTTTATCGACCTTGGAACCGATGACGCAGAGCTTGCCGGTGACGTCTGCCGCGCCGGTTCTTACATCTGCTTCGCCCGGTACATAGTCGAAGTGGATCCAGTTGCCGTCTTCGCCGGCAACGATGCCCTTGGCACGGAGGATCATGCCGAAATCCCCGCTGTCGAGCTCTTCGAGTGCTGCCTTGACTGCCGCCTCGGAGAAGGACTTTGAGGTCTCGAATCCGATGGAATCGAAGACTTCGTCTGCGTGGTGATGACCCTCGTGATCATGGTCATGATCGTGGCAGCCGCATGTGCAGTCCGGACCGTGATCGTGATGATGTTCATGCTCGTGGTCATGATGGTGTTCATGCTCGTGGTCGTGATCATAATGGTGCTCGTGCTCTTCATGGTCGTGATGGTGATGCTCATGCTCATGGTCGTGATCATGGTGATGATGGTGGTGATGCGCATGCTCTTCCGCTTCAAGAAGTGCCGCTGCCATGTCATCTGCGGTGAGCGGGTTCTCGATCGCCTCTCTGATCTGTGTGCCGGAGAGCTGCTCCCACGGTGTGGTGATGATCTGGGAGTGGTCGTTGATCTCACGGATCAGATCGATCGCGGTGTCGAGCTTGCCCTGGGCGATGTTACCTGTACGGGACAGGATGATGGTGCCGGCGTACTTGATCTGGTTCTCATAGAACTCCTTGAAGTTCTTCAGGTAGATCTTGCACTTGCTTGCGTCGATAACGGTAACGGTGCCGCAGACCTCGGTCCCCTCGACCTTCTCAACAGCGGCGACTACGTCAGAGAGTTTGCCGACGCCGGAGGGCTCGATGAGGATACGGTCCGGAGCGTACTTGTCGATGACTTCCTTCAGTGCGGTGCCGAAGTCACCTACGAGGGAGCAGCAGATACAGCCGGAGTTCATCTCGGTGATCTCGATGCCGGCTTCCTTCAGGAATCCGCCGTCGATACCGATCTGACCGAACTCGTTCTCGATGAGGACGAGCTTCTGTCCGTTATAGCCGTCTGCGATGAGCTTCTTGATGAGTGTGGTCTTTCCGGCACCTAAGAATCCGGAGAAGATATCTACTTTTGTTGCCATGTGATTTACCTTCTTTCAAAAGTGATTGTCAAAACAAAGAAGACATCAGCTGAAATAGATGATGTCGTTATCCGGCGCGTCCGTGAGTGCGAAGTTCTCTACCTGAAGGCACGGGATCGCCACAGGTGTTCCCTGGGAATCATCCCGGAAGAACCCGATCCGGCCGGTGACCTTGAGCCACTTGCCCTCGGGAAAACCGCCTCTGACCTTGTGAAGGCAGAGAAGGGAGATCATGCCGATGTCGTTGGCGCAGCAGGTATAGGCTTTTCTCTGGAGTACGAAAGCTTCCTTTCTGTGCTCTCTCATGAGGGTGGCCTCGCCGGTCACGGTGATACGCTTGCCGTTATATCTCTGGACGTTGTCGAGCGCATCGGTGTAGAAGAGACCGAAGTCGTCAGGTGCGATGACGCACGGATCGTCGTCGAGATTGTAGGGGAGGAAGTCCCCGATATCGATCATGTTTCCGTCCATATCGAAGAAGGACAGATTCATGGCGGGGTTCAGTGATTTTACCGAACCGCGGAGCTTAGGTATGTTGTTTACTTCCGGATCAACGCGGTTGAAGATGACGTTGTCGCAGAAGCGGTAGTAGTCCGCGAACATGGTCTGCATGTTGCGGTAATAGTCATTGTAGGTGGAGGCGTCCACGATCGTGATCGCGGCGGCCAGAGCCCAGCGGTCGGGCACATCGACCTCGTCGAAGAACTTCGCCGGGGAAACAGATCCGTTCCACTCGATGAGGACTACGTCCGGATGGAACTGGAAATCAAGGTTGAATGTATTCGCCCTTGTAATCTCTTCGGTCTCGGCAGACACGATCTTCAGGGCCTTGCAGGGCGGTTCGCCCTCGGTGGGAAACTCGACTTCGCCTTCTTCGGTAAGAAGGACGAGGACTCTTTTGTCGGAAAAACTTCCATCACGAAGCCAGGAAAGAATAAATGATGTCTTTCCGCTGTCGAGAAACCCTGTAAAGAAATAAACTAAGCAATCTTCCATAACTAGTATTTTCTTATTTCACAGAAAGTTTTTCAAGCGTTAAAATTCATAAATTGAACTTACAATTTCAGGCATAGTATAATGATTTATAACAATAATCAGGTTTTCCATACAGAGTACAAGGAAGGAGGGTCCGTTGCTTTGGTAGATATCCTGTCGATCCATGTCGCTTTTCTGCTTTTTGAATCGATATTCTGCTTTATTGCAGCGTTCCTCTGTGCGCTGAAAAACAGCCGTGACAAGAAGTCCAGCGTCGTGGTCACGCTTTTGAATATCATGGCGGGACTTCTTCTCTTTTTCGATTTCTTCGCATATGTTTCCGATGGCAGGGAAGGGGCTTTCTTCTGTATCGCAGAACGAGCATCCAACCTGGTGGTATTCCTTCTCTGCGACCTCTTCCTGGGCGGAGTGGTCGTTTACACCTGTATAGTGCTTTTCGGAAAGTTCAGCGTAAGACGGGACGCCCCGACGAGGATACGGAACATTCTGGTCCTTGCAATCGCCGTTGTCGGCATGGTGATGGTCATTGTATCCCAGTTCACCAATCTCTACTATGCGATCGATGAAGCGAATAACTATAAGCGCGGAGAGTATTTCCCGCTGTCGGGCTTCATCGCGATCTTCGGCATGTGTTTTATCTTTTCGATCCTGATCCAGTACAGGAAGAGGATCGCTCTGAACCGCTTCCTCGCGCTCTGTTCCTACTTCCTGCTTCCGATCCTGGGTGCATTCCTGCAGTTCTTTTTCTTCGGATTCGCATACATGGATATCGGCATCGCGCTGTCGGTCAATATCATGTTCGTCGAGAACATCGTGCATCAGAACCAGCAGATCCGTGTCGCGGCGAGGACGGACTTCCGTACCGGCGTGGCCAATGAGAGCAGCTGTATCGAGTGGCTCCGGAATCTGACCGGGAAGCCGGAGATCCTGAAATACGCGGCGATCAGCTTCGATATCTACCGGTTCTCCGCCATCAACCGCAAGTACGGCGCGGAAACCGGAAACAAGGTGCTGACGACATATACGGAGGCGATTGCCGACAACCTGTCGGATGAGGAGATCCTCGGAAGACAGTACGGCGACCAGTTTATCGCCATTATCCTGAAAAAGAAACTGCCGGAATTCCTGGTAAAGCTTTCTGAAGTGAGGATCGGTTTTACGGATGATTCGGGAAATTCTTATGAGGAGCATCTTTCCGCGAGAGCCGGCGTATATGAGGTCGATAAGATGGATATCATCGCAGAGGATGTTATCACTTACGCCAATACGGCACTCGAGCATACACGGAGAGTCTCCGCCCACCCCGTTACGTACATGACCCGCGAACTGATGGATGAGATCGAGGAGCAGAAGCGCTTTGAGCTGATGATCCGTAAAGGTCTGGAAAACGGGGAATTTGAGCCGTATTACCAGCCGAAGGTCAACTGCCGGACGAACACGCTCTGCGGTGCGGAAGCGCTTGCCCGCTGGAAGCATGACGGGAAGATCATCCACCCGAGTGAGTTTATCCATGTTATGGAGAGAAATGACTCGATCTGCGAACTCGACCTTCTGATGCTCCGGAAGATCTGTAAGGATATCTCGAAGTGGCTGGAGGAGGGAATCTCTGTTCCTCCGATCTCCATCAACTTCTCGAGAAGAAATCTGGCAGATCCGGATCTGGCGGCAACGATCGACAGGATCGTCACTGAGAGCGGCGTGCCTAAGTTCATGATCGAGATCGAGATCACGGAAACGACGGATGAGTTCCCGATCTCTGTCATGAAGAAATTTGTTGATGGCTTAAAGGAAAGAGGCTTCAGCTCTTCGATCGATGATTTCGGAAGCGCGAACTCTTCGATGGCCGTCCTCCGCGAGATCTCCTTTGACACCGTAAAGATCGACAAGGGCTTTATCGATCACGACCATTCGAAAGACCGGGCGATCCTCGACCACATCATAAAGATGGCACGGTCGATCGGTCTGAAGATCGTCGCCGAGGGCGTCGAACTGGAGAACCAGGTAGAGACGCTCAAGTCGCTGGGCGCCGAGATCATTCAAGGCTATTACTATGACTGTCCGCTTCCGAAAGAGGAGATGGCCGACCGTCTCAAGAATCCAATCTACAAAAAGTGAAAAGAGCGATGCGGCTTCTTCCGCAAACGTGGTGACCGCAGGGTGCTTTTATGCTAAAATGTGACGAGGAAAAAGTGATTTTGTAATAGAGGAGTCGTATCAGGGTGGAAGCAGTCTTTAGTTATCTGAAAGAGTTTAACTTCGCATCCGTTGTGGTACGGCTTTTGCTTGCGATGACATCCGGTGCGCTCATCGGTCTTGCCGTCGGCGCCGGTTTCTATGAGGGCGCGATCCTCGGTACGGCTCTGGTGCTTATCGCCCAGACTCTTTTTTTCAAACTGGGCAGCAAGATCGCCCACAATGAAGCTTTCCAGATCCTTCTGCAGTATAACGACAAGAACGCACTTAATGACGCCCGAAAAGCACCGGTAACGGTGCTTTTGACTAGGAAAAAGGAGAAAGAGAAACAATGAAAAGAAGAACGATCCGTTCCATTCTGATCCTGACGACGATGAGCATGATCCTCTCGTCCTGCAGCGCACCGAAGAAACATGAAGAGACTCTCCCGGCCGATCTGCCGAGACCGACGGTGACGACAGTGGAGACAGAGCCGACCGAGACGGAAGAGACGCTTCCGCCTTATCACTGCATAAACCCGAAGTTTGAAGGACTTACCGCAGAGGAGGTCTGCGCACTTCTGACAGTAGAAGAGAAGGCCAACCAGATGGTGCAGGGCGCGAACTATAATATGCCGCTCGATGAGATGCAGAAGAACTGCTACGGATCCGTACTTTCCCATTATCCGGAGTGGCCGGCGAGCCCGCAGGAAGAGTGGGCGGAGGTCGTTTTCCGCTATCAGGACGCGGCTCTTCTTTCGGATACGCGTATCCCGTTCATCTATGCAAACGACTGTACCCACGGTGTACTTGAGGCCAGGGGATCAGTGATTTTTCCGCAGAATATCAATATCGGCGCGGCCGATGACGAGAAGCTGACCTATGAGATGGGCATTCTCACGGGATCCGACATGTTGCACTGCGGTTTCCTGTGGTCATTCTCACCGTGTGTAGCGACGGCGCAGGACCCGCGCTGGGGACGTACGTATGAATCCTATTCCACTGACACGGCGCTTGTGACCAAGCACGCGCTCGCATATACGAAGGGCCTGCAGACACAGGGCATCGCTCCGTGTCCGAAGCATTTCCTCGGTGACGGAAATGTGGTATACGGAACCGGTGAGGGCGATAACCTGATCGACCGTGGCGATGCGAAGCTGACGGAAGAAGAGATCCAGAAGCAGCTGGCCGTGTATAAGGAACTGATCGATGCGGGTGTTCCGTCGATCATGCTGTCCCACTCTTCGCTGAATGGAAAGAAAATGCACGAGAATACAGAGCTCATCCGCCGTCTGCGTGAGGACCTCGGATTCAAGGGCGTGATCCTTTCCGACTGGGAGTCGCTGCATAACTGCTCCGGAGCGAGCGATAAGGAGAATGTTATCCTCTGCGTCAACGCCGGCTGCGACATGCTGATGGAAGGCGAGCATTACGCGGAGACAAGAGACTATCTTATCGAGGCGATCAATGAGGAATCTATCCCGATGGAGCGCATCGATGAGGCGGTCACACATATCCTGCAGTTGAAGATGGATCTGGGTCTTTTCAGAGATCCTTTCCTCGAGAACCGTGTTCCTTCCTATGAATGGAACAGCGATCACGCGCACTCGGTGGCCAGAGAACTGGCACAGAAGTCCATGGTTCCACTGGTTCTTCCGGAGGATGGACCGATCACTCTTACTGAAGGCATGAAGGTCTATGTCATGGGACCGGCAGCGGATGATTCCGGTGTGCTCTGCGGAGGCTGGACATATCTGTGGCAGGGCGGAACCGATGCGGATGCCGAGGGCGGACGCTGGTGCACCGAGGGCCCGACGATCATGGAAGCGCTGAAGGCCAGCTCTGCAGAGATCGGATTCGAGATCGTGACCGATCCGGAGCAGATGGATGAATGTGACGTGATCCTTCTTTGCGTAGGTGAGAAGCCGTACGCAGAGTGGTATGGTGATACCGAGGATCTGTCGATCACGGGAGCCCTGGCACTTGACGGAAATAAGGAAGTGATTGCGAAAGTCGCTGAGTATAAGAAGAGTAACGAAGGCAAGAAAAAGAGCGAGCAGAAGGAACTGAAACCGGTCATCACGCTGATCGTGGCCGGAAGAAATGTCCTGATTTCCGATTATGCTGCTGACTGGGACGAGGTCGTCATGTGCTATCTGCCGGGCTCTGAGGGCGGTAACGCCGTAAGCGACATACTTACCGGCAAGGCTTCATTCTACGGACGTCTTCCGATGCCTTACTATTCCTCTATCGATCAGATCGGCTCCGAGACCGGTGAGGTATGGCTGCCGGTCGGATTCTCCGCGGCGGAGAAGAAAGAAGAAGGACAGGAGCCGGAAACTTCAGAGACCACTGCCGCGACCGAGGAGAACTAAAGGTTCCCCGACGGGTGCTTTTGCCGGAGAATGAGGAGTCGGGAAATGGCGGAAGAAAGAGCGAAATACGGATACTGCCCCAAGTGCGGCGAGCCTTTTGAACGGCCGTATACGCACTGCCCGTTCTGTAACGCGGTGAACCCGCATCTGGAGCAGGACCTCGAGAAGAAGCGCCAGAACTCCGACGAGCTCCTTAAGAAACAGCTCGAGGCGAACCGTGAGTGGGTCAGCCAGAACCGCGCGGAGGTCAAGATGCAGGTCGATGCGCAGATCGACCAGAATCTTCGTGAGATGAACAGGCAGATCAAGGACACGACAGGTGCTTTTACCAAGGGGAAAGCACCGCTATTGTGGCTTCTGATCATTGGGGGAATTGCGCTTCTGGTAATCGGGCTGTGGCTGCTTTTGAAGTAGAAGGTAGCGAATAGTGTTTCCCGAGAGATACAAAAAGTGGATTAAGAGAGCGATCATTATTCTGATCCTGCTCCCGATATTCCTGGTCCTTTTCGTTCTTCCACTAAATCAGGGAATGATCAAAGACGGCGGCACAAGGTGCTACGGCCCTGTTCTCGGTGTGTATGAATACCGCAAGGTGCACGGGCTCACCAGCAAAAAAGATAAAGACGGGAACCAGGTTTATCTGGTCGGAAGCGAGTTCTATATTTTCGGGTGCAAGGTTCATAGCAATACCCACTATGAGGCGGGTAAAACAGGGCGAAGAGTCGAGGAGGATGAGATGACGCCGATGATTTCTCCGAAGAATGATGCGGTGAATCAGGTAACTGCAGAAATTGATTCGTACCTGTTTGACGAGGAAACGAAGGAGACGAAAGATACGAAGGAGACCACACGGTTCCGGCTGTCGGATACGTGAGGGTTAGTTTAAGCGTGTTTGTGGGGCTCGGCGCAGGCCGCTGTCGGGGGAAACGAGGAAAAGTGCAGTTTCCCGTGGCGGTTGGAAGTGCTTTTTTCAAGGGAAAATTGAATAATCGCGGTTTTACGTGACGTTTTGAAGGGCCATCGTCGGGGGGAATTTGAAATATTACGGTTTCCCTTGTTAGTTTTTCAAGAAATCCATCAGGGTAAATATGGAAAAGCACTATTTCCCGTGTTTTTCACGCCCAAATTCATCACGTGAAACTTGAAAAACTGCGGTTTCCTGTGTTTTACCACAAAAAACTAACAAGGGAAAACCCGTTTTCCAGGTTTTATAGAGCAGATCAGGAATCCTTACCGTCTCTGATGACGTTTCTCTTGATCTTACCGGAGATGGTCTTCGGAAGCTCTGTGACGAACTCAACGACACGCGGGTACTTGTACGGTGCGGTGTTGGTCTTAACGTATTCCTGGATCTCTTTCTTGAGTTCTTCAGTCGGCTCGGCACGGCCCGGAACGAGTACGATGGTGGCCTTAACGACCATACCGCGGACGCCCTGCGGGTCAGGTGTTCCTGTTACGGCACACTCGAGTACGTACGGCAGCTCCATGATGACGCTCTCGATCTCGAATGGTCCGATACGGTATCCGGAAGACTTGATAACATCATCGACACGACCGACGTACCAGATGTAGCCATCTTCGTCCTTCCAGGCAGTATCACCTGTGTGGAAGTAGCCGTCGTGCCAGGATTCTTTGGTCTTTTCTTCGTTTCTGTAGTAGCCGAGGTAGAGACCGCACGGAACGACTTCGGTCGTCTTGATGCAGATCTCACCGGTGGTGCCCGGAGGACAGTCATTGCCGTCTTCATCGAGGATATGGACGTCATACGGTGTGACAGCCTTGCCCATGGAACCGAGACGGATCGCGGAACCGACGAGGTTACCGATGACGAGGGAAGTCTCGGTCTGACCGAAGCCTTCCATCAGGCGGATACCCGTGGCTCTCATGAACTGGTTGAATACCTCAGGGTTCAGAGCCTCGCCGGCAACGGTTGCATACTTCAGGGAAGTCAGATCGTACTGGGACAGATCTTCCTTAACGAGGAAGCGGTACATGGTCGGCGGAGCGCAGAATGTCGTTACGTGATACTTGGCAAACATCGGCAGGATCTCGTTGGCATGGAATCTGTCGAAGTCGAAAGTAAAGGTAGGAGCTTCGCAGAGCCACTGGCCGTAAAGCTTACCCCAGAGGGATTTACCCCAGCCGGTATCGGAGATCGTGAAGTGCAG
>JAILHZ010000003.1 GCA_024695545.1 Clostridiales bacterium
AGGTGAGAAGGCAAAGGGCGCAGTCCTCGGATCTGACGCTTTCTTCCCATTCTCTGACTGCGTAGAAACAGCTCACGAGTACGGCATTACCGCCATCGTTCAGCCGGGCGGATCCATCCGTGACCAGGAGTCCATCGATGCTTGTGATAAGTACGGCATCGCAATGCTCTTCACAGGCGTACGTCACTTCAGACATTGATCGTCACAACAAAATAATGATAAAGAGCCCCGGAGACGAGTTCATCCCGTTTCCGGGGCTTCTTGCGTTGTGGCGGGGGATAGAGGCAGGGAAAAGGGGAAGGCTCTCTGAAATAACCGGTGAAAACAAAGTAAAAAAATCTCGACTATTCTTCTTCGTGCAGATATAATGAGTATTGTTTGAGGAATATTAGGAGGGTTGTTTATGAAACAGGGAAAAAAGATCTTTAAGACGATCACGGCTATCCTGACCGTCGCGCTTCTCGCAACCATCGGTGCGAGCATTCTGTTTAAAGATAATGTAAAAGCAGATTCCGCGGAAGGCGAAGGGTGGTCTTACGAGGATGGTACGCTGACGATAACGTCCAGCAGTGCTTTCCCCGAAGGAGTAGGTCGTGAAGGTTATGGCTTTTTCTCATACAGAAACAGCATAACGGATATCTATGTTGATAGTTCTGTTACTGAGATACCGAGAACGGCTTTTGCGACCTATAAAAAGCTGGAATCCTTGGAACTTCCCGGCGTTGAAATAATTCATGAATTGGCATTTATAGATTGTACCAGTTTAGAGAGTGTGAGTCTTGGGCAGGAAGGTGTTGTCCTCGAAGCGAATGCCTTTCAAGGGTGCAGCGCACTGAAAACTATTTCCTGGGAGAAAATAGCAGTCATCGGAGATACAGCTTTTTACAAATGTTCGAGCCTCGAATCTGTTGATCTGAGTAATTGCCAAGTGCTTGGCTCGGATGCTTTTAATTCTTGTGAAGGGATTACCCGCGTGGAGTTGGGAAATCGGACTGACATCCCGCCATACGCATTTAGTGGCTGTAGCAGTCTGACGGTGATTGATCTTTCCAAAGTTGAAATCCTTGGAGAAGGAGCATTCGAAGGATGCAGTTCTCTGAGATCTGTTACACTTGGAAAGAATCTAACTAGCATTCCTGCACGCGCTTTTTGTTATTCCGGTCTCACAAATATAGATCTATCCTCAGTCGAATTTCTGAACGAATTCTGCTTTGGAAACTGCTATGATTTGGTGACTGTAACACTTAATTCGAAAATAGATACGATCCCGAATCGTGCTTTTAGTGAATGCGACTCACTTGAAGAAATCAATCTTTCTTCTGTAAAGTATATTTCAAGTCAAGCGTTCTATTGCTGTTATTCTTTATCTGATTTAAATCTTCGCAATGTATTGCGTATTAATGATAATGCGTTTTATTATTGTTCGGGTCTGAGTGAGGTAAAACTTGAAAGTGCAACGGTAATTGATTCGTATGCTTTTTACTATACAAATGTGTCTGCGATTACTATAAATGCTCAATCGTTGTCATTTTTGGCGAATGATGCTTTCTTGAATGCGCCTGTCGCAACTGTGAATATCATCGGATCGAAAAGTCAGATGGAACAGCATCAGAATGTTGATTTGTGGTATTTCAATGACGCGACGATCAATTACTCTGCGTTTGATGTCTTCTTCCAAGGGGAGGGCTATGATTACTATGCTGAGATTTGGGGCGTGAATAATGGGGATACGGTTGATATGCCTGAAGATCCTGAAAAAGAAGGACTGACCTTCATCGGATGGTATATGGATCCTGACTGCAAGGTCCTGTTTGATCCCAATACCCCGATAACGCAGGACTTGACGCTCTATCCCGGCTGGATGAAGAGCAATTCCGGTAATGAGATTTTCAAGGGCCATTCCCTGAGTCTTGAAGGCGATATCGGCGTGAAATTCTATGTGATCCTTCCTTCTGGAACAAGCAGCAACGCATATATGGAATTCTCCGTACAAGGTATCTCCGGACAGCAGAAAGTTTCACTTAAGAACGCATTGACAGTCACTATGAATAATGTGACATATAAGGTGTTTAAGTGCGGTGTTCCTGCAAAGAATATGACTTCTGTGATCCATGCGGAATTGAAGGATAACAACACGATTCTGGCAACTAACGAATACACTGTTAAGGAGTACGCGAAGTATATTATTGAACATCAGGATCTATACGATGGAGTCCTGATACAGCTCGTCAAGGATATGGTGAATTATGGTTCCGCAGCGCAGACCTATTTTGCTCATAAAGCGGGTAAGACAGTAGACGAAGATAAGCTCGCCAACTCGATTCTTGAGCCAAATGACAGAGGTACGCGTTATTTCAATATTTCTTACTGCTATGATCCGGACCGTCAGTGTAATCTGCCGGAGGGCCTGGAATTCAGTGCGGTCAGTCTTTCTCTGAAATCCAATACGATCCTGAAGATGTATTTCACGGATGCTTATAATCGGAAAGTGACTTACTATCTTGATGGTGTGGAACTTGAGCAGCAGGATTCCGATGGACGTACATTGATTCAGATCACTGGCATTCCTGTGCATATGATCCGCGAAGACTTCGTAGTGACCGTGAAAGTTGAAGGCGATGATACAGAATACTCTGTTACCTACGGCCCTGCATATTACATTTATGATATTATTTTCATGGACAATGACTCGATTGAAGATTTGAAGAATGTTATGAGACATTTATACCTGTATTCCGGAAGTGCAGATGGATACACTGGAAACTACTACTACGATTATTAAGGAGAATGGAAATGGAAAAGCAATACGAAGAACTGAAGCTTAAGATCATTTCGTTTGATAATGCGAATATTATCACGGACAGTTATAATGATGATGATGATACTTTGGAGATCAATCCGGGCGGCAATAACAACGGAAACAACTGATCGATCATGTAGGATTTAGAAGCATCACCCTGAGCGGGAGAATAATCTCCTGTTCAGGGTGTTTTTCTGTCTTAGGGTGCCGTGGGAAATATTGAGAAATGCGCTGTGCGGACCGTGCGTTTTGGCGAGGAATTTGGTATAATAATTTGTCGGTGAGAAGTGCTTTTCGAGCCGATGCAATGAATAAATTACCCGGAGGTCAATTCATGAAGGTTTTAGTAGTAGGCGGCGGTGGCCGTGAACATGCAATTTGCTGGAAGCTGAAACAGAGTCCGAGAGTTACGGAGCTCTTCTGCGCGCCGGGTAATGGCGGTATCGCTGAGGTCGCAACATGTGTCCCGATCAAGGCTACCGATGTTGACGCGATGGTGGAATATGCGAAGAAAGAGAAGTTCGATCTTGTA
>JAILHZ010000011.1 GCA_024695545.1 Clostridiales bacterium
CTCGTAACCCGGCTTACCGAGAAGAGCGAACATGTTCTTCTTGTAAGCTTCTACACCGGGCTGGTTGAACGGATTTACGGAATTGAGGTAACCGGAAATACCGCAAGCCTTCTCGAAGAAGTAGATCAGCTGGCCGAGCCAGTACTCGTTGAGCTCCGGAACGTGGATGATGAGGTTCGGAACCTTACCGTCAACGTGAGCAAGAACAGTACCCTGCATTGCCTTGAGGTTAACTTCGTTCATATCCATGCCGGACAGGAAGTTCAGTCCGTCGAGGTTCTCCGGATCGTTCGGGATCGTGAAGGAACGGCGAGCCTTGTCGATAACAACAACTGTCTCGAAGAGCATTCTCTTACCGTCCTGGATGTACTGACCCATGGAGTGCAGGTCTGTCGTGTTATCTACGCCTGCCGGGAAAATACCTCTGCCGTCCTTACCCTCGGACTCACCGTAGAGCTGCTTCCACCACTCTGTCATGAAGTGGAAAGAAGGCTCGTAGTTAACCATAACTTCTGTTGTATAACCGCGACGGAGCAGGCAGTTTCTTGCGATAGCGTACTTGTAGCAGTCGTTCTCCATCTCTACCTTCTTGAAGTCACGTGAAGCATCTCTTGCACCTGTCATGAGCTGACGGATGTCGATACCTGCAACAGCGATCGGCAGAAGACCTACAGCGGTAAGAACAGAGAAACGTCCTCCGACATCATCCGGTACTACGAATGTCTCGTAGCCTTCCTTTGTAGCAAGACCCTTCAGGGCTCCCTTTGCCTTATCTGTTGTTGCGTAGATTCTCTGACGAGCCTCTTCCTTACCGTACTTCTCTTCCATGTAAGCACGGATGATACGGAAAGCGATTGCCGGCTCAGTTGTGGTACCGGACTTGGAGATGATGTTGACGGAAACTCTCTTACCTTCGAGAAGATCCATCAGGTCAGCAAGATATGTAGCGCTGATAGAGTTACCGCAGAACAGAACCATCGGAGCTTTTCTTACTTTCTTCTGTGCTACGTTAGCAAAAGAGTGGGAAAGAAGCTCGATCGCAGCTCTTGCACCGAGGTAGGAACCGCCGATACCGATGACCAGAAGAACATCAGAATCCTTTCTGATCTTGGCCGCTGCCTTACGGATGCGGATGAATTCATTCTTATCGTACTTGCTCGGGAGTTCTACCCAACCGAGAAAATCACTGCCGGGGCCTGTCTTCTTGTGGAGCATGTTGTGTGCCACTTCAACCTGCGGCAGCATCTTCTCCATCTCACCTTCGGCAATAAAAGGCATAATGTTGGAAGTATCAAGACTAATCATAAAAGTTTCTCCTCATTCTCATTTATGTCAGATTCGGTGTCCTCAACACCGCGTATAGTATAGCATTATTTTCCCATTTGAAATGTTAATATCTTGTCAGAATCATTCAAATTATGCGATATTTCAAACGAAAACTAATGCTTTTTGACTTTTGTCAAGAAAAAATGAAATCGAAATCGGTTAAGATTTCAGTGCTTTTTTCGATGTGAAAAATAGCGTATAATGAACTACATCTTTTTCCAAGGAGCACCTCATGGCCAATACCGATCTTCCAAATGCCAAGATCATTATCCTGTTCATTCTCTCGAAGGTAAGCGGCATCCCTTCTTCCCAGTTGATGGACTGTGCCATGGAGTCTCTGTACATGGATTATTTTCTCTACACTCAGGCTAAGAGCGAACTTCTCGAGCAGCGTCTGATGACGGAATCCGAGCGAAAAGGCGAACTTCGCAAGGACGCCTCCGGAAAAACTGTCCTAAGCTGCGACATCACACCTTCAGGCACTGAGATCCTCGAGCGCCTTCTCCCTTCCGTCCCTGCAGGAATCCGCGCCTATCTGACTTCCGCATCCCGCAACTGGCTTCATGATACCAATGAGTCGCAGAGCGTATATGCCGAGTATGCCCCGGATGACGAGGGAACATGGTACGTCGATCTTCGCCTGATCGAGCGCGGTTCAACTACGTTCGCGCTCCGTATGGCGGCTCCGTCCGAGGAAGTCGCCGAGAGGACCTGCAAGCGCTGGGAATCTGCCACCGCTGAAACATACATGCAGATCCTGCGTCTGCTGTCAGAGGAAAAGTAATCCCCACATTTTGAATAAACAACTTCGCCACCCTCTGCTATTACGAGCACGTGCGATGCAATAGCGCTTCTTGCTCTATGTTTCGTTCTATTTTGATCACTTTTTTAGAACCAAACCTAGAACATCTCCTCTTTGTTCTATGTTTCGTTCTATTTTGAGTACTTTTTTAGAACAAAACCTAGAACAGCCAAAAGACTGTTCTTTCCTCCCACAAGGGTGATATGATGTATATATGCTCGACTTTTTGTTGTGGTATTAGATGTTGATTTTATGATTCGGGCAAATATCACTAATAAGAGGTACAGCATGATTTCTTCTCGTATTATTGAATCCGCGATTCATCTTCGAAAGAGCGCCATTTCGTCGCTCCAGCTCATCGACCAAAATTTCCCGAAACTTTCGCTTGGCAAGCACAATGTTCATGGCCGGACTGTTCATGTCATCCGTATTTTCAAAACCGTCGACGGCAAGCAAAAGTGTTTTGAATATTCGATCACTGCCCCCAGAGGCAAGAAGCTTTTGTCGGCGAACCAGAAAGTTTTTCTTGTTAGAAAAGCACTCGCTGCACTTTCGTCAGACGAATTTTTCGTTACACGATCCATCAGAGGCAATTCCAAGGCTCCTGAAAAACCGTCTTGGCTGAATCCTTATCCAAACGCAAGCTTCCCCAACTCGCCTGTTCTCTCCTTCTCCTTGGACGAATGGCTTTCGCTCAGCGAGTGGAACGATCCAACGATCACTAACGGATATCGTCACAGGGATCACGTGTTCCGCTCTAAATCTGAGCTTTTGATCGCACAATTGCTGGAATCGCTCGGACTTGAATATAAATATGAACCTCTGATTATGATCGGCGGAAAAGAAAGACGACCGGACTTTGCGGTCTTCTGTCCGGAGACCATGCGCTACTTCTTCATTGAGCATCTGGGTCTATTGAGTGATGCGCGGTATCGCATGGACGCAGTAGCAAAGATGGAACAATACGACAAAGCCGGTTTGCGCGACGGATACGACATCATTTACACAACAGAATTCGGCCATGGAAGCTTTGACATTGATGCCGCCTATGGCAAGATCGCAGGTGCCATTCTGGCTCAAAGCAAAACCGTATAGCAGTTCTACTCTTTCAGCCAGCCTTTTTCTACACCACGGTCGATATTCCTGATGAGCCACTTATGCACTTCCGGCATGAACTCCCGGACGATCTCGATCCTTGCTTCGACCTGGGATCTTCTGGCTCCGCCGTTTCTCCAGGTGTGGCCCTCGGTCAGCGTATTATGCAGGAGCGGCTGTGTGCGGTCGAGACAAGCGGCATACTTCGCATCCGGTGTCTCCATCGCATCGAATTCCTCCCAGAGCGCACGGAGCTCAGCACCCTGTTCCGGCGGAAGCTGCGAGTAAAGCTTATCGGCAGCGGCCTCTTCACGCGCGGCCTTGCTCTCGTTTCCTTTTACATCATATGCGAAAGTATCACCTGCATATATCTCGATGAGATCGTGAACGACCAGCATCTTGATGGCACGCTCGACGTTCGGCTCCTCGACGCAATACTCCTTGAAAAGCAGCGCCATAACCGCAATATGCCAGGAGTGCTCCGCATCGTTCTCGTGACGCACACCGCTGATCAGCATCGTTCTTCTATACACGCTCGTCATCTTATCGATCTCCGCTGTGAACTTCAGCTGCTGATCCAGTCTCGGATTACCGGAACTTAAGAAATCTTCTATACCCATTTTTATCTCACTTTCAAATAAACAGATTCAAACATATTTTGCCAGAATAAAACCAATGGCTACCAGAGATACCGCAACGATCATCGCAACCGACTTAAGCAACTCTCTCTTGTCTTCGTTCTTCTGCCTTTCAGAGACCGGCTGCCCGCAATCCGGACAGGCACCCTTCCGGGATTCAAATTCCGCTCCGCATTTCTCGCAATGAATGATCATACAGATTCCCTCACTTCTTGCCTGTAATGTAGTATACCGCAAGCGCGGTCCTGTGTGACAGACCCTCTTTGGCAAGGATCGAGGTGATATAGTTTTTCACTGTACCCTCGGAGATGAAGAGTTTGCTCGCGATCTCTTTATTGGAAAGTCCGTCGGCGACGGCACGAACGATTTCGAGT
>JAILHZ010000018.1 GCA_024695545.1 Clostridiales bacterium
TCTCGAAAGCGACATCCGCGACGCAGTCAACCAGGCGCTTTTCAGTAAGAAATAAGAACTACGAAAGGATCACCAGTAAATGGGAGCCAGTATTACAAAATATGCCTATGCCGTTTCCGGTGCGCACGTTTACGAGAAGAATTTCTTCCGTAAAAGCGACATGGATAAGCTTCTGGCCGCACCTTCTTACGAAGCGGTCGTAGCGATCCTGCAGGAACGCGGCTGGACGATGCCCGAAGACACAAGGGACAGTGGAAAGATCCTGGACCTTGAGCTTTCGCGTGCCTGGGCATGGGTGCAGTTATCTGCACCGGATCCTTCGATCTTCCGTGTACTTATCCTTCGTAACGACTTCCACAATCTCAAGGCCGGCATCAAGTGCCTGCTCTCGGATTTCGATGTGGATGCGCAGTTCTGTAAACCCGCTTCGATCGATCCTTCCCTCATGAAGGAAGCCATCGAGAACCATGCTTTCAATCAGCTGCCGGCGCCTTTTGCCGAACTGGGGCAGGAGGTATATGACCTTCTCGTAAGAACCGGTGACGGTCAGATGGCTGATATTCTGATCGACAGAAAGTGTCTTGATGAGATCACAAAGGAGGCTGCTGCTTCCGGCGTGGACCTTCTTAAAGAAGAGATGGAGATCTATACGGCAACCTGCAATATAAAGACGGCATTCCGTGCCATCAAGACCGGCAAAGACGGTGCTTTTCTCGAAAAAGCATTGTCCACGGGAAATAAAACGATCAGCCGCGAGAAACTGATCGCCTGTGCCGGTGCGGAAAAGAAAATGGATGAGCTTTATGCCTACCTCGCAACGACTTCCTACAGTTCGGGGACGAAATATTTGTCCTCCTCCCCGGCGGAATTCGAAAAGTGGGTAGACGATCAGATGCTCTCCCTTCTTCTTCCTACGAAATATTCGCCTCTCGGACCGGAGCCGCTCATCGGCTTTTATCTCGGCAAAGAGGCAGAAATCAGAAATATACGGATCATCCTGGCGGCCAAGCAGAATAATCTTCCGCTCGACGTCGTTGCAGGAAGATTAAGGAGGCTGTATGAATAAGATCGCTGCTATGGGCGACAGAGACAGTATATACGGCTTCGCATCCATCGGTCTGGATATCTTTCCTCTCGACCGTATGGATAACCCGGCCACGACGCTTCACAATCTGGCGGAGGGTGACTATGCCGTGATCCTCATCACGGAGTCTCTGGCCAAGAAGCTGGAAACAGAAATCGATAAATACAGCGACCGTCCCCTGCCCGTTATCCTTCCGATCCCGGGTGTTACCGGAAACGAAGGCATGGGCATGAAAGCGATCTCCAAATCTGTGGAGAAAGCGGTCGGAAGCGACATTTTAAAAGAACAGTAAGTACTGATTAAAGGAGTAAGCAAAATGAGCAAAGGGTCGATCGTGAAGGTCTCCGGACCACTGGTAATTGCAGAAGGAATGCGTGATGCCAACCTTTTCGACGTTGTGCGTGTCAGTAACGAGCGCTTGATCGGAGAGATCATCGAGATGCATGGTGACCGAGCTTCCATCCAGGTATACGAGGAAACAGCGGGACTGAAGGCCGGCGAGCCTGTCGAGTCCACCGGTGCTCCTCTCTCCGTAGAACTCGGGCCCGGTCTGATCGGCGGTATCTTCGACGGTATCCAGAGACCTCTGGAATCCATCATGGAGAAGATCGGCAATAACCTGTCGCGCGGTATCGAGGTTCCTTCCCTCTCCCGTGACGCAGTCTGGAAGTTTGAAGCCTCTAAGAAGGCAGGCGATACAGTTGTCGAGGGCGATACGATTGGTATCGTTCAGGAGACCGAGACAGTAAAGCATAAGATCCTTATCCCGCCGGGAGTAAGCGGTACGATCGTATCCATCAGCAGCGGTGACTATAAGCTCGAAGATCCGGTCGGAAAGCTCCGCACCGATAAGGGCGAGGAGATCGACCTGATGCTCTATCAGCGCTGGCCGGTAAGAAGAGGCCGTCCGTATGTTAAGAAGCATGCTCCGACAATGCCGCTGGTAACAGGTCAGCGTGTAATCGACTGTATGTTCCCGATCGCCAAGGGCGGTGTTGCTGCGATCCCGGGTCCTTTCGGTTCCGGTAAGACAGTTACCCAGCACCAGCTCGCGAAGTGGGCACAGGCAGACATCGTCGTTTATATCGGCTGCGGTGAGCGTGGTAACGAGATGACCGACGTACTTAATGAATTCCCTGAACTCATCGACCCGTACACAGGCGAGAGCTTGATGAAGCGTACCGTACTTATCGCGAACACTTCGGATATGCCTGTTGCGGCCCGTGAGGCTTCTATCTATACAGGTATCACCATTGCCGAATACTTCCGTGACATGGGCTACTCCGTAGCGCTCATGGCAGACTCCACATCCCGTTGGGCTGAGGCTCTCCGTGAGATGTCCGGCCGTCTCGAAGAGATGCCGGGTGAAGAAGGTTATCCGGCTTACCTCGGTTCCCGTCTGGCGCAGTTCTATGAGCGTGCCGGCCGTGTAACGACACTTGGTTCCGAAGGCCTTGAGGGTTCCCTCTCCGCAATCGGCGCCGTATCTCCTCCGGGTGGTGATATTTCCGAGCCGGTATCCCAGGCGACACTTCGTATCGTAAAAGTATTCTGGGGCCTTGACGCCGGACTTGCTTACAAGCGTCACTTCCCGGCGATCAACTGGCTGACCAGTTATTCTCTCTACACGGATTCCCTCGCTACCTGGTTCGAAGAGAATGTTTCTCCGGAGTGGAACAGCAACCGTGCGAGAATGATGCTCATCCTGCAGGAAGAGGCAGAACTCGAAGAGATCGTAAAGCTCGTCGGTATGGACGCGCTCTCTTCCACTGACCGTCTGAAGATGGAAGTCGCAAGATCGATCCGTGAGGACTTCCTCCATCAGCTCGCGTTCCACGAAGTAGATACGCATACTTCCCTGAAGAAGCAGGACTACATGATGAAGCTGATCCTGGACTTCTATGACAAAGCATCCGGTGCCCTCGAGATGGGTGCCGACATCGAAGCGCTCGTGGCTCTCCCCGTTCGCGAGAAGATCGGACGTTTCAAATACATCACCGAGGATGATGCGGAGAATGAATTCGTATCCATCGGTGCGCAGCTGGCCTTCGAACTGTCCGAGCTGCTGAACAAGGAGGATTAAGATATGGCAAAAGAGTACCGTACCATAAGCGAAGTCGCAGGACCGCTGATGATGGTCCGTGGCGTCACGGATGTAAGCTATAACGAGCTCGGCGAGATCGAACTGGCAAATGGCGAGAAGCGCCGCTGCCGTGTTCTCGAGATCGACGGCACCAATGCTCTCGTACAGCTCTTTGAGAGCGGCGCCGGCATCAACCTGGCCGACAGTAAAGTAAGATTCTCCGGAAAACAGATGGAGCTTCCGGTGTCTAAGGATATGCTGGGACGTGTATTTGACGGTCTCGGACGTCCGATCGATGACGGACCGGAGATCATCCCGGACAAGCGTCTCGACGTTAACGGCCTGCCGATGAACCCGGCGGCCAGAAACTTCCCGAACGAGTTTATCCAGACCGGCGTATCCGCCATCGATGGCCTGAACACTCTGGTTCGTGGACAGAAGCTCCCGATCTTCTCCGCATCCGGTCTCCCGCATGCAAACCTCGCTGCCCAGATCGCCCGTCAGGCAAAGGTACGAGGCACCGATGAGAAGTTCGCCGTAGTATTTGCCGCGATCGGTATCACCTTCGAAGAAGCGAACTTCTTCATGGACAGTTTCAAAGAGACAGGCGCTATCGATCGAACAGTGCTTTTCATTAACCTTGCTAATGACCCGGCCGTTGAGCGTATCGCGACACCGCGTATGGCGCTGACCGCTGCCGAGTATCTGGCTTTTGACCTCGACATGCACGTACTCGTTATCCTTACCGATATCACGAACTACGCTGACGCACTCCGTGAGGTTTCCGCCGCACGTAAAGAGGTTCCGGGCCGCCGTGGTTATCCGGGTTACATGTACACCGACCTTGCGTCCCTGTACGAAAGAGCCGGCCGTCAGAAGGGCAAGAACGGATCCATCACCATGATCCCGATCCTGACCATGCCTGAGGACGATAAGACCCACCCGATCCCTGACCTTACCGGTTATATCACCGAGGGACAGATCATCCTCTCCCGTGAGCTCTACAGAAAAGGCGTTATGCCGCCGGTAGATGTTCTTCCTTCCCTTTCCCGTCTGAAAGATAAGGGTATCGGTGAGGGCAAGACCCGTGAGGACCACAGTAACACCATGAACCAGCTCTTCTCCGCCTATGCCCGTGGTAAAGAGGCAAAAGAACTCATGGTCATCTTAGGTGAAGCGGCTCTTACTGATATGGATAAGCTCTACGCGAAGTTCGCGGATGCTTTTGAAAAAGAATATGTATCCCAGGGCTTCAACAAAGACCGTTCCGTCGAAGAGACACTCGACCTCGGCTGGAAGCTCCTTAGGATCCTTCCGAGATCGGAGCACAAGCGTATCAGCGATAAGCTCCTCGATAAGTACTACGACGAGAAGAAATAAGAAAGTGACCGACTGAAATGGCAACCGCGAATGTTAATCCAACCAGAATGGAACTGACACGCTTGAAGAAGCGTTTAGTTACCGCGCGCCGCGGACACAAGCTCCTGAAGGACAAGCGTGACGAACTCATGCGCCAGTTTCTCGAAGCCGTGCGTGAGAATAAGCGCATCCGCCGCGAAGTGGAGGCGAAACTGGAAGTTGCCAACCAGCACATGTCCGTCGCGAGATCCCTGATGTCCAATCAGGCGATCGCCGTCGCCATGATGTATCACAAGCAGAGCATGTCACTCGAGGTTTCCGAGAAGAACGTCATGAGCGTCAAGGTGCCTGTGTTTAAAGCCCAGTATAAGACCGCCGATGAAGGAGATATCTATTCTTACGGTTACTCCTTCACCCCGATCGACCTGGATGACGCGATCCTTGCACTGTCGGACATCATGCCGGATCTTATTGCACTCGCGGAGATCGAAAAGAAATGTCAGCTCATGGCTTCCGAGATCGAAAA
>JAILHZ010000046.1 GCA_024695545.1 Clostridiales bacterium
GGACATCCATGTCATGGCTAAGGAGATCATCCGTTTTCACTCTCTCATCTGGCCGGCAATGCTGATGGCGCTTGATATTCCGCTTCCGAAGCATATCTACGGCCACGGCTGGATCACATTCGGCGGTGCGAAGATGGGTAAATCCACAGGTAACGTCATCGATCCGTTTATCCTTGCCGACAGATACGGCGTAGATGCCGTCCGTTACCATCTCCTCCGTGAGATGCCTTTCGGCGCGGACTGCCCGTTCAGCAATGAGCAGATGGTACAGCGCATCAACAATGACCTCGCCAACGACCTCGGAAACCTCGTTTCCAGAACCGTTGCAATGGCGATCAAGTACTTTGACGGCACTCTTCCGGAAGAGCGCGAGTCCGATCCGCTCGATGACGAGCTCCTTTCGATGGCAAAAGCACTTAAGCCGTTCGTCGAGCAGAACTACGGCGACCTGCATATCGCAAATGCCCTGGCCGAGATCTTCAAGGTCATTGCCCGTGCGAACAAGTACATCGATGAGAATGCTCCGTGGGTACTTGCGAAGGATGAGAGCAAGAAGACACGTCTGG
The DNA here is from genome assembly GCA_024695545.1 of Clostridiales bacterium. The sequence continues at coordinate 567 of JAILHZ010000046.1, forward strand.
CTACGGTTCTTTATAACCTGCTGGATACGATCCGTATGTGCTCGATCCTGCTGAACCCTGTAATGCCGAATACCTGCCCGGAGATCTGGAAGCAGATCGGCGCAACGGAAGAGCAGACCGCTTGGGAGAAGTCCGGCGAGACAGGCGCTCTTTCTGCAAATGTAACGGTACAAAAGGGAGCAGTGCTTTTCCCGAGACTGGATATGGAAAAAGAGATGGAAGAGCTCAGTAAGATCTCCGAGGCGGCTCTTGAGGCTGCTAAGGGTAAGGTCCTCGAGCATAAGGACGAGATCGTTTACGACGATTTTGCGAAGCTTGAGCTCCGCGCAGCGAAGGTCCTCGAGTGTGAGAAGGTACCGAAGGCCGACAAGCTCCTTCGTATGCAGCTTGATGTAGGTGACCGAAAAATGCAGGTACTGTCGGGTATCGCGCAGTACTATACACCGGAAGAAATGGTCGGCAAGATGGTCGTATGGGTTGCTAACCTCGCACCGAGAAAGCTCCGCGGATTTGATTCCTACGGTATGATCCTCTGTGCGGAGAAGCCGAACGGCGACTATGCGCTGCTGTCTGTTCCGGAAGGCGTAGAGCCGGGAGCGGAGGTCTCTTAATTGATGGAGATGTTCGATACTCATGCCCATCTGAACTGGCGTGAGGATTATCAGGATGATATTGATCAGGTTCTGGAGAACGCGAAGAATGCGGGCGTAAGCCACATCCTCCTGGCGAGCTCCACGATCGATGACAGCGCGATCTCGCTGGAACTCCGGATGGCGCGGAAGCGCTGCGGAGTCAAGCTCTCCTGCATGGTGGGCGTGCATCCGGAAGCTGCGACTTCCTTTAACGATGAGGCGAAGTGGCAGCTCGAGCAGTGGCTCAAGAAGAAGGATGAGATGGGTATCGTGGCAGTCGGCGAGATCGGTATGGATTACCACTACGATGACGCGTCGCCGGCATATGAGGCGATGGCCTTCATCTACCAGATGGGCCTGGCCTTCAGATACGACCTTCCGGCGGTCATCCATGAGCGCGATGCCTGCAAGGACACGCTGTTCATCTTGAACTCTCTGAAGGAGCAGAACCTTCTCCGTGAATCACCGGGCGTGATGCACTGTTTCTCCGGATCGGAAGAAACGGCAAAGATCCTTCTGGATATGGGCTTCTATCTTGGTTTTGACGGACCGATCACGTTTAAGAATGCGCGAAAAGCACCGGACGTTATCCGTATGTGCCCGCTTGACAGGCTTCTTGTCGAGACGGACTCGCCGTACATGACACCGGTTCCTTTCCGCGGGAAAAGAAATGAACCGGCATATGTGAAGTATGTAGTGGAAGAGATGGCGCGCCTCAAGGGGATCACACCGGAGAAGATGGCGAAGATCACGACGAAGAACGCGCAGCGTCTTTTCGGAAAGGATACATGATGAACAGGAACAGAACGATCATCATTATGGCTGCAATTCTGGTCATTCTTGGAGTGACGATGCTGGTCTTTGTTATCCGTGACAACGATAAGAAGGGCTTGATCGAGCGTAAGACGGGATACTCTGTCCCGAGTGACTTTAAGATCGAGAAGTTCGTCAAGTACGGTTCACTCTTTAAGCGTACGGGTTTCGAGGCAAAGATCCTGATCGACACTCACGAGCACCTGGAGGAGACGATCGTGACTCTCCGGAATATGCTTGGTGATGATTACCACGAGATCCCGCTGAAGGAATACAACATCTCGAAGTATTCGCTGTTCTCCGACACGAAGCTGGTGCCGGAACCAGTCGAGATCTCCTGGGTCATTGTCGGTCCGAGCAAGTCGGGCACGCTGGTATGCTTCCTCGATCTTGAGGAGATCGAGCCTGATCATAATATTGAGTATTATATGTATATGTACTACAACGACTGATATTGTTTGCCATACTGACAAAGATGCTCCTCCGCGGAGTATGGAAAAATTGTTGAAAAATTATACTGTCAGTATACTGACAAATAAAAATCATAGTGGTAAATTATGTATATCGAAAGATAAATACTAAATCTACAAGAAAGGAGCGTTTCACAAATGAAATCAATTATTGGTATTAATAAGTCTTATACACTTAAAGCTGCAACAGCAACAACAGTCGCATGCGCATGGGCCTCTACAGTCTGTGACGCGAAGCATCGCGGATATTATTTGGAAACCAATGGAGAAGCACCGGTGAAACGCTCAGTACGATAGTTTCACGGTTACACGTTCAGAAACACGGCCGCTTTTCCAGGTACAGAGGAAGAGCGGTTTTTTATTGTTATAAATTTTTTAAAAAGGATGGAGGAATGACCTATGTTACCAATCATCAACATGGAAGAAACAGGATGTAATATCGTACGGCTCCGCGAGGATGCGGGATTGTCCGTACGTGATCTTCAGGATATATTCGGATTTGCCACACCTCAGGCCATTTACAAGTGGCAAAGAGGGCTGACAATGCCGACGATCGATAATCTTCTGGTACTCTCACTGACATTCAGAGTGCCGATCGAGAGGATCCTGGTTGTCGACACGATCGACTGAGAGATAGAGAAAAGGCAAAGCGCACCGGGCGGACGGGTGAAGCTGATCTAAGTTTCATCTCCTGCTCTCCGCGAGCCGGTTTATAAATTCATGCAATCTTCTTAATCACCTTCTTTAATGGGATAAGAGAAGCAGCTTCCTCACAGTAGCGGAGCTGCTTCTTTTTTGCTTTTGAAAACAGTATCCGGTCTTTGCTTTTTTGAGTTGTGAAAAGGGTTTCTCTTTTAATACAGATGTGCTATACTGAACGAAGCGAAAATATGTTCGAAACGACAGGCAGGCCTCGTATGAATGATATGACCACTCCTTTTAAGATTCATTCCGACTATACCCCGACCGGAGATCAGCCGCAGGCGATCGAGAAACTGGTCGAGGGCTTAAACGCGGGTGATCGCGGACAGACACTTCTGGGTGTTACCGGTTCCGGTAAGACATTTACGATGGCAAACATTATCGAGAGGACTCAGCGCCCGACGCTCGTGATCGCGCCGAATAAGACGCTTGCGGCCCAGCTTGCCGCGGAGTTTAAGGCGTTCTTCCCGGATAACGCCGTCGAGTTCTTCGTTTCCTACTATGACTATTACCAGCCGGAGGCGTACATCGCGTCGACGGATACATATATCGAGAAGGACTGCGATATCAACGATGAGATCGACCGCATGCGTCACAGTGCGACGAGTGCGCTCCTCGAGAGAAGAGATGTCATCGTGGTCGCATCGGTTTCCTGCATCTACGGTCTCGGTGACCCGTCAGACTATAAGGACCTGATGATCAATCTGCGGTCCGGCATGGAGGTCTCCCGTGATGCCGTGATCAGAAAACTCATCGACCTTCAGTATGTGCGAAATGACTTTGAGATCACGCGAGGTGCTTTTCGCGTAAAGGGCGATACGCTTGATATTTTTCCGCCGTCTTCCGAAGAACTTCTGACGAGAGTCACGTTCTTCGGTGATGAGATCGAGAAGATCTCGGAAGTGCACTATATCAGCGGCAAGGTCATGTGGAACAGGAACTACGCCGTGATCTTCCCGGCTTCGCATTATGCGACGACGAAGGAGAAACTCGATCACGCGATCGTGACGATCGGTGAGGAACTCGAAGAGAGACTGGCGGTGCTCCGTGAAGAAGGCAAACTCATCGAGGCATACCGACTCGAGCAGAAGACCAGATACGATCTGGAGATGCTCGCAGAGACAGGATTCGTAAAGGGGATCGAGAACTACTCGCGCCACCTGACGAGAAGAAAGCCGGGAGAACCGCCGTACACACTGATGGACTTTATGCCCGACGACTATCTTCTGATGATCGACGAGTCGCACGTCACCGTACCGCAGATCGGCGCGATGTATAACGGCGACCGGTCGAGAAAGACGACGCTCGTCGATTACGGTTTCCGCCTTCCTTCGGCATTTGACAACCGCCCGCTGAAGTTTGAGGAATTCGAGAAGAAGATGGGTCAGACGATCTTCGTGTCGGCGACACCTTCGAAGTATGAGGCGGAACACAGCCAGCAGACCGTCGAGCAGATCATCCGTCCGACGGGACTTCTCGATCCGGAGATCTCGATCCGACCGGTCGAGGGACAGATGGAGGATATCCTTACGGAGATCAAGGCGACGACCGCCAAGGGCGAGCGTGCGCTGATCCTGACACTGACCAAGAAGATGTCCGAGGATCTGACGGGCTTCCTCAAGCAGGAAGAGATCCGCGTCAAGTATCTGCATTCGGATATCGATATCGTAGACAGAATGAAGATCTTAAGAGAGCTCCGCCAGGGCGACTTCGACGTGCTCGTCGGTATCAACCTGCTGCGTGAGGGCCTGGATATTCCGGAGGTCTCGCTCCTTATGATCCTCGATGCGGATAAGGAAGGCTTCCTGCGTTCGACGAGATCGCTGATCCAGATGATCGGACGTGCTGCGCGAAATGTCAACGGACGGGTTATTTTCTATGCGGATGATGTGACGGATTCGATGTTTGATGCGGTTTCTGAAACTAACCGTCGACGCGGGATCCAGATCCAGTATAATAAGGATAACAACATCACGCCGAGGAGCGTGAAGAAGGAAGTCAGAGATGTGCTGGCCACGATGGAAGAGGTCAGCCGCGAGGACAGTATCGACATGAAGGATCTGTCGGATCTCATGAACGAGAAGAAGACCCATATGTCGAGAAAAGAACTCGAGAAACTGGCGGCGCGGCTTGATAAGGATATGAAGGCTGCGGCGAAAGAACTCGCCTTCGAAGAGGCGGCAAGGCTTCGTGACCTGCTCGTGATCGTCAAGGGCAAGCTCGGAGACGGATAAGAGGAAAGCAGATGGCGGAAGAAACTTCGCAGGGCTTTGTGCACCTGCATTTACATACCGAATACAGCCTTCTGGATGGTGCGATCCGCATCAAGCGTCTTGCCGCGCGTCTTAAGGAACTGGGTATGACTTCCTGCGCGATCACTGACCACGGTACGATGTACGGCGCGGTCGAGTTTTTTAAGGCAATGACCGAAGAGGGCATCCACCCGATCATCGGATGCGAAGTATATGTGGCGCCGCGCGGCCGTTTCCTGAAAGAGAATGAAGATAGAGGCTACTACCATCTGGTGCTCCTGGCGAAGAACGACGAGGGACTTAAGAACCTGAACCGTCTGGTATCTGCTGGATTTACCGAGGGTTTCTACTATAAGCCGAGGGTCGACCATGAGCTTCTCGAGAAGTATTCCGAGGGACTGATCGCGCTGTCGGCATGCGTGTCCGGTGAGGTCGCGACTTATGTCCTTAAGAATGAACCCGAGAAGGCAAAGAGTTCTGCACTCTGGTATGACCGTGTCTTCGGCCGCGGTAACTATTATCTGGAGATCCAGAGCAACCAGCTTCCCGAGCAGGCGAAGGTCAACCAGCACCTGATCATGCTCAGTAACGAGACGGGAATCCCGCTGGTCGCGACGAACGACTGCCACTACATGTATAAAGAAGATGCGAAGGCGCATGAGGTACTGCTTTGCATGCAGACCGGAAAGCGTATGAGCGATCCGGACCGCATGAAGATGCCGAGTGATGATTTCTATATCAAGTCGGAAGAAGAGATGCGCTCGTATTTCTCTTCGATCCCGTCGGCGATCGAGAACACGACGAAGATCGCGAGCATGTGCCACGCGGGATATACATTTGACCAGATCCACCTGCCGGCGTTCGATGTTCCGCTTGAGTATGCGGATGCGGAAGAATACCTGAGATATCTCTGTGATGAGGGTCTGAAAAAACGTCTCGAATGGTGCTCGGATCCGGAGGAGATCGAGAAGTACAGACAGCGCGCCGAGTACGAGATGTCGGTCATTACGTCGATGGGATACACGGATTACTATCTCATCGTGTGGGACTTTATCCACTATGCAAAAGAGAATCACATCATGGTTGGACCGGGCCGTGGTTCCGGTGCGGGATCACTTGTCGCGTATGCGCTCCGGATCACGAATATCGATCCGATCAAGTACGGCCTGATCTTCGAGAGATTCCTTAACAATGAACGTGTCAGCATGCCTGACTTCGACGTCGACTTCTGCTACGAAAGAAGACAGGAAGTCATCGACTATGTTACTAGAAAATACGGAGAAGACCGAGTCGCACAGGTAATTACTTTCGGAACTCTTGCGGCGAAAGCCTGTATCAAGGATGTCGCGAGAGCACTCGATGTTCCTTATGCGGACAGTGACCGCATCTGCAAGATGATCCCCAATACACTGGGCATCACGATCGCGGATGCACTGAAGGGCTCTCCGGATCTGAAAGCTGAATATGAGAACGATGACCTAATTAAGCAGGTCATCGATACGGCGATGCTTTTTGAGGGTATGCCGCGCCATGCTTCCACGCATGCTGCGGGTGTTATTATCTCCGCCAAGCCTCTGACGGATATCGCGCCGCTTGCGAAGAACGATGAGTCAGTCGTTGTGCAGTTTGCAAAAGCGAACTCGGAGGAGATCGGTCTTCTGAAGTTCGACTTCCTCGGACTCCGTACACTTACGGTCATGCGAGATACTGCGCAGATGGTCCTGGAGAATCAGGGCATCGAGATCGACTTTGACCGTATCCCGATGGATGAACCGCAGGTCTTCGAGATGATCAGCAGAGGTGACACGGAAGGAGTGTTCCAGCTTGAAAGTTCGGGCATGACCTCGTTCATGGTCGACCTCAAGCCGAGTTCACTCGAAGACATTATCGCGGGCATATCGCTTTACCGTCCGGGTCCGATGGACCAGATCCCGAAGTATGTGGCGGCACGCCATGACCCGACTTCGATCAAGTACGATCATCCGCTTCTCGAGCCGATCCTGAACATGACCTACGGCTGTATGATCTATCAGGAGCAGGTCATGCAGATCGTGCGTGATCTCGCCGGCTTCTCGATGGGCCAGTCGGATAATATCCGACGTGCCATGGCGAAGAAGAAGGCCTCCATGATGGAGAAATACCGCCAGACCTTTATTTACGGCGGTAAGGATGAGAAGGGAAGAGAGGTCGCCGGCGCGATTGCTAATGGTGTCTCTGAACCGATTGCCAGAAAGATCTTCGATGACGTGACGCAGTTCGCGGGCTATGCATTTAACAAGTCACACGCGGCGGCCTATGCCGTGGTCGGCTATTTTACCGCATATCTGAAATACCACTATCCGACGGAGTTTATGGCTGCGATGCTCAACAGTTTCCTCGGAAGCCAGTCCCAGTCGGCATGGTACACTTCCGTTGCCAAGAAGATGGGCATCTCGATCCTGCCGCCGTCGGTCAATAAGAGCCTTGTGAAGTTCTCGACCGAGGGCGAGAAGCAGATCCGTATCGGACTTACGGCTGTTAAGAACGTCGGTGAGAGCGCTGTCCGTAAGCTTGTTGTCGACCGCGAAGTAAATGGTGATTTTTCTTCCTTCGGGGATTTCCTGAGAAGATCCGAAGCGCTCGAGATCAATAAGAAGATGATCGAGAGTCTGATACTGTCGTCCGCGATGGATGAATTCGGTATTCCGAGATCGCAGATGCTCGGTGCATCGGAACCGTACCTCAACCGGCTTTCTTCGACGAAGAGACAGGCTATGGAGGGACAGATTTCGATCTTCAGCCTGCTCGGCGATGAGAAGGCCGCAGCGGAAGATGAACCTGTACTCCCGAATGTCAGTGAGTTCCCGCTCGAGGAGCGTCTCGCAAAAGAGAAAGAAATGCTCGGACTTTATATCTCCGGACATCCGCTCGATGACTATAAGAAAGCCATGAGTTCAGCCAATACGGACAGTACTTCGTTCCTGAAGACATTAGGCGAAGACATGGGCACCGGCCGCGTCCTCAAGGATAAGGAACAGGTGACCATGGCGGGTCTGATCACGTCGAGAAACCAGAAGACTACGAAGACCGGCAAGAGCATGTGCTTCCTCCGCATAGAGGATCTTTTCAGCGACTACGAAGTGATCGTTTTCCCGGAGTCCTACGGCAGATACGGTTCTGTGATCAATGCTTCAAAAGCACTTTTGATCCGCGGCCGTGTGCAGGTCGACGATGAAGCCGTAAAGCTTATCCTCGAAGACTGCGTGAATTTAAGCCGAGACGATGAGGAGCTCTGTCATCTGCCGCCCGCAAGATCCGGCGGATATTCGCGCCGCCCGAGAAACGATGGAGGATATGAAGAGAACTTCACCCCGGGAACGCCCGTGCCGGCTCAGACGGATGCCGTATCTTCAAGTGCGGGAACGGCGGGTGCTTCTGCATCGCCAGAAGGCGGAACAGAAGGCTCCGGACAAGTGCTTTTGCAGGAAAAGAAACCGGCAGGAACGGGAAATACTCCGCGCCTGGCGATCCGGTATTTCGGCCATGCCGACGATGAGGGATATAAGAGACTTCTGGCTACGTGCTCGTACTTCCACGGAAGTGTGCCTGTGTATGTGGCGCTTCCGAAGGAGAAGCGAAATGTGCGTCTTTCTGCGGAGTACAGTATCGAGTGGAGCCGTGAGGTCTGCAATATACTCATAGGTCAATTCGGCATCGAAAATGTTTCCCTGTTCTGATAGCTTTGGTATAATACAGGATGTAAATCTAGGAAAGTAAACGGCGAATACCAATGGCGGCTCGCTGAGGAGAAGGAATATGTTTGAAGAATACACCAATGGCAATCTGCCGAATCTCAAGGAAATGAAAGCCAAGAACTACGCGGAGATCGACCTCAGCCAGGAACCTGAAATAAGAGGCGTCGGCATTCTTACATCCGGTGGTGATGCTCCGGGTATGAATGCGACGATCCGTGCGGTCGTTCGTGCCGGTACGAAGGCCGGATTTAAGATGATGGGCGTTACCCGCGGCTATCACGGACTGTGGAAGGGCGAAGTTAAGGAACTCGGCCACAGAGATGTTTCCGAGACACTGCAGCGCGGCGGCACTTTCCTCATGACTGCAAGATCGAAGAGCTTTGAGACACCGGCCGGTGTTCTTCAGGGCGCAAAGATGTGTAAAGTATTCGGAATCGACTGCCTGGTCGTTGTTGGCGGTGACGGTTCCTTTAAGGGTGCCAGAGACCTCGCAAGACTCGGTATTCCGGTAATCGGTATCCCGGGCACGATCGATAACGATATTGCCTGCACACAGTACACCATCGGTTATGACACCGCGATGAATACCGCGATGGAAGCAATCGACAAGCTCCGCGATACGGCATCTTCCCACGAGCGCTGCAGCGTTATCGAGGTTATGGGCCGTCACGCAGGTTATATCGCACTGAACGTAGGTATCGCGACCGGTGCGGAGATCATTCTCCTTCCGGAAGTTCCGTGGGACATGAAGGAAGTCATCAAGACGATCCTTGACTGCAGAAATAAGGGCAAGCGCCACTACATCGTTATCGTAGCAGAGGGCGCCGGTGATGCGACTGAGATCGCCAAGCAGATCGAAGATGCGACGGAGATCGAATCCCGTCCGACGATCCTCGGTCACCTGCAGAGAGGCGGAAGCCCGACACTTCGCGACCGTACGATGGCAAGTCTTATGGGTGTCCGCGCGATCGAGTGCATCAAAGATAAGAGATTAAACCGTCTCGTGGTCTACAGAAATGGTGAGATCACAGATGTAGATATCGAAGAAGGTCTGTCCATGAAGAAGAGTATTTCTCTGGACGAAGTAGAAAGATCGAAGCTTCTTTCCTAAGAGACAGGGAGCGTCATTTCTTACGGCGAATCAGACTTCTTCGAGGAAAAAGAGGAGTCTATGTATACAACTTTTGAAGAGGAGGCGAAGCGGAAGCTAGTCCGCGGCCGTTCTCTTTCCATACTGGAATATGACAAAATATTAGACCGTCTGGTCAATCACGCTCGTACGATATACGGGCGTGAACTTTGCTATGGGCTGGTCCCGACGTCGGACCTTCCGCTCGTGAAAGAGTGGCAGAAGGAGACGGAGGATGCCCTTGAGTTCCTGGTAAAAGAAGGTTCTCTTCCGCTCGGAGGAGTCAACGACATCCGTGATGCGGTGCGCTTCTCGGATACAGGAACGACCCTTTCCATGAAGCAGCTTCTGTTCATCGCGCAGTTCCTGCGTGCGGTGGAGCGTCTGTCGCAGGTGAAGGTCGACTGGCTCCGCATAGAGCCGCAGGATCACTGTCTTTTCCGTGAGATCCGGCAGCTCATGCCGCTCGAGTCTCTTGAGAAAGAGATCTCGATGTCCATTAACGGCGAAAACGAGATGAACGACCGTGCCAGCAATGAGCTTTATAACATCCGCCGTCAGATCAGGGATGCGCAGAGCAGCATCCGTGAGATCCTGGAGCGGTTGATAAGAAAGAATCCGGCGGCTCTTCAGGACCAGCTGGTCACGATGCGTGACGGCCGCTACTGCGTACCGGTCAAGCCCGAGAAGAAGGGCGAAGTCCCGGGCGTCGTGCACGATACTTCCGCATCCGGTCAGACACTGTTCATCGAACCTATGGCTGTTGTCGAACTCAATAACAAGATCCGCGAGTGGACCGCGGCCGAGCAGGAGGAGATCAACCGCATCCTCGGTATCCTGACCGGAAAAGTCGGAATCAGCAAGAATGAGATCCTTTCGGATATCGCGCTCGTCGGACATATCGATTTTATGCAGGCAAAAGCACAGTTCGCGCTCGAACTTGAAGCGTCAAAGCCGATCATGAACGATGAAGGCAGGATCGTGCTTCTTAAGGCACGTCACCCCCTGATCGATAAGGACAGAGTCGTACCGATCGACTTTGCGGTCGGTACAGATTACAGGACGCTCGTCATCACCGGTCCGAACACTGGCGGTAAGACGGTGTCCCTTAAGACCTGCGGCCTGATCTCTCTCATGGCGATGGCGGGGCTTTTCGTACCGTGTAAGGAAGAATCTGAAGTCTCCACATTTACCAAAGTGCTGGCAGATATCGGTGACGAGCAGAGCATCGAGCAGAGCCTGTCAACGTTCTCTGCGCACATGACGAATCTCGTACAGATCTTAAAGCTCACGAAGCCGACGACACTGGTACTGGTCGATGAGCTCGGATCCGGAACAGACCCGACGGAGGGTGCGGCGCTGGCGATCGCGATCCTCGATGAGTGCAGAAAGAAGGGTGCGGTCACTGTCGCTACCACACACTATAAGGAACTCAAGGCTTATGCGGTCGAGCAGGAAGGTGTCGAGAACGCCTGCTGCGAATTCGATACCGAGACACTGTCCCCGACGTACCGTCTCATGATCGGTCTTCCGGGTGTCAGTAATGCGTTCGTTATCTCAAGAAAACTCGGTCTGTCACCGAAGATCATCGAGAATGCGCAGAGCATCCTTTCCGAGGAGAGTCTGAAAGTTGAAGAACTTCTGTCTTCGGCGGAGCGTCATAACCGTGAGAGTGAGAAACTCGAGCAGGAGATCGCGGCACTGCGTGATGAGATCCAGAAGCAGAAGGAAGATCTCGAGAATCAGAGAAAGAGTATCGAGAAGGAGAGAAAGAGAGTCCTCGCGCAGGCCAGGGAAGAGAAGCAGGAGATGCTCGAGGAAGTTCTCGAGAAAGCGGATAAGATCCTCGACGAGATCAAGGAAATCCAGAAAATGGAGAACTCCCACGATGCCGAGAGAAAGATCCGTCAGATCCGCAACAACCTGCGTGCCGGTCTTTCCGATATCGATGCGGAAGGTGATGACGACGAAGAGGTCAAGGAGATCCCCGGAGAGAAGCCGGACAAGATCAGAGAAGGCGGGCTCTACTACTCGCCGGCGCTGGATGTCACCGGCATCGTCATTAAAGGTCCGGATCGGGCCGGCAACTGCATCCTTTCTTCCGGTGCACTGAAGCTTACCGTCGCTGCGGATTCCCTGCGCTATCCGAAGAAGGAAGAGGTGAAGAAGAGTACCGTCCGTTCGCGAAAAGAACCGCGCCGCACATCTACTTCTTCTGCCGACAAGATCCGTCTGTCGAAGAAGTCTTCCATGATGCCTGAAGTGCAACTTCTCGGAATGACTGTAGACGAGGCACTTCACACGCTCGACAGATATCTCGATGACTGCGTGATCAGTAACATCGAGAATGTCCGTATCGTACATGGTAAAGGCACGGGTGCTCTTCGGTCCGCGGTGGACCAGTTCCTGAAGAAGGATAAGCGTGTACGCACATACCGTCTTGGAACATTCGGTGAAGGTGAGGATGGCGTCACGATCGCGGAGTTGAGATAAAGGAACTCCGCCCAGGTAGTGAAAAACTATTTAATATTTTGAAATCCAAAGTAATTTAGTGATATACTTCTTTTCAGATGGTAATCAAATCATTTGGGAAGAGGTATTTTACTATGAAAAAGTCAGTAATAGCGGCAGTGCTCGCAATGTCAGTGCTTTTCTGTGCGTGCTCGAAAAAGGCTTCCGAATCTTCAACTGAAAGTGAAACAACGGCGTCTTCTTCCGATACATCTGCAACCACTTCGGAAAAAGAAACGGAAACGTCGGCAGAACCGACAGATACGTCAAAAGTTGACCCGGTCTCTTACGATGCTCCGGCTTTCAAGAAGGCCGGCTATCTTTCTTATGAGATCGAGAAGGAAGAGGCGTTTACATTCCTTTCCAAGGACTTCTCGAGTGAAGACATCACGGGATACAACTGCATCGAGTTCTATTACGGTTTTACCGGTCTTCCGGTATTCTCCGGAGATAACGCAGGAAAGATCAACGAGGCAGTGAAGGAAGACTACGAGAAGATCCTTCCGAATGCTAAGGAGTATCTCGAGGGCCGCAAGAAGGAATATGCGGAAAAACTCGGTACTGAGCCCTACGGAATCGAGGAAGAAGAGAATCTTCTTCCGGTTGTTCTCCGCGCGGACGAGAGAATCACTACAGTCTATTATCCGCTCCCGCTGAATCAGGATAATGAAAAGGACCTGAGCTCTAAGAATCTGATCAACTACGATACGGCGACAGGAAAACATATTGCTCTTTCCGATGTGGTCAAGGATAAGGCGCGTCTTGTCGAGATGGCAAAAAAACAGATCATGGCAAATATGACAGAGTATGATTTAGAGACGATCAAGGAAGCAGATGTGCTGGCCGCGCTGAATGCGGACGATGTTCCTTTTACGATCGATTATTCCGGCATCACTGTTTATTTCGATCAGACGATTACCAGAGGTTTCTCGTATGCGCCTGCACATATCGCCTACATCGGAAATGAAGATGTGCTGAATGGTGAATACTTCGATTCGCTTCCTGAGAACTATGTTCTTCACATCTCTCCGAAAGAGGATTTCTACTGGGATCTCGACGGGGATGGAAAGACCGAGAAGATCTGTGTGGATATTGATCAGGGAAAGCAGTACTACGAGATGGGTTCTTTTACCATCAAGATCGATGATCAGGAAACAAAAGTAGATACATCGAACTCCAACGGAGACGAATCAGCAGATACGCTCATGCTTATCCATACACACGGAAAGAATTTCCTCTATATCTGGGTCGGCGGCGAAGATGACCGCATGTCGATCGACATCTTCGAGATCGTCGGAAAGAATGTCGAGCAGAAAGACGGTGCCGGAAAGTGGAAGATGGCTCCGTGGGAGAATTTCGATCCGGATCATGTAGAACTTGTTGATGAAGTTTATGTAGTCGGACTCAAAACTTATTCGGCTGTCTATCACATCGATGATCAGGGTATGCCGGTCACGGATGATGAAACGGTATCACTTGTCAGCTATTACGGACAGATCTTCCCCTGCCTTAAGAAGGAACTGAAATTCGATCAGGTCGATCCGGAAACACTTGAGAAGACGGGTTCCGTTACGCTTAAGGCGGGAACGAGTCTGTGGCCGGTATTAACGGACAGAAAAGGAAAAGCAGACAAATCCTTCGAGGTGTTCAAGGTCATAGACAAGGATCAGACAAAAGAGGTCTATGTCCGTGTGGATCTGAGCTATGATGCAGACGAGTGGGAAGCGACTCTTGACGGAGCAGCGCTGGAAGACGTTTTCGTCCGCGTATTCAGAGGCGCCTGATCTGCTTTCCTGAAAGATAGACGCGCTTATACCGGGTCTATCTTGAAGTGGTCAATTCCTATAAGAAATGGTATTCTAATGTTCGGGTGGTGTGATCTCACACCATCCGAATTCTCTTTATATGAGGAAATGAAATGAGCGAAGATACTAACAAAAAAGTGCGCCTGTATGTTTTTGTCGGCGCATATGGCAGCGGCAAGTCCGAGGTATCGGTCCACTTTGCCCATATGCTGAAGCAGGAAGACCCGTCGGCAAAGGTCATGCTGGCGGACCTTGATATCGTGAATCCGTATTACCGTTCGGCGGATGCGAAGGATTCACTCGAGGCGGAGGGCATCCACGTGATCGTGCCGGAGTACGCGAATACGAACGTCGATGTGCCGGCGCTCTCGGGCGAAGTCTATTCCGCCTTCGATATGCCGGATACTGTCGCGGTCTTTGACATCGGCGGCGAGGATCTGGGCGCGCGCGTTCTCGGCGCGATGCTCAGCCGTTTCCAGAAGATCGAGTATCGTGTCTTTATGGTCGTAAATGCGTTCCGTCCGTTTACTTCGGATCCGGAGGGCATCCGCCAGATGTGCGCGGAGCTTTCGGAGGCGGCACGTCTTCCGATCTCGGGATTCATCAACAACTCGAACCTTCTCGAGGATACGACGGAGGAAGAACTCATCGAGGGCGAGCAGGTCGTTCTTGAGGCGTCGAAGCTCACGGGCATCCCGCTCGTGTACCAGACGGGCCTTGATAATGTGCTTCCGGAGTCCTGGAAAGAGAAGACTCCGGCCGGTATCCCGGTCCTCCGCATGGATCGTAAGGTACTGTATACATATTAAACTGCGGGAAAAGCACTTGTACTTGGGGATGAGTGCTTTTCGGGAAGATATTGAAGACAACAGGAGGGTAACAGAATGCCGGGTGGAAATCTAACAATCATCGGTCTTTGCGTCGCGGGCGGACTTCTCGCAGTACTTGGAATTGTCGGGATGGTACATAAGGCAAGAAAGGCTTTTCGCAATTCACTTCTCGGACAGATCTATAACGGTGTCAAGAATGAAGTTGCGGAAGGGAAAGTGGGTCCGGAGGATTTCTCCATGAAACAGGAGCTGGCGACCCCGAAGTCAGTGTCGGATCTTTCGACGGCGCTCATTCCGAGGATCAACAAGGACTTCCCGGACTTAAGTGTTGCCCAGATGCAGAGTGCGGCACAGGCAGTGCTCGTCAAGAGCCTCGATCTGCTGACCGATATGACGACTGCGGGCAACGGCGATACGATCGACCGTATCCAGACACAGCTGGCAGCATGCGGCATCGGAGTAACGCGTTCTCTGTCCGAAGAACTGTGGCATAAAGTGGGCTCGGCCAGGTCCGAAGGCAAATCTCTGATTTACCGAGATATAATTGTCCACAAGAGCGGAATTAACGCGTACGAAAAGTCAAATTCGGCGGTGGAAATCACCTTCCAATATTCGTTACAATGTTTGCAATACCAAGAAAGAAATGGTAAATTTATATCAGGCAATCGAGCGACTCCGACGCAGAGCCGGTACAACGTAAAAGTGATCAATATCCTTGACGCTGACAGGCTTCAATCGGAAGACATTAAGGGAGTAGGTTTCACCTGTCCTCATTGCGGCGCCCCGGTAAGACACCTCGGTTCAGATGTCTGTGAATTCTGCGGTACCGCAATCAAAACAGTTGATATGCGAATCTGGCTTGTCGATAAGTTGATCGAGATCTGAGTATTTTTTCTTGTAGGGAGGAGATTACAATGGGATTAATTAAAGCTGCATTTCAGGCTGTTGGCGGAAACTTAAGAGATCAGTATCTTGAGTTCTTCACATGCGACTCACTGGGACAGGAAGTACTTCTTCGTCGTGGTGCGAAGGTCATGCGTAACGGCAGCAACAAGGGTGACGCGGAGATCATTTCCAATGGTTCCAAGATCGCAGTTCCGGAGGGAACCGCTCTTATCTTAGTAGATAATGGCCGTGTTGTTGACTTTACAACTGAGCCCGGTATGTATACATGGGATACATCCTCTGCTCCGACATGTTTCGGAACAAGCGGATTCCTTGACGGCGTAAAGAAGTCCTGCGGTGACATCTGGAACCGTATTAAGGCAGGTGGCGAGGCTCTTACTCAGCAGAGAGTATACTTCGTTAACATGCTCGAGATGGTTGATAACAAGTTTGGTACAGCGGCTCCGCTTCCGTACGATGATCCGACATATCGTGGTATCTACATCAGAATGAATGGTACATTCTCCTTCAAGATCGTAGATCCGGTTACATTCTTCAAGAACATTGCAGGTAACGTTGCCGGCGAGTATCGCCGTGACGAACTGATGGGCAAGAATGGCCAGCCCGGTCAGGCTAAGGCTGAGTTCCTGATGTACCTCGGCGAAGCTCTCAATAAGATGGGTGCCGGCGGAGAAGAAGTTCAGTACAACAGACTTCAGAGCCAGCAGGTCAAGCTCGCTAAATACATGAACGAAGTTCTGGATGAGGATTGGCTCCAGGGCCGTGGTATGATCGTTGAGAAAGTAGCAGTTATGTCTGTTACACCTGACGATGAGTCCAGAAAGAGAATCGAGGCTATGGACGATGGTCTCATGTTTGGTAACAACCCGAACATGGCAGCCGGTTACCAGATCAAGGGTTCTGTCGATGCTATGAAGGATGCTGCTAACAACCCCGCAGGTGCAGGCAACACTATGATGGGCGTTGGTATCCTCGGCGGATTCAACGGCAGCGCTATGAACCCGGGCAACCAGGGTATGGCATTCCTCCAGCAGCAGCAGCAACTGCAGATGCAGCAGCAGGCGGCAGCTCCGGCAGCTCCGGCAGCAGCAGGCTGGACATGCTCCTGCGGTCAGGCAGGCAACCAGGGTAACTTCTGCGCGAACTGCGGCAGCAAGAAGCCGGAAGAGCCGGGAACATGGACATGCTCCTGCGGCGCTAAGAATACCGGTAAGTTCTGCGCTGAGTGCGGCAACAAGAAGCCGGAAGAGAGTGCGGGCTGGACATGCAGCAACTGCGGTGCTACAGGTAACACCGGTAAGTTCTGCGGTGAGTGCGGCAAGCCTCAGGCTTAATCTTCAAAAGCTGGCAATTGAATTGCGAAGACCGTCTCTTCGGAGACGGTCTTTTTTGTCTGCGGTTGCCGCGGCGGATGAGTGCTTTTCGCGCGGCAGTGGAAAGATCGATTAGCCGGACGGGTTATTGACAGGAATTATTCATCCTGTTACCATCAAGCCAATAACATAAGAAAAGCATTGACGGAAAAGAGTAGTCCGCAGGCAATCATCCAGAGAGAGCGACGTGAAGCTGAAAGCCGCTTATGAGGATCGCGAACGAAAACCATTCCCGAGCTGTAAGGCTGAACCCTAAGTAAGCGTTACCGTATGTCTGCGTTAAAGGCTAGGATTTGTTGGAATCTGAAGTGAAAAGTTAAGGTGGAACCGTGCTATCAGGCACCCTTAAAGATCGTTATAGGTCTTTTCGGGTGCTTTTCTTATGTTGTTGCGAACATACACCTATTGATTAATGCAAAGGAGGCAACACACATGAAGATTTTATTGAATGATCAACAGGTACACGAGGCGGATTTTGAGAGCAAGGAAGGCAAAAAGGCTTTCTGGCATACGAGCGCGCATGTGCTGGCGCAGGCGGTCAAGCGCCTGTATCCGGAGGCGAAGTGCGGCATCGGCCCTGCGATCGAGAACGGATTCTACTATGACTTTGACTTCGGTTTCCCGTTCACGGATGAGCACCTTGCGGCTGTGGAAGCGAAGATGAAGGAGATCGTCAAAGAGTCGCTGATCCTTCAGGTATATGACATGTCTAAGGATGAGGCGTATGCCTACATGAAGGAGAGAAATGAATCTTACAAGATGGAACTGATCTCGGAGATCCCGGATGAGGAGAGGATTACGTTCTATAAGCAGGGCGACTACGCCGAGTTCTGTGCGGGACCGCATATCTCCAATGTGAGCTTTATCAAGGCCATCAAACTCCTGTCCGTGGCCGGCGCATACTGGCGCGGCAGTGAGAAGAATCCGATGCTTACGAGGATCTATGGTATCTCGTTCCCGAAGGCGTCGATGCTCGAGGAGTATCTCAAACAGCTTGAGGAGGCGAAGGCCAGGGATCACAGAAAACTCGGAAAAGAACTGGAGCTCTTTGCGCTGATGGAAGAAGGTCCGGGACTTCCTTTCTATTTCCCGAAGGGACTTCTTCTTAAGAACCTTCTGATCGACTACTGGAGAAAGGTCCATGTGCGTGAGGGGTATGAGGAGATCAGTACGCCGATCATGCTGATGAGGACGCTCTGGGAAAAGTCCGGTCACTGGGACCATTACAGGGAGAATATGTACACGACGAGTGTTGACGATACGGACTACGCGATCAAGCCCATGAACTGTCCGGGCGGTATGCTGGTGTATAAGTCGAAGCAGCACTCCTACAAGGAATTCCCGATGAGGGTCGGCGAGCTCGGTATCGTTCACCGCGCCGAGAAGTCCGGTACGCTCCACGGCCTGATGCGCGCACGATGCTTCACGCAGGATGATGCGCACATCTTCATGAGAGAAGATCAGGTAATGTCGGAGATCCAGGGTGTCATGCGCCTGATCGACGAGTTCTACGAACGCTTCGGATTTAAGTACGAGATCGAGCTGTCCACGAGACCGGAAAACTCGATCGGAAGCGATGAGGAGTGGGAACTTGCGATTGCGTCACTTAAGGCCGCGGTGGAAAGCGTAGGAAAACCTTACGCGATCAACGAAGGTGACGGTGCTTTTTACGGACCGAAACTCGACTTCCATATCCGGGATTCCATCGGAAGAATGTGGCAGTGCGGCACGATTCAGCTCGACTTCCAGCTGCCGCAGAGATTTGACCTTGATTATATCGGGCAGGACGGTGAGAAGCACAGACCGATCATGCTGCACCGCGTGGTTTTCGGATCGATCGACCGTTTCATCGGCATCCTGATCGAGCACTATGCCGGCAAGTTCCCGGTGTGGCTGTCGCCGGTGCAGGCGAAGATCCTGCCGGTGTCGGATAAGTATCTGGAGTATGGGAAGTCCCTCTCTTCGGAACTCCGCGAGGCGGGTGTCCGTGTGGAGCTTGACGAGTCCGACGAGAAGCTCGGCTATAAGATCCGCGCGGCAAAGATGGAAAGAGTGCCGTATATCCTCGTGGTCGGTGAGAAGGAGGCGTCGAATCACTCCGTGTCAGTAAGAAGCCGCGATCTCGATCCCGATCAGCAGGACCTCGGCGGAATGGCCGTGGAGGTTTTTGTGGAGAGGATCAGGGAAGAAGCTGCGGAGTGAGTGCTTTTCGCGCAGTGGAAGAAAAAGAAGGGACTGTCTCGCTTGAGGCAGTCCCTGTTGTTTGCTATTTAATTGTAGGATGCGCTATATAGAAGCTCAGCAGTACTTGGTTACGCTCTCGGGAAGAACGTCGGCAGCACGGCTGCAGATAATTGTCGCTGTAATCTTGTCTCCCAGGAATTTGTCAAACTTCTCGAGGAAAGCTGCAAATCTCTCATAATCAGTTTCGCCTGTAATCTTGAGGATGCTGTCTACATAGATATGTGTGACGTCGTAGTCCTTGGCACAAATACCTGCTACGAAACTTAAGAACTGTTCAAAACCTTCAACCGGGTACTCATCGAGGTCCACGAGACGGACTCTGTACTTAAGAAGACGGTCGAGGCGGTGTCCGCGCTGAATGCACACGATATTGTTATCTGTGGTGGCCTGCTCGTTAATATCCTCTACGAGCTGCGCTGTTTTTCCTGTTCCCTTTTCTCCTGCAATTACCTTTATCATTGGCATCATCTCCTTGTTTTGTTGATTATCCAACGCCTTGTTTTGGATTACTTATATTCTACATGATAACTTGGATAATTTGAATAGTGATTAGGTGAAAAAGAAAATGAAAATTGTGTAAATAAAACAAAGGAGAAGAGAATGTAGCGATTTCTATTATATTTCTTATAAAAGCACTGAAAAGCATTGCATTCTCTTGTTAATAGTGTTAACATACTACTGCTAGAACAGAGTTGACAATGAGAGTGGGTCTTGGCCCGCTCTTTTGTTTATCGAAAGAAACGGAGCCCGGCATGGCAGGAAGATCTAAAGTAGCACAGGAAGCATATGATATTGCGGAACCGATCGTACGAGAACTCGGTTTCGATCTTGTGGACTGCGAATACAAGAAAGAGGGACAGTACTACTTCCTTCGTATCTTCATCGACAAGCGCGGCGGTATCTCGATCGAGGACTGCGAAGCAGTTTCCCGTGAGGTGGATGCGGCACTTGAGGGCAAGCTTCATGCAGATCCGGACTATTTCGAAGTCTCTTCGCCCGGCGCGACACGCCCCTTTTCCTCGCTCTCGGACTATGTCCGTCATGAGGGAGAGGAGATCGAGGTTTCACTCTTTGCTCCGATCGACGGCAGCAAGCACATTGAGGGGATCATCGAGAGTGCGACGGAAGAAGAGCTGGTACTTGCGGTCGGAGAAGACCAGATCCGTCTGGAATGGGACAAGATCGCCAAGGCACAGAGAACATTACGGTTTTAATTTTGGCAACAAAACGCGATAAAGGAGAGAGTTTATGAAAAACGAAGAACTGTTGCAGGCCATTCACGCACTGGCAAAGGAAAGAGGCATCGACGAGGAAGTGCTTTTCGAAGCGATCGAAGAAGCGATCGTAGCGGCTTTTAAGAGAGAGTTCTCTGACGCCAAGCAGAATGAGCAGGTATTTGCGGAGATCGACCGTGAGACCGGTGATATGTATGTCTACGAAGTCGTAGAAGTTGTCTCTGAGGTCACCAACCCGAAGACACAGATCTCCCTCGCGGAAGCCAAAGAGATCGACCCGGACCTCGAAGAGGGCGACACCATCGAGATGACCATCGACGTAGAGTCTCTCGGGCGTCTGGCTGCAGGTGCTGCAAAGGCTGCAATCAGCAAGAAACTTCGTGATACAGAGAATGACAGAATCCAGTCCGAGTTCTCCGACAAGATCGGCGAACTGGCAAGCGGTGTTATCCAGAGATCCGATAACCGTTTCGTATTCGTAGACATCGGCCGTGCCGAGGCTACCCTCCCGAGACAGGAGCAGGTCAAAGACGAGGATTATTCCTTTAATAAGAGAATGAAGTTCCTCATTCTCCGCGTTGAGACACAGAAGGAGCGTCCGGTGATCATCGTTTCCAGAAGTCACCCGAACCTCGTTAAGAAGCTCCTCGAGAAGGAAGTTCCGGAGATCCACGACGGTATCGTCGAGATCGTATCTGTTGCCCGTGAGGCCGGCTCCCGTTCCAAGGTTGCAGTTATCTCCCGTGATCCGGACGTAGATCCGCTCGGCGCATGCGTTGGACAGAGAGGCGCACGTATCCAGGCGATCATGGACGAACTCGGCAACGAGAAGATCGATGTTATCGCATATTCCGATGATCCGGCAGTATACATCAGCAACGCACTCTCTCCGGCAAAGGTTGAGCGTGTAGATGCAGAGATCATCACCAACGAGGATGGCACACAGGAGAAGAACGCTCAGGTAGTTGTACCGGATCAGCAGTATTCC
Source organism: Clostridiales bacterium (assembly GCA_024695545.1). The sequence continues at coordinate 22,191 of JAILHZ010000046.1, forward strand.
CTGGCGATCGGCCGTTCCGGTCAGAACGTACGTCTTGCTGCAAGACTTACAGGCTGGAAGATCGATATCAAGAGCACATCCCAGTTCCAGCAGATGGTTCAGAACGATTTCGTTGCGAACTTTACTGTTGCGGATGACGAAGGTTCCGAGGCCGGCGAAGAGGCATAAGGAAAGACGGGAAAGGCACAGGCATGGCGAAGAAGATACCGATGAGAATGTGTGTGAGCTGCAAAGAGCGGTTCGCCAAGAAGGATCTGATCCGGATCGTAGCATCCGCGGATGGATCCGTGCAGGTTGATCCGACGGGAAGACTTCCCGGAAGAGGCGCTTATGTATGCCATAACCCGGAATGCATGAAGAAAGCAGTCGAACACTCGCAGTTCGACAGAGGACTTCACCGCAAGGTGGATCCCGATACGATCCGGCCTGAGCTGGATAAGATGAAGGAGGCTGATCCGAAAGCATGAAGAAGGATCGGCCGGTGACGAAAGAAAGGATACTAAGTTCGGTCGGATTATCGTTCCGCGCAGGTATCCTGACATCCGGTTTTGACGCCTGCGAGCTGGCGATGCGCTCCGGAGCCGCGGAACTTCTGATCCTGTCAGAAGACGGGTCCCGGAAGCAGAAGGAGAAACTCGCAAGAGTCGCTAAAGACGAAGACGTTGAGTGTCGGACATTTGCGACGGCGGAGGAACTGGGAAGAGCGATCGGGAAAGATCAAAGGATCGCGATCGTGATATTAGATCAGGGAATGGGAAAGAAGCTTCTGACCTTGATCGATGAACTCGGAAGAATTGAAAAGTCCGCGGAAGGCGCGGAATAAACAGGAGGAAACGATGGCAGAAAAAGAGAAGAAAACAGCTAAGACGGAAGATTCTATCGAGACAAAGGTTGAATCATCGGTTCCGCAGAAGACTGTGAGTGGTATTTCGGGAACGAAGACCCTTCGCGTCGGCCGTGTCAACAAGAAGGCCAAGAAACCTCCGGTAGAAGAGGGTGCCGCGGCTCCGGCCGAGAAAGAGACTGCTCCGGTAAAAGAACCGGAAGCAGTAAAGGAAACTGCCGCTCCGGTCAAGGAGGAAGCTCCGAAGAAGACCGCTGCGAAGACAGTGAAGAAAGAAGAACCGGTAGTCGAGAAGGCTCCGGCGAAGAAGGCTGCGCCGAAGGAAGAGAAGGAAGCGAAGGAAGCTGCTCCGGCTAAGGAAGTTAAGGCTGCGCCGAAGGCAGAAGCTCCGAAGAAGGAAGAAGCGGAGGCTCCGGTAAAAGAAGAACCGAAGGCAAAGGCTCCCGAGGCTCCTGCGAAGAAAGAGGAGACTGCTCCCGTTAAGGAAGCTCCGAAGCTCTCCTCCGCAGTTGTAAAAGCACCATCCGCAGGTTACACCCGCGAGACGTCTACATTCGTTCGTCCGAAGGACGGCGGCAGATCCGGTGGATACCAGGGCGGACAGAGAAACGGTTCTTTCCACTCTGACAGACCGCAGGGCGGACGTCCGAACAACGGCGGGTTTAACGGCCAGAGAGGCGGAAACCGCGGCGGATTCGGCGGTGGTTTTGCCGGTAAGGATAAAGACGACGACGATATCTACAACAATAACAGAAACCAGCCGAAGAGATCTTCCAAGCCGAAGCAGGAACTCCCGCCGGAGGCAACAAAGGAGAAGGCTAACTTTGCTGCCCGTGATGCTTATGAGAAGAACAGAAAGGATCCGAAGGCAGATTCTAAGAAGGACAGCCAGAAGTCCTCTTCGATGAACAACGACCGCAGATCCGGTAACAAGCGTACGAACCAGTTTACCGGTAATGCATCTGATATCCTCTCCAATGATGAGGCTCTCGATTCGATGTACATGGGCGGCAAGGGTAAGAAGAAGGTGAAGCGCCAGTCTTTCGTGGCGGCACCGGTCGTTAAGCCCCAGCTGACACACGTTGAACTCCCGCCGTTCATCACGGTTAAGGATCTTGCGGATGGTCTCGGAAAGAGATCCGCAGACGTTATCAAGACACTTATGATGATGGGTATGCTGGTTACACTGAACCAGGAACTCGATTACGATACAGCAGCTCTTGTTGCCGGCGAGTACGGCATTACGACTGAGCCGATCGTGGAGGTTACAGAAGAAGATATCCTCTTTGATGAAGGTGAAGATAACGAAGAGAACATGAAACCGCGTCCGCCGATCGTTGTTGTCATGGGTCACGTTGACCATGGTAAAACTTCGCTCCTCGACAAGATCCGTTCGACTTCCGTAGTTAAGGGCGAGGCCGGCGGTATCACACAGCATATCGGTGCTTACACCGTCCGCTGCAAGGGCCGTCAGATCACCTTCCTCGATACTCCGGGTCACGAAGCATTTACTACGATGCGTGCCCGTGGTGCTCAGGTAACGGATATCGCGATCCTTGTTGTTGCTGCAGATGACGGTGTCATGCCGCAGACAGTTGAGGCGATCAACCACGCTCGTGCCGCAAATACTGAGATCATCGTTGCAATTACGAAGATCGATAAGGTCGGCGCGAATATTGATAAGGTTAAGCAGGAGCTCGCCACACATGACCTCCTTCCGGAAGAGTGGGGCGGATCCACGATCATGGTTCCGGTATCCTCTAAGTCCGGTGAAGGTATCGACGAACTCCTTGAGATGGTTCTTCTTACCGCGGATGTTATGGAACTTAAGGCTGACCCGAAGCGTCAGGCAAAGGGTACAGTCATCGAGGCCAAGCTCGATAAGAACAGAGGTCCGGTTGCGACAGTGCTCGTCCAGCGCGGTACTCTCCGTTCCGGTGATACTCTTGTTACAGGTCCGATCTTCGGTCACATCCGTGCGATGTACGACGAGAACGGTGCTGCCCAGAAGAAGGCCGGCCCGTCCGTTCCGGTCGAGATTCTGGGTCTTCCGGAAGTACCGGAAGCCGGCGAGACATTCTATGCCGTAACCGATGAGAAGATGGCAAGACAGCTCGTTGAGAAGCGTCGTATCAAGCAGAGAGAAGAACAGCTGCACAAGTCTTCGAGAATGACTCTCGAGAATCTGTCGCAGGTACTTGCCGAGGGCGAGATCAAGGATCTCAACCTTATCATCAAGGCAGACGTTCAGGGTTCCGTCGAGGCGGTCACCCAGTCTCTCGAGAAACTCACCAACGAGGAAGTCCGCGTCAAGGTTATCCATGGCGGTGTCGGTACGATCACCGAGTCCGACGTTACGCTGGCTGATGTATCCAATGCGATCATCATCGGCTTTAACGTCCGTCCTTCCGCGATCGTTGTCGAGCAGGCCAAGGAAGTCGGCGTAGATATCAAGCTCTACAGCGTTATCTATAATGCGATCGAAGATATTGAGGCCGCTATGCGCGGTATGCTCAAGCCGCAGTTTGAGGAAGTCGTTCTCGGTCACGTCGAGATCCGTCAGACCTTCAAGGTATCCTCTGTCGGTACGATCGGTGGTGCTTACGTTAAGGATGGTAAGGTCCTGCGTACATCTGAAGTACGTGTCGTAAGAAACGGCATCGTTGTTCACCAGGGCAAGCTTGCTTCCCTCAAGCGATTCAAGGATGATGCGAAGGAAGTTGCTGCCGGCTATGAGTGCGGTATCTCGATCGAGAACTACAACGACATCGAAGAAGGCGATATCATCGAGGTCTTCGAGATGCAGGAAATCAAGAGAAAGTAAGCCGTAACAGGTGATTTTATGAGACAAAACCGTGCCGCCCGTGTGGGCGATGAGATACAGAAAGTGATTTCGCAGATTCTGCTGACGGAAGTCAAAGATCCGCGTATCCCCATGATGACTTCCATCCTGGAGGTGCGCATGTCCTCAGATCTGACACATGCTACCGTTTTTCTCTCGGTATATGGTTCCGAGAAGGAGAAGGTCGAGTGTATGGAGGCCGTCAACCGCGCTTCCGGTTTTATCCGAAGCCAGGTCGCCAAGCGCATCAAGCTTCGCGTCGCGCCGGAACTGCACTTCAAACTGGATGAATCGATCCAGAAAGGTATGGACCTGATGGACCTGATCGACCGTACCATCAAGGAGGATAAGGAACGTGCAGGAAACCATGAATGAGTTTGCCTCCCGGGTATTCTCGTATCTTCCTTCCGATAAGAGTAAGGAAGTACAGGTCTTTCCCCATGCCAGAGTTGACGGCGACTGCGTAGGTACCGCCGTGGCTCTCGTTTCTGCGCTCAGAAAGCTCGGGTATTCTGCCCGTGTCATGCTCGAAACAGCGATCCCGCCGAGACTTTCTTTCATGCAGGTCCCGGAAGAACTTCTGACGGTCGTTACACCTGATAATGAAGAAGAGATCCTTGCACGCCAGGGCCTTGCTTTTGCCGTGGACTGCAGCGAAGGCCACCGTATGGGCGCCGCCGGGAATTGCTTTATCCGCGCAGAGAAGAAGGTCGTGGTCGATCACCACGTATCGGCTTCTCCCGAAGCCGAACTTGCCTATGTCGACGGTAAGTCCGCTTCCTGTGCCGAGCTGATGTATCTTCTTTTGAAAGAATGGGAAGTTTCCTCGGGAAAAGCACTGGTAGACAGGTTTGAAGCCGACTGCCTGATGGTCGGTATCCAGTCCGACTCCGGAAGATTTTCCTATGAGAACACACGCCCCAGTACTTTCCGCATTGCAGCGGAGCTGATGGAACTCGGTGCGAACGTTACGGATAATGCGTACCATCTCTTCGATGAGACCTGTGAAGGAAAAGTCCTTCTCCACGGCCTTGCGATGTCAGACATGAAGCTTTTTGCCGACGGAAAGATCGCGATCACCAAGATCACACTCGACATGATGGAGAAGACCCATGCTCCCGAGGGTGCAGCCGACGGTATCGTCAATGTGCTCCGTGACATCGACACAGTTCTGGCGGCTTTCGTGATCCGCGAGAACGAAGGCGGAGAACTCCGCGTAAACTGCAGAACGAAGGAAGGCTTCGACGCTGCTGAATTTGCCCAGACTTTCGGTGGCGGCGGACACCGCCGCGCAGCCGGATTCTCCTGTAAAACCATGGACATTGATGCTTTCTCTGAGAAAGTCATCGCGGAAGCCTGCGCATATCTGGAGAGAACATGACCCCGCAGGATCCGAGTGGTATTGTCCTGGTAGATAAACCGGCGGGGATCACCTCGTTCTCGGTCGTATCCCGTATACGAAAAATATTCCATACGAAGAAAGCCGGCCATGCCGGAACGCTCGATCCCTTTGCCACGGGGCTTCTTACCGTGGCGGTGGGTAAGTCGACGCGCGTCCTCCGTTATATGGAGAATGACGATAAGAAGTACCAGGCCGTAATGGTGCTCGGAAAGATCACATCCACTGGCGACATCGAGGGTGAAACCATCGGCGGGAAGATGCCGACGGAAGAAGAGTTTTCTGAACTTTCAGCAAATGATTATAAGAAAATAAGAGATGCCGTAATGTCCATGACCGGTGAGATCACGCAGATCCCGTCCGTTTACTCGGCCATCAAGATCAACGGCCGTCCAGCGTATGACTACGCGAGAAAAGGCCAGGAAGTCGAGATCCCGCCCCGTAAAGTCACGATCTTCGATATAGAGATCGGTGAGATTTATGTAGAGGACGGCATGATCCACGTAGAGATGACCGTACACTGCAGTAAGGGCACATATATCCGAACGCTCTGTGCAGATATCGGAAATAAGCTTGGTACCGGTGCGTACTGCGAGTCACTCCGCCGACTTGCGTGCGGTTCTTTCCCGATTGAAAAAGCACTCACCCTCGAAGAGATCGAGGAAAGATACAGCTCGGGCGACAGTGCTTTTGTCGTAGAAGAAGCAGAAGCGATGGCAGGACTTCCGAAGATTATGGTCACGGAGAAGGAGTGTCGCGATCTTCGAAACGGCAAAAAACTTGATTTCTCGGTATTTAAGGATAGAATGGAAGCCGTAGATGCGAAGCCGGAAACACGGTTTCTTGCGATCTATGAGGGGAGTCCCGTTGCCGTTATCTATGCAGAAGATTCCGGTGAGGGGAAAGTGATCCGCGAAGAAAGGGTATTCGCGTAAGATATGAACGTTTGGAACTGCATCATCAATAAGGACGGCAAGCTGATCTCCACGCCTTCGAGCGCGACAGAGGTCACCGCTTCGCGCGCGGTAGCTCTCGGGTACTTTGACGGTGTGCATATGGGACACCAGAAGATCTTCTCGACGATGCTTGAACAGGCAAAAGAAAAGAATATCCGTGCGGCAGTGCAGACGTTTGAGAACCCTCCGTCCTCTAAATCCCAGAATAACCTGATCACTACATATCCGGAGAGGTGCCGCCTTGTGTCGCACATGGGGATCGACGATCTCTTCGCACTGCCTTTTAACGATAAAGTCAAGGGGATGAGCCCCGAGACCTTCATGGAAGTGTGCCTGAAGGGATGGATGGGTGCCCGCGTGATCGTCGTCGGAAGAGACTACCGTTTCGGACGTGACCGCGCCGGCGATGTGAAGATGCTTCAGAACTGGGGCGATAAGAACGGCATTACCGTCATCGCCGTGGACCCGATCAACTATGAGGGAAGAAGGATCTCGAGCAGCTGGGTAAGAGAGCTCATCGCATCCGGCGATGTCGATATGGCCGAGAAACTTCTTGACCACCCGGTTGCGTTCTCGGGGATCGTCGAGAAGGGACAGCAGCTCGGAAGAAAACTCGGATTCCCGACAGCGAATATCCGTATTCCCGAGCAGAAGATCATCCCGAAATTCGGTGTGTACGCTTCTGCCTACCTTTACGAGGGAAAGATCCATCCGGGCCTTACGAACATCGGAATGCGTCCGACCGTCAATGACAGTGATAATTCGCCGCTGACGGAGACAGTGCTTCTCGACGGCCACTACCAGCTTTACGGCACACACGGGACGGTCATGCTCCTGAAGTTTATCCGTCCGGAGATGAAGTTCGGATCGGTCGATGAACTGAAAGAACAGATGCAGAAGGATCAGGAAGCCGTCGGTGACTACCACAAAAACCGCAGAAATGTCGTTCGGTTCGACGGGTATATCTGACAGAGAAATATGACGAATATATGATAATAGTTCGATTTCACGGATATCTGTGATATTATATTGCGTGAGCAAGAAAGAAGAGAGAAATGAGGGCTTAAGATGCAGCATATAATTGCACTGGAAAAACACTTTGTGTCCTTCCCCGGTCTCGGCTGGAAGTTTAGTTTTAACAGTATCGCTTTTGAATTATGGGGGATCCAGTTCTACTGGTATGGTATCTTGATCGCGGCCGCCGTTGCGCTTTGCCTGATCCTGGGTATGAAACAGTGTAGAAAGAACGGTCTGACACCGGATCTGGTGACGGACTACTGTCTGCTTTGCTTCCCGCTGGCATTCTTAGGTGCCCGTCTCTACTATGTCTTCTGTGAGTGGAAGTACTACCACGTCAAGGGCGACATCGTCGCGACACTCAAGGGCGTATTTGATGTCCGTCAGGGCGGTCTCGCTATCTACGGCGGTGTCCTCGGCGCGGCTTTCGCCATCTTCCTTATGAGTAAGCTCCGCAAGATCCCGGTGGCTACCGTTATGGACTTTGCGATCGTTTATATTCCTCTCGGCCAGTGCATCGGCCGCTGGGGCAACTTCTTCAACCAGGAAGCTTTCGGTACCAACACCGACCTTCCGTGGGGCATGTACAGCACATCTATCGGACGTTATCTGAGCATTCACTGCCCGGAACTTGATTCCAACAAGCCGGTACATCCGACATTCCTTTATGAGTCGCTCGGTACCCTGATCATCTTCATTCTTCTTCTGGTCATCAGAAAGAAGAGCAAGAAGCCGTGGACCACGACTGCATGCTACTGTGTTTTCTACGGAATCGTCCGATTCCTCATCGAGGGACTTCGCACAGACTCCCTCTATATCTCCGGCACGAACCTGCGTACATCCCAGGTGTTGTCTCTGGTCCTGATCGTTATCGGTCTGCTGGTCATCTCCCTCGGCCGTATCTACGACTGGGAGAAGAAGCCGGTTCCGGAGAAGTTCATCAAGGCTGACGAGCAGATGCGCCGTGATGCTGCCCGCAAAAAGGAGCAGAAGTACAAGGACTTCGAGGCTGACGAGGATATCGAAGACCGCGTAGAGCGTCTGTCGAAGTCTTCCTTTACTGTAGAGGATGAAGAGGAGTCCGACGATTCGGATGACGATGCATCTTCCGATGAGCAGTCCGATTCTGAAGCTGACGATTCTTCAGAAGAATCTTCCGATGCTGAAAGCACTGACGGCGATCAGGAAGTAGAGAAGTAAGAGGCCTTAATGAATCAGGGCAAGTCGGGTATTGAATTTCTCAAGAATAATTCGCTGCGAACAGTGGATTTCTGGCTGATTATTCCGATCCTGTCCATTACCACTATCGGCCTTTATGTCCTGAATCTGGTTCTTTCCCAGGGTTATGACGGATATCCGACGATCTTCTATAAGCAGGTGATCGCGGCGGTTATCGGTGTGATGATCGCATTTGTTATCTGTCTTCTGGATACCCAGTTCATGAAATTTATCGGGTGGGTCCTTTATGGTGTCTCGCTCATGCTTCTGGTGTGGGTTATTATCGACGGATTTACGCTCGAGAGTACATGGGGCGCCGACTCATGGATGAAACTCCCTGTATTAGGTACATTCCAGCCATCCGAGATGACGAAGATCGGCCTGGTCATCGTGTCTTCCTACGTACTGGAAGATATGGCCGCTAAGACGATCTCCATGATCCGCGGATGGGTCTATCTGGGTATCATCTATGGTATCCCGCTCCTGATGATCTTGAAGCAGCCGGACTTCGGTACCGCGATGGTTATCGTTGTTTCCTTTGCCTGCATGCTTTTCATCTGGAATATGAAGTACAGATACTTCCTTCTGGCGATCTCCGGACTGATCGTCGGTGTTATCCCGATCGTGTGGAACTTCTATCTTGCACCGTATCAGAAGAAGCGTATCCTGTCTCTCGTATTCGAGGGATCCGACCCGGTATCCGAGTATAACCTCGTCCAGTCCAAGGCGGCTGTGGCATCAGGAGGCCTTACGGGAAACCACACCGGTATTCTCGTAAAAGTGCCTGTAAAAGAATCCGACTTCATATATTCGGCGGTATCAGAACGAATGGGCTTTATCGGTACGACGGCGATCGTAGTGCTGGCGTTCTTCTTCCTGGTCCGCTGCCTCTATGTAGCTTCCAAGTCTTCACGGAAAGCATATTCGTACATTATTGTCGGTCTGACTGCTTCCTATGCCGTCCATTTCATCGAGAACATGGGCATGTGTGTAGGCCTTCTTCCGATCACGGGTATCCCGCTGCCGTTCGTCAGCATGGGCGGTACCGCCATGATGGTTAACTTTATCTCTCTGGGGTTCATATTGAATATTTCGATGGACCGTAAATCGTCATCAGGATAATTCTGTCTGTTACAAATTGAATACGCATAGAAAAACGCTCGATTTTTCGAAAATCGAGCGTTTGTTCGTCTTTTGTCCGAAAATGTGCTATTTTTCAAGGTTTCTTGTTTGAAACAGTATTGAAATGTAAACGTTATTTTAATACAATTACACCATAAAAGTGGTGGAAAGTGGTGTGAATGTTCAGTACATGTGTTGAATTGTGGTGAATTTCAGGCCGAAAAGAAGGAGAGAGCATGGCTCTATTCGTCAACAAAATGGATGCAAAAGGCAGGATCTTCATTCCGGCAAAACTCCGGGATCAGATCGGCTCGCCCATGTTTGTGACTTTGAACCAGGATAAAGGCTATCTCAGCATCTACGGCAATGACCACTTTCAGGGCATCGTTGAGCAGTTCAGCAAGATCCCGATGACCAACCCGAAGATCCGTCACGCAAGACGTCAGATCATCGGTGAAGCCCTCGAATGCGAGCTGGACAGCCAGGGCCGTATCTCCGTCAGTTCCGAGCTCTGGAACCGCATCGGTGCCGTTCCTTCGGATGAGATCTGTATCTATCAGATCGAGAAGGATTCACTCGAACTGTGCACGAAGAAGTTCTACGATGCACAGAACGAGGAAGTTGAACAGGAGAGTATCGATCTGGATGGCTACGAGATCACAGGATTGTAATTTCCATCACATTCCGGTTCTTTTCGAGGAATGTATGGAGGGTCTGGCCATTAAGGCGGACGGAATCTATGTGGACTGCACGGCCGGCGGCGGCGGACATAGCGCCGGCATCGTGGAAAGACTCGGGGATCAGGGGCGCCTGATCTCACTGGACAAAGACGATGAAGCACTCAGTGCCTGTGCGAAAAGAAGACAGGAAATGGGTGCTGAGGATAAATGGGCGCTCGTAAAGACCGATTTTTCAAGGATCGGGGAAGTACTTAAAGAGATGAACATTGAAAAGGTAGACGGGGTACTTGCCGATCTCGGCATATCGTCTCATCAGATCGACACCGACGAACGCGGTTTTTCCTATATGAAGGACGGCCCGCTGGACATGCGTATGAACCAGCAACAGGCGCTCTCCGCGGAGGTCGTGGTCAATGAGTATCCGGAAGCTGATCTGGCAAGGATCTTCCGTGAATACGGTGAGGAGAGATACGCAGGCAGGATCGCAGCAGCTATCGTGAGACGAAGAGGCGAATCGCCGATCCGGACCACGACAGACCTGGCGGAGCTGATCCGCAGCGCGATGCCCCATGCCGCGAGAAAAGAGGACCAGCATCCGGCGAGACGGTGCTTTCAGGCGATCCGTATCGAGGTCAATCACGAGCTTGACTCGGTATCGGGACTTCTGGAGACAGTACCCGCCCTGCTGAATGCACATGGCCGGTTTGCGGTGATCTCCTTCCACTCGCTGGAAGACCGCCTGGTGAAGGAAGCCTTCCGCAAGCTGGAGAACCCGTGCACATGCCCGAGAGAGTTCCCGGTGTGTGTATGCGGTAAAAAGCCGATGGGAAAAAGTGTCCATAGCAAGCCCATCGTCGCTTCGAAAAAAGAAGCTATGGAAAATAAACGCTCCGGATGCGCGAAGCTGAGAGTATTCGAAAGGAATGAAGAGGTATGGCTCAGGCAGTAAAGCTGAATAAAAAAGAGACTGTTGATGCACTGTTGAAACATACAGGGTCAGATTATTCTATCGGCCTGAACTTCCTTGCATTCGACGATGGTGAGGCTGAGCAGTACATGAGCGCACTTGAAGAATCCGGCGTAATTAAGAAAGAGTCCCGCGAGGAGAGAAGAAAGAAGCTCCGCGCACAGAATAACCGTGCCGTCGAAGTTGCCTACGGCAATTACCGCAAAAAGACAATTTCCATGACTTGGAAGCGCTTCCGCGACTTTATTTTGTTCGCTCTGGCGGTAGCGTTCGTTACCGCGCTGTTCGGACTTTTGGTATATAATGAAGCACAGATCGCTTCGATGAATTTTGCGAATAATAGTAAAGAACGCCAGATCAACAAAATGCGCCAGGAAACAAGCCAGTTGAAGGAGACTCTCTTCGTCAACGCGGACTTGGAAGTTGTCAAGAAGACAGCCCTCATGCATCTGGGTATGGTAGAGCCGAATGATAAGCAGATCGTGAATGTTGCGGTCCCGCAGAAGGACCACATGACCACGAGCCGTTCCTATAATTCTGTCGGACTGACGGATGATATCGTTGAGGAGGCCAAGCGCAGTCTGGCGGATTATTATTCCCAAGAGGATCAATAATGTTCGGGCGGGAAAGGAACGGGGACAGGTATGTCTTCAGTAGAACGTAAGGATACTATGCAGGTTATGGACGAGACCGGGACGGCCCGTTTCCGCATCGGCGGAAGGATCGTTCTGGTTACTGTCTTTCTTGCCCTTACCGCTTTCATGGGTTACCTGATCAAGGTCCAGTACGGGATCCAGCATGACCACTATGATGAATATTCTTTTAAGGCATCCCAGATGCACTGGCAGCGCATCAAGGATGTGCCTTCCCGCGGTGATATCGTCGACCGTAACGGCAATATTCTTGCAAGTACGACCTATGAGTACACTATCGGTATTACCCCTTCCGATGTCCTTAAATCCCAGGATGGCAGAAAAGATGCGCTGACACCGGAACAGATTGCGGAGGCTTTCACGACGATCATCGGAGTGGATCAGGCAAAGATGAACGAGTGGCTCGGCCAGACCGATAAAGCCTATATCCAGGTCATGAAGAAGGTCAACTATGAGCAGAAGAATGAACTCCAGGCTTATCTGACAGAACACCATATCGGAGGCGTCAAGATCGACTCTGTGCCGAAGAGATACTATAACTACGGCTCTCTCGGTTCGCAGGTCATCGGATTTGCCGACCAGAACGATAACTCCCTGATCGGCCAGTACGGCATCGAGGCCTATTACAACTCCTACCTGACAGGTACGGAGGGCTATACCTATGCCGAGGTCGATAACTATAACCAGAGCGCACTTCCGTACTCGGCACCGACGAGCATCGAGGCCAGAGACGGATACAACGTCCAGCTGACGCTCGATATGAATATCCAGAGGATCGCCGAGAATGCCTGCCGTGACGCATATAACGAGTATAAGCCGCGTGAGGGTGTAACCTGTATCGTCATGGACCCTTATACCGGCGAACTCCTCGCGATGGTCTCCATGCCGGACTTTGACCTGAATACTCCGCGTGAAAAGCCCTATGGTCTTTCCCAGGAGGAATGGGACAAGATGTCCGAGGAAGAGCAGGCGAACTACCTGATGAGTCAGGCGTGGAGAAACCGCTGTATCTCTGATACTTATGAGCCGGGTTCCACCATGAAGTCCGTGACCACTGCAATTGCTTTTGAAGAAGGACTGACCTACGAGGATGAGCCGTTCAACGATGCGCCGATCCAGATTACCGAAGTCGACACGATCAGCTGCTGGCGTGAAAAGACCGAAGGAAACCACGGAGATGAGACGCTGAGGGAAGCCTTTGAGCGTTCCTGTAACCCGATCTTCGTAAAGCTTGCCAGACGTGTCGGTATCGATAAGTACTATGACTATATCCACAACTGCGGATTCTACGATGTTACCGGTGTTGATCTTCCTGCGGAAGGTAAGGGCATCTTCCACGCCAAGCCGACGGAGGTCGACCTTGCGACACTTTCCTTCGGTGAGTCTTCGACGGTTACACCTCTTCAGCTGATCTCCGTATATTCTTCCCTGATCAACGGCGGATCCCTGATGCGGCCGCACATCGCTTCCCGTATCGTAGATAACAGTGGAAATATCATCAAGGAATTTGAGCCGGAGAAAGTAAGAACACTCTTCTCCGAGAAGTCCGCGGCCCGTGTCCGCGCACTCCTCGAGGACGTAGTTACCGAGGGTACAGGTTCTGCGGGTTATGTGCCGGGCTACTATGTTGCAGGTAAGACGTCCACATCGACCATCGATGTCGGTGATGAAGCCGGTATGCACGTTCTTTCCTTCGGCTGCTTCGCACCGTCCTACGATCCGAAGATCGCCGTGCTCGTCGTTATCAACAAGCCGGAAGATAAGGAAGTCGGTTCCTCTGCAGCGGCGAAGGTATCTGCCCGCATCGTAGAAGAGACACTCGAATATATGGGCGTCGACAGAAAGCTCAACAAAGAAGAATATGAACGTATGAAGATCCTCTACCACGTACCGGATGTTACCGGAAAGACCTTCCTTCAGGCGAAGAAGATCCTTCAGGAAGAAGGTTTTGAGGTTCTCGACGGTTCCGGCACCATGGATCTTGATACAGTCGTCGGAACGATGTATTACGGCGGCGAGGAAACGGTATATAAGGATACGGTGATCGTACTGTATCCGGGAGAAGTCTCTGAAAGTGAAATGACGAAGACACCGATCCCCGACTTTACGGGAATGAATATTATCGAAGCCAGAAAGATGGCCAAGCAATATGGTCTGAATCTTGTCATTGAGGGCGATGTGCAGGGCCGCGTGGTGGAACAGGATCCGCCAAACTCGATACGAAGCGCACTCACACCGACGCCGACACCGACACCTCCACCTGATCCGGACGGAGCGGATCCGGATGCGACAGCTCCTCCCGACGAGACCGGCGGGGATGATCCGGAGGGGAAACCCACCGGCGGGGATGCTGACAACACGGAGAACGATACCACCGAAGAGACGACACCACCGCCGCCGACGGAGCTTCCGTATGGTGCGATGGTCAAGGTGAAGATGGAGTAAAGGGTGACAGAATATGAAAGCGATAGATCTTCTGAAAGAAAGCGAATATAAGTGGATCACAGGACCGGATGACCGTGAGTTCGACGAGATCGTACTCGATTCGAGAAAAGTTACGGACAAGACCGCGTTTGTCGCGATGGTCGGACAGAAGACGGACGGACATATTCATATCGCAGATGCCGCAGCCAAGGGAGCAGTCCTGATCCTCGTGGAGGACCGGAAACTCCCGGAGATCGAAGAGGCACTCTCTTCGATCCGCGCACTGGGAACGACGGGTGTCGCCTCGGTTCCGGATACGAGAAAAGCATATGCCGAGATGGCGTGCACATATTTCGGACATCCTTCTTCGGACATGAAGATCATCGGGCTTACCGGTACAAAAGGAAAGACTACATCGACATATATCATCCATGAGATCCTGGAAAGATCGGGAAGATCCTGCGGCCTGATCGGCACGGTCGAAAATAAGATCGCAGGCAAGACGGTCAAGTCAAAGCATACGACTCCGGAAGCTTGGGAATTCCAGTCGCTTCTCCGCACCATGAAGGACGAGGGCGTCAACGACTGTGTTATGGAGGTCTCATCACTGGGCCTGAAGTTCAAGCGCACCTACGGCGTGAACTTCGAAGTCGGTGTATTTACTAACTTCCTGAACGACCATGTTTCTGACGGAGAACATGAAACTGAAGAAGACTATTTCTTAAGCAAGCTCGCGCTGTTCGACCACTGCCGGATCGCGCTGATCAATAAGAATACGCGCCGCTTCGACGAGGTATTTGCCTATGCGAAGGAAAAGGGTGCCGACTGCTACACTTACAGCGTCACGGAAGGTGATCAGGCGGACTTTTCCATGCGCGGCATGAAGACCACAGTCGAGAACGGAGTTCCCGGCATGGGATTTACATTCGTAACTCCTTTTTATGAGACCGAACTTTTTGTTCCGCTCCTTTGCGACTTTAACGTCGACAACGCACTTTGTGCCGCTGCCAGTGCTTTTCTGTCGGGAGTCGGAAGAGATGAGATCAAAGAAGGCATGCGCTATGTGCGTGTTCCGGGACGAATGGAAAAAATCGATAACTCGCTGGGCCTTAAGGTCTATGTCGATTACGCGCATAACGGCGACAGCCTGAAGGTCCTCCTTCACGCGATCCGCCCGTCCTGTAAGGGAAGGATAATCACGGTATTCGGCTGCGGCGGAGACCGCCCGCATGACAGAAGATATACCATGGGCGAAGTATCCGGAAAATACAGTGATTTTACCGTTGTAACCACGGATAACTCGAGATCGGAGGACTTTTCGATCATCTCCGGCATGATCGTCGAGGGCATCAGCAGAAACGGCGATGTTCCGTATGTGGTCATCGAGGACAGAAAAGAAGCGATCGCGCACGCATGCGCGATGGCGACTCCCGATGATATCGTCGTGATCGCGGGCAAGGGCCACGAGACCACTATGACCATCAAGGACAAGGTCGTGGATTTTGTCGACTCAAAGGTGACATCTGAAGTCTTAAGAAATCTCGAAAGCGAAAGAGGAGTGTAAGGAAATGGCGAAGTTTACTCTGCAGGAGATACTCGATGTAACAAAAGGCGAGCTGCATCAGCTGCCTGAGGGAGTATTGCCTGAGACCTATGTGATCGACGGCGTATCGACCGACACCAGAGAGATCTCGGAGGGAAATCTCTTCCTGGCACTTTGCGGAGAGAACTTTGACGGAAATAAGTTTGCTGTTGCGGCGAAGCAGGATGGCGCATGCGCGCTGGTTCTTTCAACAATGGAATACTGTCCGGAGGAGATTCCGGTGGTGCTCGTGCCGGACACGAAACTCGCTTATGAGAAGATCGCCGAGGCATACCGTCTCAAGCTCGGATGCCGGGTCGTCGCGGTCACGGGAAGCGTCGGAAAGACCTCGACCCGTGAAATGATCGCAGGCAGCCTTGCTCAGGGCTGTAAGGTCTATGTGACACAGAATAATAACAACAACGAGATCGGTCTTTCGAAGACGATCTTAAACACACCGGAGGATACGGATGTGCTCGTGCTCGAGATGGGCATGCGCGCCAGAGGCGAGATCTCCGAACTTACACATATCGCGCATCCGGATGTTGCCGTGATCACGAATATCGGAGTCGCGCACATGGAGATCCTGGGCTCGAGAGACGAGATCCTCCTGGCCAAGCTCGAGATCCTCGAGTGCCTCACCGAGGGCGGACTTCTGATCATCCCTTATGCGGATGAATACCTGCAGAAAGCGGTGTCCCGGGGCCTGATCCGTCAGGATGTGCGTATCGCCTATACGTCAAAAGAACCGGTCCTTCCGGAGCCGATGCCGTTTGGCCTGGCCTACGCGAGTTCGACCTTTATCGGTGATGATCACATCAGCGCGACGGTTGAGGCGGGATTCGGGATCCTTCAGGAATATAATCTGACGATTCCGGTACTTGGTGAACACCATGTCGGAAACGCACTGGCAGGACTTCTCTGCGGCCTTTACTTCGGACTCGATCCGGAGAGCGTGATCGCGGGGATCGCTTCCTTTACGCAGATCGGCCACAGAGAAAGACAGGTCGCATGCGAGGGGATCAACTTCTACGATGATGCCTATAATGCGGGCCCGGAGTCCATGATGTCCGCCTTTGAGACGGTGCGCCGCCTCGCGAAAGGAAAAAGAGCATACGCATGTATCGGCGATATGCTTGAACTCGGCGATGTCGCATCGAAAAAGCACTTCGAGATCGGTGCGATGGCAGCTTCTGTCGGACTTGACGGACTTCTGGTCATCGGTGATTTTCAGAAGAATGTCGTCGATGGTGCATATTCGGTCAATCAGAACATGCCGGTCTTTATCTTCTCCGACAAAGAGAAAATGGCATTAAAACTGACGGAACTCGTCACTGAGGGGGACTGGGTGCTCCTGAAGGCGTCGCACGCATTCGAGATGTATACAATTCTGGATAGTTATGGTTCAATAGTTCGGAAAGGAAATGAACCATGAAAAGGAAAATGAAGGGGCTCGTCTCGGAGAATATCGCATACCGGGACGACGGAAGAATCGAGTCCATGGACGTTTTGGCGCCCGGACGTGTGAACCTCGGGATCGTCATTATCGTTCTGATCATGATGGCCTTCGGCATGGTCATGCTCTTTTCCGCGAGTATGCCGAAAGCGTATACTTCCCAGGGTAACTCCCTTTACTACGTAATTCACCAGGGTGCATTCCTGCTCCTGGGCTTCGTGGCGGCACTGGTCATCACATTCCTTCCGCTGAAGGTCTTCGATAAGTGGCCGGTCACACTGCTGGTGTATCTTTCTGCGGTCGGCATGGCGCTCCTTACGCTGACGATGGGAAAAGTCGTCAATGGCGCCAGAAGATGGATCTTTATCGGAGGACTCTCCATCCAGCCGTCCGAGTATATTAAAGTCGCAATCGTATTTTCTATCGCAGGTTACCGTTCTTTCGTACAGAGAGTAAGAAAGAAGGGCGGCCTTAAGGCGGCAAGGATCTCCCAGAAAAACCTTGACGCGCTGGTTGATATCACGATCCCGGCGATCCTGATCATGTTCTGCCTTCTGATCGTAGTACTTCAGCCGCATATGTCCTGCTTCCTGATCTTAAGCGCGATCTCCGTGATCTGCTTCCTGTGCTGCGGTATCCCGCTTTCTTCCTGGATCAGGGGATGTGCTTTCCTTCTGGGTATCATGATCCTGGTCGGCGGTATCTTCTATCTTTCCATGCCGGGGGCGCAGAAGAAAAAACTCGAGAAGAACTTTGCCCACGTTGCTACCCGACTCAACATCTTCAGGTCGATGAATACGGAAGAGGAAGAAGAGAAGACGGCGGATGAAGACGATACGTATCAGATCGAACAGAGTATCATTGCGATCGGCTCCGGCGGAATGACCGGTGTCGGATTCGGAAACAGCCGTCAGAAATATATGTATCTTCCGGAGGCTCATAACGACTATGTGTACTCGATCATCTGCGAGGAACTCGGGTTCGTCGGAGGCCTTACGGTCATGCTTTTGTTCTGGGCTTTTGCGCTTGTTGGATTCCTTGTGTCGTGGCAGGCGAGCAGTCTTTTCACGCGTGTTCTGACGACGGGATATACGTCACTTCTGACGCTGCAGGCGTTCCTGAATATCGGCGTTGCGACCGGCGCGATACCGCCTACCGGTATTACGCTTCCGTTCTTCAGCTACGGCGGTACGGCGAACTTCTTCTTCATGATTGCCGTGGGCATGATCCTCTCGGTCTCCAGATCGGGACGAAAGAGAAAAACAGTGAAATTGGTGGTGTGATTTATGAAAGTATTTCTTGCCGGGGGTGGCACAAGCGGACATATTCATCCGGCCGTGGCGATCGCGGACGAACTTAAGAAGCAGGATCCGTCTGCGGAAGTGCTTTTCTGCGGGACGGAAAAAGGCCTCGAGGCCCAGATCATCCCGAAGATGGGATATCCTTTTAAGGTGATCCGCGCCGCGCAGCTCCCGATGAAGATCTCGAAGAAGACCTTCAAGGCAGTAAAAGAATTCCTTGCGGGACGGAAAATGTGCAGAAAACTCCTTCGTGAGAACCGGCCGGACGTCGTTGTCGGAACCGGCGGATTCGTCTGCAGCCCTCTAATCGCGGCCGCACATAAGGAGAAGGTGCCGATTCTTCTTCATGAGCAGAATGCTTTCCCGGGAAGATCCAACCGCATGATGTCCAAGTACGCGGGCACCGTGTGCACGAGTTTCCCGAACCTGGATCACTACTTCAATAAGAAAGCGAAGATCGTCTTCACCGGAAACCCGATCCGCGGTGTGTTTTCTACGGTCGACAGAGACGCCTGCAGAACGAAGCTCGGTCTGACCATTAACGATACCCTGATCCTTGCGATGGGCGGCTCCCTGGGCGCGAGAACGGTCAATTCCGCAATCGTGGAGCTGGCAAAGGCGATCACCGATCCGAACGTCAAGATCATCCTTAGCGTCGGTAAGCAGCGCTATAAGGAGGTCATGGAAGAGGCGAAGAACTGGCCGAAGTCCATCGAGGTATTCGAGTATATCCAGGATCCGGAAACGTATCTTGCAGCGTGTGACCTGTTCATCGGACGCGCCGGCGCGATCACCTGCGCGGAAGTCCAGGCGGTCGGCGCACCGTCGGTCCTGATCCCGTACCCTTATGCGGCGCAGGATCACCAGACCTATAACGCGAAGACATTTGAAGATGCCAAGGCAGGTATCCTGCTGCCTGACGATCAGGCGGTGGAGAAGCTCCCGGGCATCGTGACAGAGCTTCTTGCCGATAAGGAGAGGCTTACGAATATGCGCAAAAATGCACGCGAACTGGCTATCTACGATGCTGCTTCGCGTATCGTAGATGAGGTAAAAGCACTTGCCCGATAAGGAACCGAGAAAACCTGATGAGGAGATCACTGTCGTAGAAGACGGGATGTACGATTCGCCGGATGTATCCGATGAGTCTTCGAACGAAGACGGGAAGGACGTAAAGAAGGCGGAGGAGACATCACGCTCTGAATCAGGTGAGAAAAGGTCCTCCGAAAAGAAAGAAAAGGCGGATAAAGGAAAAACGGCGGTTATGCCGGGCTCCGGATTCGGTAAGTTTATCCGCGGGATCTCCATCAAAGGCTGGCTCCTGATCATCGTACTTCTGATGATCCTTATCTGCGCGATGCTGTTCCTTTTCCACAGGAATTTCCGCGTACAGGAGATCCATGTTGTCGGCAATAACCGCTTTACGCAGGAGGAGATCCTCGCGATTTCCGGTGTGAAGGAAGGGGACCATCTGTACTCTCATGTCGGTGGTTCGCTTAAGGAGATCGCACGTCTCCAGTATGGAAAAGCGAGGCAGAAAATCATCTCGTATGACCCGTATATTGCCGACGCAAAGGTCTATCCGCACTACCCGGGAGAAGTTTACATTGAGGTTACAGAAAGAAGAAAAGTAGCTTACGTGGCGATGCCGGACGGATATGCCATTATTTCGGAAGATTCCGTAGTCCTGGAGATCGTGACGGGGGATGTCCCGCAGGGAATCCCGGAGATCCGCGGCCTGCCTATCCGCTCGGCGCAGATCGGCAAAAAGCTTGATCTGACGTCATCTGACGGCTATGACATCTGTATCACGGTCCTGGGTGCTATTCTGGGATCGGACGCGAACGCTCAGCAGGACGGCGATGAATTCAACTTCCTGTCACATGTGATCTGCGTGCGATATTGCGAGAATATGACGACTTTTATCGATCTGGATATCCCCGGTGTCGACCACATCATCAGCGTCAAGATCGGCTCACTGCAGACGATTTCGGACCAGATGACGTGGCTCCGCTATGCCGTCGTCTCCGGCTATTTTGCCGACAAACCGGGAACAGTGCTCGATATGACGGGCAGTAAGTACATCCTGAGATGACCCGCACACTACATTTAGGGTTTGACATTTAACTAATTACAGCCCTGAAAAACTGCGGTAATCGAACTGTAACGCGTTTTTGCGCCCGGATTTCCCTCTATTGATTGACCACAACATTTAGTGTAGAATTGTAAAAGATAGCTTAGAAAGCTTATAATGAATTAGTATATATTTATGGCAAGACGGAGGATAGCAGGCTATGTCAGATTTTAAGCTCGGATACTCTATGGATGATGAACCATTTGCAGCAATAAAAGTAATCGGTGTCGGCGGTGGCGGATGCAACGCCGTAGACCGTATGATCGAGAGCTCTGTACAGGGCATCGATTTTATTTCCATTAATACAGACCACCAGGCACTTGCCCGTTCCAAGGCGCAGATCACGATCCAGATCGGTGAGAAGATCACCAGAGGTCTCGGATGCGGCGCTGACCCGACGGTCGGTGAGAAGGCTGCGGAAGAGAGCAAGGATGAGATCGCTCAGGCGATCCGCGGAACCGACATGCTGTTTATCACAGCCGGTATGGGCGGTGGTACAGGAACAGGTGCTGCTCCGGTCGTTGCCCAGATCGCACGTGAACTCGGAATCCTGACAGTCGCCGTTGTTACCCGTCCTTTCCGTTTTGAGGGCCCGCGCCGTGCGATGAACGCTGAGCGTGGTATCCGCGAGATCGAGAAATACGTAGACTCCCTTATCGTTGTTGCTAACGATAAGCTCCTCGATATTACTGATGAAGATACATCCATTGATGATGCATTCAACATGGCCGATCAGGTCCTCAAGTTTGGTGTTGCCGGTATCTCCGACCTCGTTGCTATTCCTGGTCTCATCAACCTCGACCTTGCTGACGTACGCCGTATCATGACGAACGCAGGTATCTGCCATATGGGTATCGGCCGTGCTTCCGGTGAGGGCAGAGCGTCTGCCGCTGTTAAGCAGGCGATCAACAGCCCGCTCCTCGACACCACGATCGAGGGCGCCCGCGGCGTAATCATCAACTTCACTGGTTCCAGAAACATGAAGCTCCACGAGATCGATGTTGCCGCATCTGTTGTACGTGACGCAGTTGCCGGTGATGCAGACATCATCGTTGGTGCAGTTACAGACCCGACACTCGAGGACGAGATCATGATCACCGTTATCGCTTCCGGATTTGATAACACAGAGAATGCTTCCGCGGCTTTCCGTCCGGCAACCTCCATCATCTCCAAGCAGAACCCGACGATCATCGGACAGGGAACACCTTCTGCTTCCGCTACACGTCCGGTATCCCCGATCTCCTCTTATGAGAAGCCGGCCGCTCCGGCACCGGCTCCCGTAAAGCCTGCTTCCAAGCCGGAAGTACCGGAATTCCTCTTTGGTGATCCGGAACCGGTTGGCAAGGCAAAGGAAGAAGATGCTAAGGTTTACTCTCCGAGCAAGTCTGCTCCGGTAGCGCCGGTCGCACCGGTTGCCCGTCCGCAGTCTTCCTACGTTGCTCCGGCTCCTGCTCCGCAGGCTCCGGTATCCCACCCGGTACAGCAGGGCGGAAGACCTACTCCGAATGTAGTTCCGACACCTGCTCCGAGAACACAGGCTCCGGTATCTGCTCCGAAGACAGTCGAGGCTCCGGCTCCGGCGAAGGATAAGAAGAGACTGCTGCCCTGGTTCATGAGTGACAACGACAATCTGGATGAGTGATAATTTATGAAGTGCCCTTTCTGTGGACATATGGAAGATAAAGTAATTGATTCACGGCCTGCGGAGGATGGTTCTGCCATCCGCCGCAGGCGTGAATGTTTATCCTGCTCCTCGCGTTTTACTACCTATGAGAAGGTCGAACTTCTCCCTCTTCTTGTCATCAAGAAGGATGGTACCCGCGAGGCATACAGCCAGGAAAAGCTTCTCGGAGGTCTCATGAAGGCCTGTGAGAAGAGACCGGTCAGCTCAGAGCAGCTGACACAGATCGTGACCTACGTGGAGAATCAGATCCAGAACACCACGAAGCGAGAGATCTCGACCAACGAGATCGGTGAGATGGTCATGCAGCAGCTTAAGGATATCGACGAAGTTGCCTATGTGCGATTCGCTTCGGTGTATAGACAGTTTAAGGATGTCAACTCGTTCATGGATGAGTTGAAAGACATGCTAAAGAAATAAAGGGAGTGAGGGATAGAAGATGAAGAAGGTTTTAGTTGTAGATGACGATCCGAATATCGTAGAAGTGCTCCGGCTCTACTTCGATAAAGACGGCTTTGCTGTAACCAGCTGCCTCTCGGGAGACCGTGCGATCGAGTCATTCCAGTCCGCACAGCCGGACCTTGTAGTGCTCGACCTGATGCTGCCGGGCAAAGACGGCTACGATATCTGCCGTGAGATCCGTAAGACATCCGATGTCCCGATCATTATGCTGACGGCTAGATCCGATACCTTGGACAAGGTCGTAGGTCTTGAGCTCGGTGCCGATGACTATGTGCAGAAGCCTTTTGAGCCGAAGGAACTTCTGGCCCGCGTAAAGGCGGTCTTAAGAAGAACCGAGAAGCGCGATGCGGCGAATGCCGAGAGCGCGGATACGAAAGAGAATAACGAAGTGATCTCCTATGAGGGATTTACAGTAGATATGGCACGTTACGTAGTAACGGTCGACGGCAAGGAGATCGATATTCCGCCGAAGGAACTGGAACTCCTGTTCTTCCTGGCTTCGCATCCGAACCGCGTATTTACCAGAGAACAGCTCCTCGAGAACGTATGGGGCTACGACTTCTACGGAGAGTCCAGAACGGTCGACGTACACGTTAAGCGTATCCGTGAGAAGCTTGAGAAGCCGAATGTTAAGACAAACTGGCAGATCAAGACTGTCTGGGGTGTCGGCTACAAGTTTGAGACAACTGAGAAATAAGGCAATTAAGTTTACTTCTATTCGGGTGGGGATATGAAAGAGACCGGTAAAAAATCACAGTCAGTGCTTTTCCGAACGACGCTCTCGCTTGCTGTCGGCACGATCCTCGTGTTCGCTGTGCTGGTGCTGGTCTTCTACCGTCAGACGACGGTCTCCCTGATCTCCGAGAATAAAGAGAAGATCGAGCAGCAGGCCAATTCGCTTGCACTTGCCTATGACTCTCTCGTGGCGGATCCGTCCGTATCCGATACGGCGATCCAGGCATTTGTTAATTCATTTGCAAGAACCGAAGAATGCGCCGTATGGTTCGTAAGATCCGACGGAAGGATCGAGTATTCGACCTCCGTTCCGGACTTTGTCCGCGGCGATCTTCTGAAGGCAGATAACTATGTATTCCTGACCAACGAAAGAGCACTGGATCTGTTCCTGCATAAGGGCAAGGCGCAGACTTCCGATGTCACGAACGGCATCTTCGCCAACTCCCGAAGTGTCTCGGTATCGGTAGCAGTCGCGACGTCCCAGCCGGATCTCAATATCGTGCTCTTTAATACGCTGAACGTCGAGAATGAAGTCTTCTGGAGACTGTCGAACGCATTACTGCTTCCGATCCTGATCTCCTTCTCGATGGCGCTTCTTTTCTTCTCGCTGATGGCCAAATCCCTGATCCGTCCTCTGCGTGCACTGTCTGATGCGGCGAATCAGGTCACGAAGGGTGATCTTTCCGTACGTATCGATGTTCCTGAAATGAGAAAAGAATCGACGCTGAAGTACATGCTGACCGATGAGATCACGAATATGGTCAGTACGGTCAACAGTATGATCGAGCGTCTCGAGAGACAGGAGTCCGATCGTAAGGTCTTTATCTCCAGTATCGCCCATGACTTAAGAACACCGCTTACTTCCATCAAGGGTTTCCTCAGCGCCATATCAGACGGTACGATCCCACCGGAAAGCTATCCGAAGTATATGGATATCATCCAGACACAGGTCGCACGTATACAGGAGCTTATCAACTCCATGACCGAGGCTTCGTCGCTGAGCCAGATCGATCCGGCGAAGATGGAAGAATTCGATATCAACGAGATGATCCATGACACCGTTCAGAATGTGGAGAATCTGATCTCTGACAAGAACATCAGTGTCAATGTCGATCTCGGCAAGAACAAGGGCGATCAGATGATGGTCTATGGTGAATCCCAGCTTCTGTACCGTGTGTTCTATAATCTTCTGACCAATGCAATCAAGTTCACGCCGCGCGATGGCATTATCGGTATCTCTACGAAGTATGATACGGATGAGAAGAAGGTATATGTCAGCGTCGAGGATTCCGGCTGCGGTATCCCGGACGACAAACGCGACCGTGTATTCGAGAGCTTCTACAAGGTCGATCCGTCCCGTACAGAGAGCGGATTCGGTCTGGGCCTTTATATCTGCCGTGAGATCATCACCGCGCATGGTGAGAAGATCTGGGCGGAGAAGAGCGACGAGCTCGGCGGTGCGAAGTTCATCTACACTCTCAAGAACAGTAAGCCTGAGGAGAAAGATCCGAAGGAGAACGCATGAGAAAGAAAGAACGCGTGGAGGCGATCCTTTCCCGCCTGCATGAGATGTATCCGCAGACGGAGTGTACCCTCGATATTGACGATAATGTATTCCACCTCGTAGTGCGTGCCGTATTATCCGCGCAGTGCACTGACGTGCGCGTCAATGAAGTGACGAAAGTGCTTTTCGAAAAGCACCCGGACTATGAGGATTTTCTCTCGGCCGGTGAGGAGGAGATCGGACGGATCATCAAGCCGTGCGGTTTCTGGAAAGCCAAATCCCACTATCTCTATGAGATCGCCCGCATGATGCGCGATGATTTCGGTGGGGAAGTACCGAAGACGCAGGACGAACTTATGAAATTCCCGGGTGTCGGAAGGAAGGTTGCAAACCTCATCGTATCGGAAATGTACGGTGTGCCCGCAATCGTTGTCGATACGCACTGCATGCGGGTCAGCGGCCGTCTCGGATTAAGCTCCGGCAAAGATCCGGCCGTGATAGAAAAAGAACTGATGAAGATCCTTCCGGAAGAGGAGTGGGCGCCGTTTGGCCACCGTATGGTCGATCACGGACGAGCCGTATGTACTGCAAGAACGCATCCGAGATGCGGTGAGTGCGCACTTTCGGACCTTTGTCCTTCCTCTGGAAAGAAGGTGTGAGTATGGCGGAGATCACGCTCCACACTTCCGTAAGATACCTGCCGAAGGTGGGGGAAGCCCGCGCCAGACAGCTCGAAAAACTCGGGATCTTCTGCGTGTACGATCTTCTGACTTTCTTCCCGAGAAGATACGATGACTGGGCGGAATGCGTGCCGCTTTTCCAGCTCGATCACGATAAAGAACAATCCTTCATCGCAACCATCGTAAACCCGCCGAGAGTATCCAGGAACAGAGGAAAGACCACGATCTTTGCGACCCTTTCCGACGGCTCTTGCAGTATCCGCGCGGTGTGGTTTAACCAGCCGTATCTGGAAAAGAAAATGCAGGCCGGGGAGGAGTACTTCTTCCACGGTAAGGTCACCCGTGACGGGTTCACTTTCCAGGTCGTAAATCCGGTATTTGACCAGCGTCAGAAAAGCGAAGAGAAGACCTCACTAATTCAGCCTGTTTATCCGCTGACGGCGGGACTTAAGCAGGGAAATATCCGCGCGATCATAAGCGGGGCGCTCGATCGGGCTCTGCCGCTTCTGTCGGAAGTTCTGCCCATTTCATTTCGAAAAGAACAGAAGCTCTGTGCGATCCGCTATGCCTATGAGAAGATCCACCGTCCCGAGACGATGGAAGAAGTCGAGATTGCAAGAAAATACCTCGTGTTCGAGGAACTGTTCCTCCTTCGCAGCGCACTGAGTGTCTATAAGCAGGAGCAGAAAGACCTTCGCGCTTCGTGCCCGATCCGCGGCAGAAAAGAGGATATGGAGAAGTTTCAGAGTATCGTTAAGGGACTTCCGTTCTCGCTTACCGAGGATCAGGGAAAAGTCACGCACGATATCCTGTCGGATATCTCGAAAGAGCACCCCATGAACCGCCTAGTGCAGGGTGATGTTGGATCCGGTAAAACGGTCGTGGCCTTCCTAAGTATGGCGGCCTGTGCGATCGCGGGATATCAGGCGGTATTCATGGCACCGACCGCAGTGCTCGCGGCGCAGCACTATGAGACATTTAAGAAGTTCCTGAACGGTACGGATATCGGTGTCGAGCTCATGCTCGGAAGCACGACCGCAAAGAAGAAAAACGAGATCAGAGAAAACCTTAAATCCGGGAAGACGAAGATCCTTGTCGGAACGCATGCGGTCCTCTCCGAGAAGAATACTTTTCCGGAACTTGCGCTGATGGTTACGGACGAACAGCACCGCTTCGGTGTTAAGCAGAGAACAACGACCGAGGAGAGAGCCGATCACGGGATACATACTCTTGTCATGTCCGCCACCCCGATCCCGAGAACCCTGGGACTGGTGCTTTTCGGAGATATGGATGTATCCGTTATTAAGAGCATGCCGAAAGGGCGTCAGCCCATCAAGACGATCCGAGCTTCTTTTGACGAAGAGGGAAGAGTCATCGCAACGATCCGTCAGGAAGTCGGTAAAGGGCATCAGGTTTATGTAGTCTGCCCCATGATCGATGAGCTCCAGGAAGACGCGTACGAGGACGAAGAGGGCACGCTCGCACAGTCCGTAAAGTCCGACCTTGAGTCGGCGGTGCAGTACTACGAGACGCTCTCGAATGGCGAACTTTCCGATATGCACGTCGGACTTCTTCACGGTAAGATGAAGCCCGCTGAAAAAGAGAAGATCATGAAGGAATTCAGTGAGGGAAAGATCGATGTGCTCGTATCGACAACGGTCATCGAAGTTGGTGTGGATAATCCGAATGCGTCCGTCATGGTTATAAGAAATGCCGAGAGATTCGGTCTTTCGACCCTGCATCAGCTGCGCGGACGTATCGGACGCGGAAACCTGCCGTCGCTTTGTATCCTTCAGACAGATAAGTACGAAGGCGTCGCACAGGAACGTATCGACATGATGTGTCAGACGACCGACGGTTTTGAACTTGCCGAGAAGGATATGCTCCTTCGAGGGACCGGTGATTTCTTCGGTACGAAGCAGCACGGTATTCCGCAGCTCAAGATGGCCAATCTTTATCGCGATGCTGCTTGTCTCGGACCGATCGAGAAGGCGATCGATAAGATGCTGAAAGACGATCCGAAGCTCGAAAGCACGGAAGCAAAGATCATGCTCGAAGCCTTCCATAACCACTTCGGAGATGGCTGGCAGAAGCCGAGCCTGTAAAAACTTTCGCCGGATCGGCAAAGTAGTGGTATAGTAGGAAAACAGACCCGATAGAAAACAAAGGAGAATCTGGAAAATGCCGAGAGTGGTTTCCGGAAAATGCAGAGGTACGGTGCTCGAAGCCCCGAAAGGCGACGCGACGCGTCCGACGACCGACAAGGTTAAGGAGGCGATCTTCTCGTCGATACAGATGCGCGTGCCCGGAAGTGCTTTTCTCGATATATTCTCCGGAACGGGTCAGATGGCGATCGAGGCCCTGTCCCGTGGCGCGGAATCCGCGGTCCTTGTAGATCAGGCGGGGAAGAGCCAGCAGGTCATAAATAAAAACATTGAGAAGACACACCTTAAGGAGCAGGCGCACCCGATTAAGATGAACTATACTGAGGCCTTAAAACTCCTCGGGAAAAAGAACGAGTCCTTCGACATCATCTTCATGGATCCGCCGTATGCGATGGCCGAAACAGCTGCCAAGACCGTTTCAGAACTGATAACTGAGTATAAGCTTCTTCGAGAAGGTGGGATGTTCATCGTTGAATCGGACGCAGACGCCCATATTTCAGATATTGTAACCAATATGACATGTTTAAAGAGTTGTAAGTACGGGTCAACTTTGGTAACATTCTTTTTAGAATCAGAAACTATGTGCGAGTAAGGAGAGACGCTCTTGAAGACGTTTATTTTTCCGGGCAGTTTCGACCCGTTTTCTCTGGGTCATATCGACATCGCGAAGAGAGCTGCGCGCCTGTGCGACAAGCTTGTCGTCGCGGTCATGATCAACCGCGCCAAGACTTCCATGTTTACGGTCGAAGAGCGCGTCGAGATGGCGAAGATCTGTCTTCGTGACGTCCCGAATATCGAGGTGATCTCCAGAGAATCCCTGCTTGTCGACGTGTATAGAGAACTGGGGGCTTCCGCCGTAGTCAGAGGCCTTCGGAGTGAGTCGGACTTCCGCTATGAGGCGGAGATGAACGCAGCCAATACGCTCATGTTCCCCGACTATCAGGTCATCTTCCTGCCATGCAGAGCGGACCTGGCATTCACCAGTTCGTCCATCATCAAAGAAGTTGCATACTATGGCGGCGACATCTCCAGAATGTGCGTGCCGGAGATCGAAGAGATGGTACATAAAAAACTGCAGTCTAAGCAGTCAGATAAGTAATTTTCGAAATGTTTTTAGGAGGTTTTTCATATGCCGGATGGAAATGTGAGAACAACAGATAAGGATCTTTACGAGCTGCTCGACCAGCTGCAGGCGACCGTAGAACAGGCCAAGGGTGTGCCGTTCTCCGATAACTGCATCGTCGACCGTGCCGATGTACTCTACTGGATCAAGCAGATCCGCGCGAGCTTCCCGTCGGAAGTCCAGCAGGCCAAGTGGATCGTCGACCGTCAGCGTCAGGTAGTTGCCTCTGCACGCCAGAAGGCCGAGAGTATCCTTCGTGAATCCGAGCAGCGTCAGGCCATCATGGTCGACGAGCATCAGGTCACACTCCTTGCCAAGGAACAGAGCGACCGTATCCTGGCGGAAGCGAACCAGCAGTCTGAGGAGATCTACTCCCGCTCGATCGATTATGCGAGAAAGAGACTGACTGAACTCGAAAACGAACTGACAGATATTCTGGTACGTATCCAGAAGGACAAAAAAGAGTTAAAATAACAGTAACATGTTTCTTCTTTTGTAAAAGCACCGGTGCTTTTACATGAGAGGAGTAGGCCTTCAAAGAGAATAGGCGGTGAACAGATGTTACTGGGTGTTCATATTCAAAACTTTGGACTATTTAAAGATGACTGCATTGGTGCGCTTCTGGATGATATCCGGAAGGATCCCGGGCAGTCATCTCTTGCTTTACAGGCGGGTGTCGATATCGCACATCCCCTGAACGGGATCGAGGCGCTGATCGGCAGGAATCACTCCGGAAAGTCGATGTTTTTCTCGTTCCTGTCGTTCGTGCAGGGTGCGGTCATCAAGGGCCCGGCGGTCGCCTCGACCGAGTCGGGAAGAAACGGTTTTTCCAACCTTCTCGGAGATAAAGAACAGCCGATGACGGCGACGTTGTGCTTCAAGTTTTATGACCCGCAGGAAAAGGATACGACCTACATCGATTACCGGCTCGTGATCGGCGCGAATATCCACGGCAAACCGCACTTCGAAGAAGAAGTGCTGCGGCTGTGGCGTGAAGGCATGGACGAGCCGAAGGATATCCTCTCCTTCAAAAAGGGCGTCGGTTTCGTGCTTCTCAAGGGCGAAAAGCAGGAAGGTGAGATGAATGATTCTCAGACTTCCGCACTGCACGCGTATGGTGCGCTCAAGCAGTTCTATTTCACGAACAGAACATATAGAGAGATCATGAGATGGTTCTTCGTCAGCTTCAAGAAGGACCAGACTTCGCAGATCCCCGAAGATATGGCTCCGGGCGGGCACAAGCACTTAAACGGCGCGGGATCGAATGCGCGAAATGTGCTTATGTATCTCAAGCAGGAGCGACCCGGTGAATATAAGATGATCCTGAGTAAACTTATGGAGGCGATCCCGAGTCTTCACGATAAGGATGAACAGGCAGTACTGAAGCACTTTAAGAAGCCGGATATGCTAGCTCTGTTCCTGCTCCTTCTGTCTGATCCGGATCCGAAACCCCTGATCCTGGTGGAGTCTCCGGATGAGGGACTTTATCACGATATGCTCGATATCCTTGCATCCGAGATGAGGAATTATTCGATCCGGTTCCCGGGATGCCAGATCATTTTCACGACACATAATCCGTATATCCTGGAGAACCTCTCGCCGTCCGAGATCTGGGTATT
This sequence comes from Clostridiales bacterium, assembly GCA_024695545.1. The sequence continues at coordinate 52,755 of JAILHZ010000046.1, forward strand.
CAGCAGAGGTGACACGACATGGGAAGACCAGATCGAGATCCGCTGCGCAGGTTCGATCCCGATCGTGCAGGAGCTTTATGAACAGGGCGTCGGCATGGGCGCGATCTGGTATGCGGGCCATTTTGACAACTGAGTGGTGACAGAAAGGAATGACATCCTCGATGCGGGTAGAAATACTAAGTGAAGACAGATCCGGCGGCGTTGTTCTGCAGCGTCTGACGAACTGTATCATAAAACAATATACATCGGACTTTACCAGTTTCCTTCGGCCTCATCGCGGCTGCGGATACTGGCCGAGCCATCCCGATGAGAAGCCTGAGCCGCTGGCTGCAGGCCTTCTCGAACTGCTCCCGGCGAAGCTCCGTGCTTACGATAAAGTCTATGCCGGAACGGACACCATCGTGATCGTCTGTATCGATTCCGATGACCATGATCCTGAAGAACTGATCAGCCGCCTGAAGGATACATGCCGCCGTTACGCGAGAGACCTGTCGACGGTCATCGCGATCTCTGTCGAAGAGATGGAGAGCTGGATGCTTGCGGACAAAAATGCGCTCCTCATGGCCTATCCGGAAGCTGATCTGGAACGTCTTTCTGAATACGAACAGGACAGTATATGCGGTACGTGGGAAGTGCTCTGTGATGTTGTTCTGAGAGAACAGTCTCATCGTATCAAGAAAATCGGTTATCCCGCCATCGGACAGTATAAGGCGACATGGGCGGAGAAGATCTCGAAGTACATGCTTCCCGCAAATAATGTATCGCCGAGTTTTAAAAAGTTCGAACTCGCGCTGACCGGCGCAGCGAAGCAGGTGCTTCATGCCTGAGACCTGTCCTCATTCTTCCGCTGTGTGCCCCGAAGTATCTCCGTCTTCGGTATATATCCATGTGCCTTTCTGTGTAAAAAAATGTGCGTACTGCGACTTTCTTTCTTTCCCGTCGTGCCTCGACCGGATCGGGGAGTATGTCGAAGCTCTTTGTAAAGAGATACGCCTTTCGCCGAAGTGGTTCGAAACGGAAAAGAAGTCCCTTCAGACGATCTATTTCGGAGGCGGCACACCGTCACTTCTTTCGCCTGAACAGATAAAGACGATCCTTGATACACTGCGTGAGGTTTTCGGGATTTCAGATATGTGTGAAATCACACTCGAAGCTAACCCCGGAACGATTGACGGGAAGAAACTTTCCGGATTCCGTGAAGCCGGGATCAACCGTCTTTCATTAGGTATCCAGAGCCTCGATGATAATGTTCTTAAGACCCTCGGAAGGATCCATGATTCGGCAGCTGCAAAGAAAGCCGTAACAGATGCGAAGAACGCAGGCTTTGAGAACATCTCCTGCGATATGATGCTTGGCATCCCGGGTCAGACGATGGACAGCGTGAGATACACACTTGATTTCTTCCTCGGAAACAAAATTCCTCATGTCTCGCTTTATTCCCTGATCCTCGAAGAAGGTACGCCGATGTATGAAAGATATAGCGGCGACATCGAGAAGTACGTCACGCAGGAAGAAGACCGCGCGATGTACCATCTTCTAACTTCCACACTCAAGGAGAACGGGTTCATCCATTATGAGATCAGCAACATGGCGCTCCCGGGATATGAGAGCAGGCACAACTCGATGTACTGGAGAGCCGAGCCCTACTACGCATTCGGCGCCGGTGCACACTACTATATCGGATCTGAGCGCGGCCGTCATGCCGAGACATTAGATGAGTATCTCCAGGCGATGCGTGCTTCGGAGGTGAGGAAGAGCGATGTCCTGATCCCGGAAGAGATCCTCTCTGATGAAGACAGAAGGAAAGAGTATATGATGCTCGGTTTCAGAACGGGAAGCGGCGTGGGAGATGAGGCTTTCCGGGAAAGATTCGGAATGACCGTGGCAAGTGCATTTGGCGCGGAAATAGAAAAAGAAATGAACGCCGGACTCATCGAATTTGAGGACGGGATCTACCGTCTGACCGAGAAGGGCGTCGATCTTGCCAATCAGGTGTTTATGGACTACATATGACAAGTCTTTTTGATTGGCAGTATATGCTCCACGTGATAGAATAATCTTGATTTCAAAAGAGCAAAATCAGGATGAATTTTGCTCTTTTGGTGTGGGGAGGTTTCTATGATGGGACGAATGAAGAGGATAACGGTTGCCCTGATTCTGACACTGGCTATAACAATTACGGCAATGCCGGTACAGCTGCTCTCATGCCTGACAGGAAAGTCGGGCGTAGTGAATGCTGCCGGAGGGGTCCAGTATACGGAAATCGGCACAAATTCGCAAAATACTTATCAGTCATATTATTGTCCGCTTTGCCTGTATTATGATTATAGCTTTTCTGAGCAGATTTATACGAAGGATGAACTGAGCGGTGTTTCGACCATTTCGGCAATGGGCTTTAAGATAAACAAGGCCGCCTCTAAGAATGCGACCGGGGACATCTATCTTGTTAATACAGACAAGAGCAGTTTTTCAAATACGGGAGATGTAGTGCTGCTCGACGATGCTACCCTGGTTTACAGCGGATGGATGGAAACCAGCAAGACCGGGTGGATGTATGTGCAGCTGGATCGATCCTTTACACGAGATACAAACAAAAACCTGATGGTTATCGTAATCAACAAAACCGGAAACTATACAGATGATTATGTGATTTTTGATTGCTATGGCGGTAGCAGTGACTGCGCCATGTTTAGAATTCTCGATGGTAGTGAAGTAAACCCCGGTGATTTAACCGGCACTTCTGCTTCGGTCGGGTATAAGAATAAGTTGCGGCTGTTTTCTTCTCCTATACCAAAGTATACGCTGACGTATGATTTTAATAACAATACAGGAACTTCAATAGATGTAAGTTTCTTTGCCGTAGATTTAGACGCACATGTTGGAGATATCACTCCCGCATATGCCGGACATACATTCCGTTGCTGGAATACTGACCGTAATGGTAACGGAACCCGTTATTATCCCGGAGACTCGATCGAAATGACCGGGAATGTAACACTCTATGCAGAGTGGAACGACGCGGATACGATTACTTATATGGCGAACGATGGGACGAATAATTCATCTTCGCAGGCTTATGATCCGACTACGCAGGTAAAACTGAAAGGCAAGATTTTCTCCCGCGACGGATATGCTTGTACAGGCTGGAATACTGATCCTCAGGGTAACGGTACGCATTATGATGCCGGAGCCAGTATCAGCGTGACCGGGAATTTGACACTTTATGCGGAATGGGTCGCATTGAAGAAGATTACCTATGTTGCAAATAATGGTACGAATACAGCTTTTGAACAACTGTTTAATCCGACTGAAGAAGTAACTCTGCAAGAAAAGATTTTCTCCCGCGACGGGTATATTTTTGCAGGCTGGAATACTGATCGCAATGGTAACGGTATCCATTATAATGCCGGAGAAAGTGTCGCCCTGACAGGGGATACGACGCTGTATGCGGAATGGACCGGAAGAAAGACGATTACCTATAAGGCAAATAATGGTACAAATGCTTCTTTTGAGCAGACATTTGATCCGACGGAAGAAGTAAAACTGGCAGGTAAGATCTTCTCCCGCGACGGGTATACACTGATCGGATGGAGTACTGCTTCTAATGGATCCGGAACAGTATATGGATGCAATGAGCCTTTTACTCTGAATAGTGATTTAACGCTTTATGCGATGTGGAAGAGTGAAAACACATCATTCGTTGTAGGGAAAACCGAAACGACGGCCAATGGTCTTCCGCTCTGTGTAGATTATAAATACAGTTTCTCCGAACAGATCTACCCGGCTGAAGAGATCGGAGGCTGTTCGAAGATCGAAGCGATCGCTTTTAATGTTGAAAATGAAATGTCGATTCCCCGAAGAGGAAGACTGTATCTTATGGATACAACTCTCACCGAACTGAGCTCTTCGGACGAAGCACAGGTTTTGAAGAATGCGGTTAAGGTTTTCGATGGTACTTTCCCATTCGATGACATCGGCTGGTGTGTGATCCCGTTTGAACGTACATATAATCATGACACGACCAAGAATCTTCTGGTCATCCTCATTGATGAGACGGGAAAATATACTTATGCACATACTTATTTTTCTGCCTATCAAACGAACGGCAATGCTACAAAGGCTTATTATACGGATGTTCAGCCTATAGAACCCGGTAAAGCCGATAGCGAAATCGTCAAAACCGGAACCTCATATACCAGAAATACTCTTAAGATTTATGCGGCAGATGGAACTTCGTTTGTTACGCTGAAATCAAACGGAAGTGATGATAGTGATATTCGCTATCCGGTTTCCAATATGACCGAGCTTACTCTTCCCGAGAATCCGTTTACCAGAGCCGGATATGAGTTTGCAGGATGGAATACACGGGCAGACGGAAAGGGAACATCTTATTCCAATCATGAAACCATCAGTATCTCCGGTGGTTTGGTGCTTTATGCCCAGTGGCAGAGGGGCAACCAGGTGCTCTATCATTCAAATGACGGTTCTGATCAGACATTTGCAGAGGAGCTGAATCAGGGTTCTGTCAAAACTGCAGATAACCCGTATTTCCGCCCGCACTATATTTTCGCAGGCTGGAATACGAGGGCAGACGGAAAGGGAGTTTCCTATATGCCCGGTCAGGTAATCGGAACACAGAATGGTATTGAATTGTATGCACAGTGGGAATACGCGGTGTATTATGATTTTTCTTCGAACCCTGAAGGTGACGGATGGATATTTGTCGATCATGATGGAGATAGATATAACTGGAAGACCGGCTTTAATTCTGATAGAAAAGTGCATTCCGGGCAAGAGGAGGATGGATCGGTTATTTACTCTGAGTCCTACGTTAGTGGAGGAGCATTACATCCGGATAACTGGGCAATTGCTCCTGCCGGTGTAGTTGCTCCGAATGGAGCAAAGACAGTCGCCGTTTGGGCAATCGGACAGGATGGTACTTATTACCGCGAGCGATTTGCACTCTATGCGGCGGAAGTGAAAAACGTCGAACTTACGAAAGATATTGATCTCACTAAATGGACACAGATCTCGCCCATATACACAACTACAACTGATTGGGCTGAATATACCGGTGATCTCAGTAGCTTCAGCGGAAAAAATGTCTATGTTGCGATCAGACACTTTGATGTAACGGACGAGTACAGCATGAATATCGATGATGTTGCGCTTCCGTTCCTTATGGCCGAGGATGTGTTCGCCGAGAAACTGGCGGGATACACAGTAAGCCTGGATGGCGATATTGCCATGAACTTCTATATGGAGCTTGATCAGAGTGTCCTTGAAAGTGCGACTGCAAAGATGGTTTTCACGGTCCCTAATGGCAGTAACACCGATACTCAGACGATCATGGTCAGCGAGGTGGCGGATCATCCGGTCGAGATGAATGGTAAGACGTACTACGTCTTTAAGTGCAAGGTGGCTGCGAAAGACATGACGGGCACAATCACCGCGCAGATCCTGGATACGGATCTCGAAGGAAACATCTACACGTATTCTGTGAAAGAGTATGCATCTTACCTTCTTTCCGCGAAGGAAGGCACTTATGATGCCAAGACGATCCGTCTGGTAAAAGCACTTCTGAACTATGGTGCTTCTGCGCAGATGTATTTCAATGTGAATACGGATAACCTCGCTAATTCAGAGCTTTCCGCTCAGGATAAGAATCTTTCCTCTGTTACCGCGGCTCTGATCAATAAGCCGTATGATCCGTCCGGAACAACTCTTCTGGCTGGTGTAAGCTTTGAGGGATCAACTCTTTCGCTGAAGTCGGAGACCACTCTTTCTCTGTACTTCAAGAGCGATGCCAAGCTGACATTCAACTGCGGCAGCAAGCCCGTTCAGAAATCGACTCAAGACGGCTATCAGATCGCACGTATCCGTGAAATCAACGCAGCAGAACTGGATGAGGATCTCGTATTGACGGTAACCGTAAACGGTGAGAGCTACAAGGTAACCTACAATCCGATGACGTACTGCTATAATGTCCTCAGTGATAATTCCTACGGGGAGGATGCACAGAACTTCTGTAGAGCGCTGTACCTGTTCCATAAGGCATTTATGGCCTGCTTATAAGAACAGAAGGATGCAGGCTTCT
>JAILHZ010000071.1 GCA_024695545.1 Clostridiales bacterium
CCGATGATCGCGGTAACGCTCTTGCTCGGCGACATCAGATACGAATCGGAAAGAGTGATGCCCAGTCGTCTTTCGGCGTCGAGAAGCGGCAGGAATTCCTTCTGCACTTCGATCGGAAGGTCACCATATCCCGGCGAGAAACGGCGTCTCGTCATATGTCCGAGCGACTGCGCCGCCGCATCCACTTCAGCGTTAAAAAGATCGCACAGGGACTCCACACGCTCGGCACCCAGGCCCTGAAGAAAAAGCCCCATCTGCGGGTCCGACTTCTCGAATCTTCTGATCATGCGGTCCATGCCGGATCCGACCGTCGCCGCGAAAAGCACTGCTGTCTTGCAGCCCTCGAGGTTATTTCTCAGTTTCACGGATTTCTGTTCAAAAGGCAGTACCGGGAATCCGTCCTTGCCCCAGGTGATCGGAGTTACAAGGAAACCCAGACGGAAGTTGCACTCTTCCCTGCCGAGAGCGAGTGCTTTTGCCATGGAAGCGGTAAACTTCGGATCTTCCTTTACTACCTGCTGGTCGCGGATCGGAACACAGGCGTAACGGAGCCACTCCATCTCGTTGAGCGGAGCGTCATCGTACTCTAAGAATTGAGGAATGGTCCTCGCATTCGTTCGAAGTGCTTCGATGATCCGGTCTACGTGTTCCATGTGCTGCCCCTTCTTTTACTTCACACCGTAATCCTTCCAGAGGATGTTCGACAGGTTGTGCATGATGGCTTCCGCCACATCGGGCTTATTCATGGAGTAAACGTGGACATTCGTCACGCCGTTTGCATAAAGGTCGATGATCTGGTCCGTCGCATACGCGATACCGGCCTGCTTCATGGACTCCGGATCCGTTCCGAAATAGTCCACGATCGCTTTGAAACGCTGCGGCATAAAGGAGCCGCTCAGTTTAATGGCTTTCTCTACCTGGATCGCGTTCGTGATCGGCATGATGCCCGGAACGACCGGAACCGTGATGCCGGCTTCTCTGATCTTGTAGAGGAAGTTATAGAAAAGGTTGTTGTCGAATACCATCTGGCTGACAAGGAAATCCGCGCCGGCATCGACCTTCTCCTTCAAATGCTTGATATCTTCGTGCTGGTTAGCACTCTCGGGATGAATCTCCGGATAGCAGGCGCCGCCGATACAGAAATCATAGCCGCTCTCCTTGATCTCACGGATCAGTTCGACCGCGTGACGGTAATCCCACTTGCTTCTGTCGGTATTCTCGAGTTCCGGAGTCAGGTCACCGCGAAGCGCCATAATATTCTGAAGTCCCATATTATGGATCTCTTCGATCTTATCGTGGATCATGTCCTTCGAACTGGATACGCATGTCAGGTGCGCCATGGTCGGTACGCCGTGCTTCTCCTCGATCGTCTTGGCAATATCGAGTGTAAAACGGCTCGTTCCGCCGCCCGCTCCATAAGTTACACTCATGAACGCAGGCTTACTCTCGGCGATCTTCTCGGTCGTCTCCTTCACGCTCTCGAAGGAAGTCTCCTTCTTCGGCGGGAACACCTCGAAAGACAGCGACATGCTCTTCTTATTCAGAATATCGATGATCTTCATGTATGAGTTTGACCCTTCCCCTCTTTATTACGAGGTACATTATACCACACGATTACAAATCCGTGATTTTTGTAGCCATCTTATCGCGGAAGCGGACATCATGTTCGACGATCAGCATGGTCGGCTGATACTCTGAAATAAGCTTTTCGAGCTGCATCCGCGAGAATACATCGACGTAGTTGAGCGGTTCGTCCCAGATATAAAGATGGGCCGGTGTCAGGAGGCTTGTCGCGATCAGGACTTTCTTTTTCTGTCCCTCGGAAAAGTCCTCGATGTTCTTTTCAAACTGCGCCTGCTCGAGCGCGAGATGACGGAGCACAGCCAGGAAAAGACTGTAATCCACGCCGTTCTCGAAAGCGTGCATGCGGAGGTCTCCGTGAAGATGTGATGTATCCTGATTGATGTACGAGATCTTCAGGTGCGGGGCGGTAAGAAGTGTGCCATCCGACACAATATTCTCCGCTTCACCGAGACCCGCGGACTTCATGATCGCCTTGATCAGACTCGTTTTTCCGCAGCCGTTTCTGCCCTGCAGGAACACCCGCTCTCCGTTTCTTATCTCGAAGGTCAGACCTGAAAACACAGGCTTTTCGGAATCCGTATAACGGAGCGAAAGATCCCTCGTCTCAACAAGTCTGTCCTTAAAGTGCGTCATCGGCGAAAGGCAAAGATCCCTTACCTGTTCGATATCATTCAGAAGACCTTCTTTCTCCTGGATATTTCTCTCCATCCGCTGCTCAAAGACCTTCACGCGCGACTCCATCTTCTTCGTCTTCGCGCCGATATATGACCGTGTATTTTTCGATCTGTCGTGTTCCTTGATCGGGTCATAGCCGATCTTCGTATTCTCGTTCTTCGTTGCCCAGCTCTGGCTCTGCTGCATCGTGTTCTTCAGTCTTCCGATCTCCTTGAGATGCTTCTCGTTCTCCGCTTTTGCAAAAGCATCCGCACGCTCTTTATTTTCCCACCAGGAACTGAAGTTTCCCGTCTGCACCTCGATCGTCGAACGGTTCAGGACCAGTACGTGATCGACACATGCATCCAGAAGATCACGGTCGTGCGATACCAGAATTAAACCCTTCTTGCCCGCCAGATATGTCTTTACTGTCTCGCGCGCCTCTTTATCCAGGTGATTCGTCGGCTCGTCGATCAGAAGAAAATCGTTTTCTCCGGCGAAAAGCACTGCCAGCATGACCTTTGTCTTCTCGCCGAAACTCAGTGTGCGGATCGGCCGGTACAGCAACTCGGGATCGACCGAGAGTTCGGACAGTTCGCACATCACGCGCCAGTTCTCGACACCCGGCTTCCACTTATCCATCAGTTCATCCGCCGTCTTATCGAGATCTTCCGGCGCAATTGTATATGGGAAATAGTCGCACGGCACATCGCAGGTGATGCTGCCGCTGTATTCGTACCTGCCGAGAAGCAGATTCAGGAATGTCGTCTTTCCTTTGCCGTTTCTGCCGATAAATCCCAGTTTCCAGGAAGTATCGATCGTAAAAGAAACATGCTCGAAGATCGGATCGAAGCTGTTCTCGTAAGAAAAAGTGAGATCGTTTACTTTGATTTGTGCCATAGTTGTCCTCTTTCTGCCTGAAAGAAAAAGTCTGTTCCCGCGCACGCAGAAACAGACTCACACGATCTACCTTACTTTAGCAAAGAAAGCGAAGGGAATAATAACGCGATGATTCCATGAAAGCGCACAGGGGGAGACCTTTCCCAGGTCTTTTCCATAACCGGTGTTTTCTCATTCGATCATCACTTTCTCATTGGTCTACCCAGACGCGGAACCCGCGCTCTTTCTTTGGATTTAAAAGAAGCATCTTTCCTGCTTCTTTTCTGATACTACCATGCCGGGAACTACTTGGCAAGGTGGTTATACTACTATGCTACAAGTGCAATCAGCCGGATGCTGATTAACCCTTTTCTTGAAATCATTATCCCCGCTCCTTAATCCCCTTGCCTTGCCGAGAACAATTATATCGGAAAACGAGAAAAATGCGTGACTTTTGGTCACGCATTTGATTTAGATCACTTTCTCAAAAGCACCCGCCCCTCGCAGGGCATTACCGCATCGCCCATGATGATCTCCCCTACACTGTCACAGGTGATCGTTCCGGATCTCGGGTTCTTCACGGAATCAATGCTGCCGATGATCTCTGCTTCCACGTCGGAATACTCGAAGGAAAGATCGCACTCTTCCATCGTGCAGTTGATCAGTTTTAAACTCTTGCAGTAGCAGAGCGGCTGCGTGCCGATGATGCGGCAGTTGATCAGAGTGACATTCTCCGAGAACCATCCGAGGTACTCGCCCTTGATGGTGGAGTTTTTCACGGTGACATTCTTACTGTGCCAGAAGGCATCCTTCGTATCGAGATCGGAGTTCTCGATCGTAAGCCCGTCCACATACTGGAAGGAATACTTACCCTTCATGGTGACATGATCGAGTTTGACGTTACTGCTGTCGAAGAAGATATACTCCGATGTGATCGTGGTGTCTTCAAGAGAAAGCCCTGAGGACTTCCACCCGAATTCCACCGAATCAATCGTACATTCTTTTACCGAAATATCTTCGCACTCGCGGACAGCCTTTACTCCGTAGATCTCGCAGTGGCTGAGAGAACCATGCTTCGCATACCAGATCGGAGCTCGGGTCTTATCGTCCATCGTGACACTGTCCGCCTGAAAACCGACCACATGCCAGAGCGGATATCGAAGGGAAAACGTACACTCACTGACTGTAATGTCACGCGCTTCCTTGAGCACTGACTCGCCGTCAGCCGGGCCCGCAAAATTGCACCGTACAACATCCGCATGCATCTCGTTATAAAGTGCACGCTCTTCGTCAAAGTTCTTACCTTCGATTCTTTTTCTATCCACAGCTTAAACTCCTGTCTATTAGTACGACAGAATTATAACATCTATCGAAATCACAGACATTCATCATTCTGTCCGAAAGTTTCGTACTTTTACAAATATGGATTGTTGTTATCCTGATTCTGCGGATTGTACTGTTGCGGCGGCGGAACAGATCCTGCCTGAGGGAATCCCGGGTTCGGAAGACCGCTGCCCGCTGTCGGATTCTGCGGAGCCTGAGGCGCGTACGTCTGAGGCATCTGCGGCATGGAAGGCTGTGCCGGCATACTCTGCGGAGCGAACTGCTGAGGCTGGGTAAACTGATTGTTCTGAATACCCGGAACCGGATCCGGAGCCTTCGGGCCCTTCTTCTTTTTGCTGATCAGAACGATTACGAGAATGATGATTCCGATAAGGATCACACCACCTGCGATAATGGCGATGAGAAGGAACATCGGGATTCCGCCTCCGCCCTTGACCTTAAACTCTGCGCTGATCGGCTCCTCCATCTGATCGAGGCTCCATTCCAGTGTTGTGCCTTCAGATTCCGAATTGCTGTCTTCCGCCTCATTGGGAAGTTCGAGAACGAAATCCGATTTATTCTGCGGAGCATCCCACTCGAGTGTATATACTTTATCACTCTCATCGTATTCGAAAGAAAGCTTTTCAAAGCCCATCTCGAGATCATTTAATTCTTCCTGCAGATCCTCGAGTTTGACACCGTCTTTGGCAGCAGTAACTCTGGATTTACCGCCGAGATCCCAGCCCAGATCTTCCAGCGCTTCACGCTGATCGTCGTCTTCCATCTTTTCGAAGGAGAGTTCGATATCGGCTGTCTTATTTTTGTTTACCGTGATCTTTGTTTCAGTAGGAAATGCTGTTCCTCCCTTGAGGTTAAACTTCGCATAGCACGGGGAACTGACATCCATGAGATTCCACTCGATGGTCTTTCCGTCAGTAGAATCTCTGCCGTTCGTCTCGATGACCTTACCGGGAAGTTCAAGAATGAATCTCATGTATCCGCCATATTGTGTCAGATAATCAGCAGAAACACCCTGACTCTTTGCATCATCAGTATTTGAAGACGCGTCCCATCTCAGAGTATATACGCCGTCCGATTCCTCCTCGACTTTAAAGCCGTCCATATCGACTTTCTTCATTTCTTTTTCGATATCTTCCAGCGCAATACCCTTGATGGATGCGGTGAAACCCGTATACTTGGTATTTCCGTCGGTCTCCTCGTACTTTTCCACATCCCATCCGGCATTCGCGAATTTCTTCTGCGTGCTGTCTGTCGTATTCGAATCACCTGCAACATCCGCGATGGCATAGACCATTCTGAAGTCTGCCGTTCCGTCGGCGTTGATCCGGGTCTTTACCTCATACCGGATACATCCTGTCAGGCAAAGCAGAATACTGCATACCAGAATGATTGCTGTCAGTATCTTCCTTGTTCTTGTCCGTTCCATAGCTCAACCTCCTGCACTATAGATATCTGATTATTTGTTTCCCACCTTAGGGTTTGTCACTGTCAACACTCTCGGATTTCGGCAGCTGTCCGACCATCGGAAGTCCCGTTACCTGCGGAACATCTCCCATTGCCTGTGCGGGCACCTGCGGCATAACAGGCGGTGCCGGCATCTGCGGTTCAGCCGGCGTCTGCGGTGCAGCGGACTGCACCTGTTGCTGCTGCAGAGGAACCTGAGCTCCCTGCGCCAGCAGTGCTGCTTTTTTCTTCTTACGGCTTCTTCTCACGAGAAGAACGATGATGACAATAATGATGATGAGAATAACGGCCAGGAGGATGATGAACACCGGAAGATTCAGATAACTGACCTCCATGGTAAGCTCTCCGCCGCCATTGGAATCCAGATTCTTCATATTCCACACGACTGTATTCTTCGCGTCACTCTTCTTCGCGCCATTGGTCGACACGATCGGATACGGTACCGAGATCGCAAATTCATTTACTTTCGTCTGGTTGAAGTAGCTGGACAGTTCTTTTTCCGGATCCTTGATCAGATCGGAGAACATAGTGATAAGGCTCTTGCCGTCCGACTCGATGGTCACTGAGACCTTTTTAAAAAGGAACCCCGAAGTTTTATACTCTATGTCGTAATTACTGAATACCTTGCCGATATCATCTTCCACATCGCTCTTGTCGATCTTATACGTCGCCATCGCGCCGTACCATGTCGTGGAACCGTCTTCCTTCTGGATCTTCTCGAAAGAATCGGTCGGATAATCCTCGTCGATGCTGTCCTGCAGCGCTTCGTAAAACTTCTCGGGAGTATTGTAGATATACTTCATGTCAGACTCGCTCATGTAGACGCTGGTATAGCACTCCACATCGCCGTTCGCCTTGACACGGATGCCGCGCTCGAGTTCCATGCAGCCCGACAAAGCCGCAAGGATAAACACCAGAACAAGAATCAGCGCTGACATCTTTTTTCTCATAGAACAACCTCCGTCCTTCTTCCCCAATAAGAAGACAGGTGATCAGATCATAAAGATCAAAAAAGTATAAGATGTTCTTATTATAGCAGAAAAGAACCGCCGCATGTGAGTTTTGTATGCGCGAATTAGCGTTGTTTAATGGGGTCTACTTCCTTCTCAGGAGTTTCTTTATTCCCTGACGGACCTTCGCTTTGAGTTTTCTATAGCGCACACGTACAGGATTGGTAAAGAGAACGAATGCAGTATAGAATCGGTAGCGTTTCTCCGTAATGCTGTGCTCCTTGCCGTTTCGGACAAAGCTGATCATCTTCCCGTGGATATCGCTGTCCTTGATGCCGCGCTCAGGTGTCACGCAGTTATCACCGAGGATCACATATTCGTCCGGCAGTACCTTGATGATGCGGTGCAGGACATACTTGTCCTTTCCCCTTGCGAAAAGCACTACGTCGCCTTTCTTATATCTCTGCCCGCTATTTTTCTCGATGGTGAAAAGATCCTTCCCCTGGCGGAGAAGCGGCATCATGCTCACGCCGACATTCGAGTAGGTAAGTTTCCCGTTTTCCTTTAGGTAATCGGCAATCGAAGTCGTCATCTCTTTACTCTCCTGCCTCTTCACTCATGGCGCGGAAAGCGACCTCTGCCGCTTCGATGTCCATATTGCACTTTAGCCGGTAAATCGGCACTTTCGCGGAAAGCTTTGAAATCAGGTCCACGGTCTTTTCCAGTGCTTTTATCTCCGCGGGACGGTAGGACTGCTGAAGCATCATCGGAAGTGCTTCCTTCCTGCTGATCGGATGGATCTCGTTGATCTCCCCCCTCTCGAGAATGCTTAAGCCCCGAAGCGGTACGCAGATATTTTCGCCCAGACGGTGCTTGCCGCACCAGGGCGTCCCGTAGATCAGGACTTCGTCATCCGTAACACGGATCAGGGGCTTGTCGTCATTGACCATCACGGCACGATCACCGAGATACTGTCTCCAGAGTGCGGTGTGTGTAGACTTTCCCGTCCCGCTCTTCGCCGTGAAAAGGTAGGCTTTCCCGTCGGCTGCGATGGCAGATCCGTGGAAAAGGAAGGTTTCAAAAAGGACCGGGAATTTCTCGGCCATCTTGCGGTACACGGCCAGCGTCTCGAGCATCCCGTCGGAGCCTCCTCGAAAAGCCCTCGGGCTGATCGCCGCTTCCGCATCGGATTTCTTTCTCTCGTAGACCAGATCCTCGGGAGCGATGGTCACCTCGAAATCCGGTGTCTGCTCCTCACAGGCGTACTCACGGCAATACTCATGGACATCCTCATAGATGGATTCCACGCGTATGACCCTATCTGCGATCCTGTAAAAACCGATCATTGAATACTCCTTCCAGTGCTTTTTTCACTATACCGAAAAAGCACTAAAACTTCAATCTTAAGGAAAGGACGGAAGTTTGATCCTCCCGTCCTTTTTCCTGCTCACTTATTTTTCAGGTGTTCATACCCTTCAAGATCTCCCCAGGTGTACTCGCTGGTCCAGCGGTCCGGCGTGTGCCAGAGATATGCCGTGCCTGGCTTGTCTCTGTAGGTCAAGGCATAGAATGACATGCCGTAAGTCGTATACAGGTCGGTATACAGCTGCTGGTTCATCGCCAGATATGTGCTCGGATCTTCAAACTCATAGACCTTCATACAGGACTTGGTCCATCTCCAGCAAAGATGCGTGCGGCCGGTGCGTCTTAAGTTTTCCGCCGTATCATCCGCCGCTGCTGCCAGCGCCTGATTCCAGAGTTCCTCGCACCTTTCGAGATCTTCCTGAGGCATCTCGTTATGCGCATCCATCTTCGCCGGATAGACGTTCGCAAACACTTGAGAAGTCGCACTGTTATACGCTGTACACTTATCTCTGTGGTAGTTCCCGTTCGGCGTCGCATTCGGACCCGGCGAATGCCTCTTCGCCTGCGTCTCCATGATCTTCATCGCCTCCAGGATATACGGGCCGCTCTTTCCGTAGAATTCCGTGACGAAGAACTGCATTTCTTTTTCCACATCCGCATCCGGATTCTCCAGCAGGACACCGATCAGATAGTTTCTGAGATCTACGAACTCGGTGTCGATGCTTCCGGGCGAATCGTTGTTCTGCAGATAGATGCCCTTGACGCCGAGATTTCGGTAATACTTGATATCGTGAGCCAGAGAACTGAGGTTCATGTAAGGACCTGCAGTGCATGTGAAGTTTACGACATAATCCCAGATCCACAGCTGTGCGCCGTAAGTATTGCAGAGGTTCGCCCATCCCTTCAGATACTCGATATCCTCTTTGTTCTGGTCGCACTTCGACTCGTCACAGTCATGCGCATAGCAGCGGCTGATCGCGGCATAGCGGACGATAACATGATCATCCATCTCCATGCCTACCGGCGGCTTTAAGTTATAGGTATAGGCCAGCATATCGATGTAAACATTCGGATACTTGCCAGTCGCCTTGACCTCGCGGGAAATCTTATTGCACAGATTAAGGTACATCGCCGCGTCGCAGAGTCCCTCTTTCTTTCCTTCTACTTCGTACTGCATACGGTATCTGTAGCAGTCGTTGCACATGCAGTAGTGGGAATTATCCGCCTGTCCGAGATTAATGATCTGCATCGGAGCATTCGGATCGTACGCATCACTTTCCAGGATCTCGAAGACATGATCCCTGATCTTCTTATACACTTCAGAATTCGACAGGCAGACCTGATATGGTCTTCTTTCGTTGACGATGATCTTTCCATCCTTTTTCTCGATATACAGAGAGAACCATTCAGGATGGCTGTTAAATTCATCCTTCGTGACAAATTCCGCCAGGATCGTATGCGCCTGGCCGGGCTGAAGATTGCCGTACGCCGTAGGTGCTGCCTTGCTTAAGTACCACGACTGCGCACCCGGATAATTCGGGATCTTGCAGTTGACATAGAATCCGTTCATTGCGCTCGCCAGCGAGTAGAGACGGTTCGTGCCCTTCTGGATGATTCCGAAGTAAACATCTGTATCTGTAAAGGTAAAAACGCGCTCGTGGTCGATGTTGATATTGGTGGCGTATTTAAAGTGATTCTGATTCGTTCTGTATCCGTCTTCAAAGGAGAGCCAGTAGTATCCTCCGCATACCGCAAGGAATTTCATGACGCCGTCGATCGTTCCGCGATCACCGTTTCCGATGATCGAGATTCCGTTGTTAAAGGACTTGATCCTGTAGGAACCGTCCTTTGCCGAACTCGGACCCGCGCTCGAGCGGTTCGTATTACCTACCGCGATTTCAAAAGCACTTCCCTTCGCGGTCGAATCTGAAATGATCGAAGGCTGATAGCCGTCCTCCTGATTGATGTAATACTGGAGAAGCTGGGCGGCATACGTCTCCTCTTCAGTAGCGGATGCAGGTACGACGATGACCGACCTCGGCAGATCCGTCGCGTACTTACTGTTCTTATAAGTACGGATCCCTTCGTATTCGAGCTCCGAACTGCCGCTTCCGGATTCACTCAGACCCTTGTAATACTTGATTGCGGAATTACAGTAAGTCATCAGGTTTGTAGCAACTGCCTTCATCGGCTGTGTCGCCTGACTGCTGTTCAGGATCTCTCTGATGTATGTCTCATAACTGTACGTCATGGTCGAGCTGATCTGACGGTCGCCATCTCTGAACACAAGCGTCATCGGTTTTCTGAAATAAAGTGCGGAAACGCCCGTAAACTCAACACGGTACAGTTTGTAGTACGTATCGTAGACAAAGTCACTCGCATGTACTCTCTGCACGATCGGATATCCGTCGAAAGAATCGTAACTGATCTCCGCATAGACGGTTTTCGCCGGTGCCTGCGGGATATCCACATAAGTCACCAGGTCGATCGTACTGTCGCACTCCAGGGCAATTCCTTTAAATGTGATCTCCGCTCCGGATATCGGTGTCTCACTGTGTGAAGAGGTCAGAGAGGTTACCGGAGTCGAGGCCAGTGCTTTTTGAGCCGAAGTCAGATCGGAATTAGCAAGCGATCCCGCATGGAAACCGAAGTAGTTCTGCGCCGCGGAACCGTAGTTCAGCATGTCGACAAGAAGCGTACAGAGAAGCTTATCGATCTTCGCCGTGCTTCCCATCTTCGATTCGAGGAGCTGCTTCGCGTACTGCTTGATGCTGAACTGCTTTTCG
>JAILHZ010000144.1 GCA_024695545.1 Clostridiales bacterium
GTCTGTTATCACAGAATACCTCGGTTCTGCTGAAAATATCGTAGGTATCCACCCGGTATCTATGAGTGCTGCAGAGAATGGTCTTCTCGGCCAGATCTATCCTGAGATCCTTAAGGCAGATACCGGCTGGATCTCCGGTGATGAGGTCAACCTCGAAGAGCTCCTGCTTCTCAAGCCGGACATTGTCATCGGTGTTGGTGAAGAGCAGGCAAAAGCGATCCGCGAGGCAGGCATCCCGGCACTGGCAACATCTGCGTCTGCCTGGAATTACGATATCATCGTTACCTATGAGCACTGGATCGATCTTCTCGATCAGGTATTTGGCGGCAGTGATTTTGCCAAGGCGGCAATGAGCAAGACAAACGAGATCCATGCAAATATTGTCGAGAAGACGAAGAATATTAAGGACGAAGATAAGGCACGCGTACTCGTACTCTTTAAGTATTCAGATGCAGCGATGGTTGCTTCCGGTGTGAATTTCTTCGGACAGTGGTGGTGTGAATCTGTCAATGCGTATAACGTTGCCAGCGAAGTAGACGGCGGATCGATCCTGAAGATCTCCATGGAGCAGGTATACCAGTGGAATCCGGATATCATTATCATCACGAATTTCTGCGGCACACAGCCAGAGGATCTTTATAACAACGCGATCGGAAATGATGACTGGAGCACCGTAAATGCGGTAAAGAACAAGAAGGTCTATAAGATGCCTCTGGGTCTTTACAGAAGTTACACACCGGGTGGAGATACTCCGGTTACCATGCAGTGGATGGCACAGACAATCTATCCGGAACTCTTCTCCGATATTGATATCCGTGAAGTTGCGAAGGCTTACTATAAGGAAATGTGCGGCTACGATCTTACTGATGCGCAGCTTGACATGATGTTCATTCCTTCCCGCGATGCGGCCAGAGGTCTCTAATAGATCGTAGGTGGGAATTTGAAGAAGAAAACAGAAATCTTATGGGTGATCGGTATTCTTGTGGCACTTGTGGCTTCCTTCATAGCGGCGCTGGTGATCGGAAGATACCAGATCCCGGTCAAAGACTGTGTCAAAGTCCTCCTTGGCATGAAGGTCGATGATCCGAATGTAAAAACCGTACTCTATAAGATCCGACTTCCGAGGTCGATCCTTGCGATCATTGCGGGAGCAGGTCTGGCAGTGGCCGGTGCGGCCTTTCAGAGCATGTTTTCGAACCCGCTGGCGACACCCGATACACTGGGCGTCGCCACGGGCGCTTCTTTCGGAGCGACACTCGGAATTATGTTCCATCTTCCTTCTCTGGGAATTCAGGGAACGGCATTCATCATGGGTCTTGTCGCAGTCGGACTGGTGTATATGATCAGCCGGGTCAAAGGTGAGTCCACTCTGGTTATGCTGATCCTTTCCGGTATGGTGATCAGTTCGCTCTTCGAAGCATTGGTGTCTCTGATCAAGTATGTCGCCGATCCGCAGGATGTTCTTCCCGAGATCACATACTGGCTCATGGGAAGCCTGGCAGGCACCAGTTTCAAGAAACTCTATATCGGAACGATTCCGATGCTTATCGGTATCGTGATCCTTTTCTGCCTGAGATGGAAACTGAATGTCCTTTCATTGAATGATGATGAAGCAAAGGCAATGGGTATCAATCTCAAGCTTATGCGCGGACTGACCATCGTGTCCTCGACCATGATTACCGCTTCGGTAATCGCCATGTGCGGCAAGGTCGGCTGGATCGGTATTCTGATTCCGCATATCTCACGTATGATGTTCGGAAATAACAACAAATATGTTATTCCTGCCAGCATCGGACTGGGTGCGACGTATCTGCTCCTCATCGATACGATCGCAAGATCCGCGACGGCGGCAGAACTGCCGATATCCATACTTACAGCAATTCTCGGAGCACCTGTATTTATCGTGCTCCTGCGTCGGACAGGAGGTGTGAAAACATGAATTTCGAAGTCGAACATGCATCTTTTGGTTATAGAAAAGAACCTGATATCCTTAAGGATATTCATTTCCAGATCGGAAAAGGTGAGATCCTTTCTATATTAGGTTCAAATGGTGTAGGTAAAACTACGCTTCTAAAGTGTACACTCGGTTTCCTGCCATGGAGATCAGGACAGACTCTGATCGACGGGAAGCCATGGGGTGAGTGGAAGAATCAGGATATCTGGAAAAGGATCGGCTATGTACCGCAGGCGAAAAGATCTGCGTTTTCCTATACGACGGAAGAGATGGTGCTGCTTGGCAGAAATGCCCATCTGGGACTTCTTTCCCAGCCAAGTAAGAAAGACTACGATCATGCGAAGGAGTGTCTCGAGATGGTCGGCATGAGCCGTCTGATCGGCAAGCTCTGTAATGAGATCTCCGGCGGTGAGTTGCAGATGGTCCTGATTGCCAGAGCACTGGCGACAGATCCGGAGCTTCTGATCCTCGATGAGCCGGAATCGAATCTTGACTTTAAAAACCAGTTGATCGTTATTCATACGATCCGGGATCTTTGTAGAGAACGGGGTATATCTTCCATAGTAAATACACATTATCCGGAACATGCGCTGGCGATCTCACATAAGGCGCTGATACTGAATAGAGATGGCACGAATGCTTTCGGCAATGCTGAAGAGATCATCAATGAAGAGCGTCTGGCCAAGGCTTTTGACGTAGATGTGCGTATCCGTTCCTTCATGGTGGCAGAGAATACGCACACGTGTGTACTTCCAATCGATATCGTCAGGAAAAGCACCCGTGAACGCGGCGATGGCGAGATCCGTGTAGCTATGGAAGAAGATGAACAGGAGTCGTACCGGGATACCCGCAGAAAGCGGGTATCGAAGAAACAAACTATCAGGAAAGAGGTGAGCTGAAGATGAGTGTTTGTGAAATGAATGAGGAACTCCACTATACTGCGGAGAATAAAAATGCAGGATTCCTGGGACGTGTTCCATGCGTAGTCCAGCTGCCGTTTCAGGATTATCTGGACAGCATCTTCAAGAGCCGCGAAGAGTATAACATTGCGCTGGCCGAATTTGGGGTGGACTGGCTGAAGAATGTGTTTGAGACTTGCGACCCGGATGTGCTGATGGGCGCGGGAATCGAAGGTTTTGTTTCCGAACCGGAAATCGAGAAGAGAGGATACACCAGAGTGCATCCTGAACTTCTGGACAATCCGGACTTCCGGGATTTCAAAGATCCCAAAGGAATCTTCGATATATATTCCTGTATTCCGCTGGTCATGGTTGTCGATAAGATGGCGGCAGCAGGAAGAGAGCTTCCGAAGAGCTTCGCTGATCTTCTTTCTCCGGAATATGCCCATTCGATCGTGTTTCCGGATGACGGGCACATGTTCGATGGGATCATTCTGACCTATGTTCACCAGGTGGCCGGTGATGAGGGAATAAAGCGACTTCGTGAAAATATCCACTCGATCGTTCATCCCTCGCAGATGATCAAGCCGGGCGGAGTGGAAGGAAAGCCTTTTATCTATGTGATGCCGTGGATCTTCGGGACAATCAAAGCGCGTCAGGCATATATGGAACTGATCTGGTTTTCCGATGGTGCACCGATCCTTCCTGTTGTGGTTACCAGTAAGAATACGCCTTGCGCAGAATCAATGACCAAGGGCCTCTTTTCGAAAAAAGCAGGAGAGATCTTCAGAAATGACGGATTCTTCCCGAGTAATGTCACGGATGTAGATAACCGGCTTCCGGGGAAACTCCGTTTTGTCGGCTGGGATTATATCTATCGTGAAGAGCTTCCTGAAATCATTGCCCGCTGTAAATCACTGATATCCGGGGATGACCCGGACAGCGGGAACAAGTGAGTTGAGGAATGGAGACTAAGACATGAAACTTGTAACTTTCGCGGGTCCTCCTGCGACCGGGAAGACGACGGTCATGACCCGTATCGTAAAAGAACTGGAGAATTTGGGCAACCGCATCGGAGCATGCAAATTCGATTGCCTTCAGACAGAAGATGACAAACTATACGCTGCGTCCGGCATCCCTTCCATCAAGGGATTGTCGGCGGAGCTCTGTCCCGACCATTATTACATTACCAACATTCAGCTGGTATATGACTGGGGGCAAAAGGAAGGATTTGACTTCCTGTTTACAGAGAGTGCCGGGCTTTGTAACCGCTGCTCTCCGTATATTAAAAACGTACTGTCCGTATGTGTGATCGATCAGCTCTCCGGGATCCATGCCCCGAGGAAGATCGGACCGCTTCTGAAACTGGCGGATATTGTTCTGATTACCAAAGGGGACATCGTTTCTCAGGCGGAGCGCGAAGTTTTCTTAAGAAGAGTGGAGATCTCCAATCCCAGAGCGCGCATCTTCCACGTAAACGGATTGACCGGTCAGGGTATATCCGAAGTGGCAAACTCGATCCGGGAACTGGCGCAAGAGAGAAATATCGACAATGAGACACTTCGTTTTCCGATGCCGATGGCGCTTTGCTCCTATTGCCTGGGTGAAACCAAGATCGGTAAGGAATACCAGATCGGAAACGTCAAGCATATAAAGCTCTGAGAAAATCACAGTTAATCCCGAAAGGACATCTATCCATGATCAAGACAAATCTTAAAGATCTTCTGATCTCCTGCCCGTATATTTCATATTATCTCGATGATTTTGAAGAGGATTTTGATAAAGAGATTTCTTTTGAAGAAAACCTCCGAAAGTTTCCGGATTATTTCTTCGAACAGAGAAAAATGAGCCGGGAGGAAGTCGCAGAAGAATTCGAGACGTACATTCGAGCAGCACAGGAGAGGCTTCATCAGGAGATCAAGAGCGTAACATCTGTGACGATCCTTCCGGGACGCGGAAAGGACGGAACAAAGGAGATTTTTGATCCGATTGAGATCCGGAAGGGCGAAATGGTGGCGATCGTCGGTGAAACCGGAAGCGGAAAAAGCCGTCTTCTGGAAGATATTGAATGGCAGGCGATGGGGGATACCCCCACGGGCAGGACAGTTCTCATCGACGGGATGAAAAAGACCGAGTATCGAAGGAAAGGCGGACGCTCACGTGCAATCGCACAGCTTTCCCAGAATATGAATTTTGTTCTCGACATGAATGTCGGGGAATTCCTTACCATGCATGCTGAGTGTTTCCTTAGAAAAGAGGAGATCCCGGAGAAAGTTCAAAAGGTATATGATGTTGCCGCTTCTCTGGCAGGAGAGACTTTCTCCATGGATACAGCGGTCACAGCTTTAAGCGGGGGACAGTCACGTGCTCTGATGATCGCAGACTGTGCTTTTCTTTCCCGTGCACCGATCGTGCTGATCGACGAGATCGAAAACGCCGGCATCGACAGAAGACGAGCCATGGATCTTCTGACTGGTAACGATAAGATCGTACTTATCGCGACGCATGACCCGATCCTCTCGCTTATGGCTCCGAAACGTATCACGATCCGAAACGGTGGTATTTCCAGCATTCTGCTTCGTGATGAGCAGGAAGAGGCTGTGCTTCTCCGTGCAGAGAAGATGGATCATGAACTGATGATCCTTCGGAATGCGATCCGAAGAGGAGAGAGGATATCTATCTGACAGTTGGTTTTGACCGGTCTATAGTCGAAACAGTGAGTCTGTGATATAATCTGTCGGTTAGCGAAGGCTAACATTTGACGAGAGGTAGATTATGACTAAGATTCATTTCAGCGATACGTATATTACTGTCATGCCATCTTATGAGCAGACGAAGGAGCATAGCCACAGTATGCTTCATGTTTTTTTCGGGAAAGACACGCTGAAACTTGATGATACCTATGGCAGAATGATCATTCTTGAACAGAATGTCATTCATAAGCGTCCGGAAGGAGAGATATTCTTCTTCCTTTTTGTAGACCCGACCTCACGTCTGGCAGAGATCCTTCGAAAGAATTATTTGAAAGGCGATAAGGTATTTGCAACGATGAATATGTCTTTGTTGATCGAATCAGCCTGTAAGGCAGGAGAAGAATGCTCCATGGAGAGAATTGAGAACTGTCTTACTGATCTCTTCGGTGAGGTGTTGCACACCAAAAGAGACGGAATCGATCCGCGTGTTCTTCCCATCCTTGAGAAGGCGGACAGATTTGAGTATCTGGATAA
>JAILHZ010000145.1 GCA_024695545.1 Clostridiales bacterium
ATCACCAGGTCGCATACTGAGGCCAGATTGACCGCGACAGGACGGATGGTCGAGGACACACCCAGGATGAAAAGGAGATTGAAGATATTCGATCCGATGACGTTGCCGATCGCAAGTTCGGTCTCGCCTTTCTTCGCGGCAACGAGGGATGTAACCAGCTCTGGAAGAGATGTTCCGACAGCGACGACCGTAAGACCGATCAGGGTCTCCGTCATACCGGCCGCGCGGGCAAGTTCTTTTGCACCGTAAACGACCGCCTGACCACCGGCAATAACCATGACCATACCGATGAGGATCTGAAGAAGGCACTTCCATGTAGGAGTCTTCTCTTCTTCATCTTCCGGCGTGCCCTCTTTCTTTGCGGAATAGATCAGAAGGCAGATATACGCGACGAAAAGCACCAAAAGCATGATACTGATGATACGCGTGACCTTACCGACATTCTCCTCCATCTGATATCCGGAGAAGTTTCCTCCGAAAATGAAGGATCCGCAGGCGGCAAAAAGAAGGCCGATGGCAATGATGATCGAGAACGGAAAATCCCTCTTCAGGGCACTTTTTTCGACAGGAAGCGGGTAAACGATCGCACAGAGACCTAATACCACGAGAAGGTTCATGATGTTCGAACCGATGACGTTACTTAAAGCAATCTCGTTCGATCCCTGAAGTGCGGCCGTAGTACTAACCGCAAGCTCCGGGGCACTGGTGCCGAGGGCAACGATCGTAAGACCAACGATCAGGCCGGGCACATGGAAATTGCGCGCAAGCGAGGAGCTTCCGCTGACAAATACGTCCGCGCCCTTAATGAGAAAAACAAATCCGCCTATGAGTAAAAGTATGTAAACAAATATCACGTCAGTATCCCGTCGATTTTTTTAAGTCGGACTGTATCGTATCTATATATAAAGAGAATGTCAAGTCAAAGCGGGTGATTTTCCATATTCGAGATAAAAATACGGGGTAAGAGAGTCTAAAGGATAAAAGAAACTTCGAGGAGTGGATATGGATATGTATAGACAGAATCGGAAAAGCAAAAGTTTCAAATGGGTCCTTTCAATCACGATGGTCCTCTCTCTTCTCTGCAGCTGTAAGCTTTATGACGGCAACGCCAAACGCATGGGAAACTTCTCTCTGCGGCTGGACAAATCCGGGAACCGCGCGATGGTCGAGTCCTGGACCTGGAGCGGCGACCTGAATGACACACTGATCGAGATCCCCGATAAATACGAGGATAAAGCAACGATTGATGCGATCGGCGGCAGTACCGGGGCGAATGCATCTTTGCAGAAGTTTACGATCCTTCCCGGCCCGGATGTACTGTTCCGGAACGGCTCGGGTTACGCCGAAGACATGGAAGTTCCCTCTGTTGTCTTCACTTTCCGGATCGGAAAGAATATTCAGGAGATCAATGTCAATTTCACGGGGACGAGTTATGCGCAGGTAGTAATGAAGGACGGATCTACCACACTTTACAAGGTATATATCCGCGTGGAATGCTCCGAAGAGAATCCGGTCTACTACTCGGAAAACGGGAAGCTCTATTTACGGGACAGAGATATTCTGGTGACCTCTTTCCCCTACCCGGAAAGCACCTAGACCGCAGCCTCTTTCCTTACGATGGCGATGGCCTCATCGATCTCCTCTCTGGTCGGTTCTTCTGAATAGTAATGAAGCATCTGCATGAAGGATTTGCATCCGGCTTCTGGATAGAAGTATTCTTCGTCCAGATAATCTGCTGCCCGAAGAATCAGGACCAGCGGCTCACTGTTAACGGCTTCAAGTGACAGTGTCGCTGCTTTTACAAGCGAATAACCGAGTTCGATCGTGTCCAGCACAGACTCTTTCTTTCGGTAATGGATGTTCAGCGTCTCCACGATTTTCCGGACGATCGCCTCCTCATCCCATTTTTCCGGGCCGTACTGGATACTCTGGCTGAAGACATGGTTCGTATCCGTTATACTTCCGTTCGCCTCCTCAAGACGAAGCAGAAAGTCATTATCCTTATTTTCCGGCAGCATATAGATATCCTCGAGGAAACAGACGTACACCTCTCGTGGAATGCGGCCGATAAACCACAGAAGTGCAACCATGTATAATTCTTCAAGCATATTTTCACCCAAATCCAGTTCTTCTTTATTTGCTTCAAAAAGACCGATCAGTTCCTGTCCGTACACCACGATCTCACTGATCCACGGATGCCCGAACAGCGCACATTTCCAGTCTTCTTCCACAAAAAAGTAATAGTCGCCATTGGGATAGTAGCTCGGGAAGTACACGTTACAATCGCAGTCTTCGTCGTGGTACTCTTTTATGAGTCTTCCGAAATCCTTCGGGTCAAAAGAGAAGCAGTCGTGATGCCAGTCGAGGGCGTAAAGCTTCTCTGCGCCTGACTGAACGAAGAAGGAATTCACCAGGGCTTCCTGTTCGTCGTTCCACACGTTTTTCAGGCGAAAAGATCTACACGGCTGCGGGAGCTGTATCCACGGATACGGTTCCTTCACGCAGTTCGGCACAAACCGGTATTCTCCGAATATCTTATCCCAGAGCTTATCCTCCGTCTCCTTATCCAGCAGAGAATACCCACTGTAGATCTTGACGAGTTTTCCGGCGATGCGCCTTATATCAGCAAAAGAAGGATCCGCCTCGATCGTCTTCACATCTCCGAGTTCCCGCCAGTGCTTTTCATTGTTTTCGAAAAGCACTCGTATCTGAAGGCAGTCTTCTTTATCTTCGGGTCTGACTTTTCCTGCCGCGATCAGATCATCAAGGTTCACTTCGGAAAAGAACGAAAAGACTTCAATACTCAGTTTTTCGAACAGAACGTACCTGAACTCCTCTTCGCTCTGTGCATACACGGGCGTTGCGCAGGCACGGACGGTTCCTGTGAAAATTTCATATCGTTTATCCATCGATATCTCGAACATACTTAACACCTGTTCTCCGGGCCGTCTTACGGCTGCTGATTTGCATACTCTTCGAGCATCTTTCTGTACTCGGGCTTACTGCTTACCATAATGATACGGGCCTTTTTCTTCGGGACCTTGACCGCCACACACTTGACGCTGTTATGGCGGAGCTGATAGATCTTCGCGCCTTTTGCCAGCATCGCGTCGATCTCTTTCTTTCTCTTTGCCGTCTTCTTTTCCACCAGCTCGCGGAACTTCTTGAAGATCATGGTATTGGGGGCTTCGCCCTCTCCGCACTCGATCCGGACTTCCTTTTCCACAAACGTATACAGTGTGCTGATCGCACTCGAATACGGCTCGATCTCGATCTTGAAAGGATACGCAGATTTCACCA
>JAILHZ010000148.1 GCA_024695545.1 Clostridiales bacterium
ACGGGCAGTCGATATGCTTTACGGTCGGTTTATTGCCCATGACGGCATCCATCGCCGGTGTATTCATCGCAAAGCGGAGGATATTGGCAGCATTTCTCTGAAGCTCAGCACGGGTAATCAGATCAGTACGACCGTTCTTCAGGTTCTCATATGTATCCGTCGCATTGAGATCTCCACGCTCAACGGAAGAACATACCATATAGACATCGCACTGGGCTCTCGCCATGATCGAGTGCTCGTCCAGTGAATGGTCAAACGGATTCGCCGGGATCTTCTGGATAAATGCCCACCAGTCCGTCATCAGTAGGCCGGTGTAGCCCCACTGGTCGTGGAGGATGATCGTATTCAGTTCATAGTTCGATGTACCGAAGCAGCCGTTGATCATGTTATAAACGGACATGACGGATCTCGCTTTTCCTTCTTTGATCGCGATCTCAAATCCCTTGAGATAGATCTCTCGGAGCGCTCTCTCGGATACGACCGAATCCATGAAGCGGCGGTTCGTCTCTCTGTTATTGGCACAGAAGTGCTTGATCGTCGCTGTTACACCGTGCTTCTCGAGGCCCTTGATCTGGGCGGATGCAATGCGTCCGGTCAGAAGCGGGTCCTCGGAGAAATACTCGAAGTTTCTGCCGTTCAGCGGATGTCTGTGGATGTTGATACCGGGCCCTAAGATGACATCGACTTCATTACTGACCATCTCGATGCCGAACCAGGTAAAGAGTTCCTCGTTTAATTCCTCGTTAAAAGAACATGCCAGGCAGGTGCCGTTCGGGATCGCAAATGCTTTTTTTCCGCTGTCGATACGCATGCCGGACGGGCCGTCATCGCAGCACAGCGTCGGGATGCCCATCGCCTTCAGTTCTTTCGTAATACCGCCATATGCCGCAGCCGTACCAGTCGTTACCTTCGGGCTGCCCATGCCTTCACCGCGGACAATAAGAGAAAGATCCTCATCTGAGAGCTGTGCGATGAATTCTTCCAGCGTGTACTTCCCTGTCTTTACGTCCGCGAGCTTGATGCCCTGATCACCTGTCTGCGCGATCTCCTTCGGAAGGCGGTCCATTCTCGTATCGAGGTGATTGACCGTACGAAGCGGTGCCGGCTCATACTTCCCGCCGACTGTCTGTCGGTCAAAAGCCTGTACCGGCTTAAATGCGGACTCAAACTCCTCGAGCATCGCATCTTCCGCGATCTCGATGGATCCCGTTTCTTCAGCGTCTCTTACGTTCCCGCCGCAGAAGAAGGAATAGGTTCCCTTCGGGAGTACCCATCCGGTCTTCCCGAGAAGTCTTCCGTCATCGTCAAAACCACAGTAGCGGTTTGCTCCTGCCTTAAGCACAAGTTCCTGCGTCTCTCCCGGGGCGAGTTCAGATGTCTTTTTGAAATCTACGAGTACTCTTCCCGGCATAGCAAACCTGTCGCCGGGCGCTCCGGCGAAGAGCATAATGGTCTTCTTGCCGGCACAGTTTCCGACGTTCTTTACAGAAGCCTTTACGGTCACATCCGTGCCGTCCGCTTCAAAGCCCAGGATCTTCACTTCAAAGTCCGTATAGGAAAGTCCGAATCCAAACGGATAAAGGACCTTCTCCGGTGCAAAAGTACTGAAGTAACGGTATCCGACAAAGATATCCTCTGCATAGAAGTCCTTGGATACATCCTGACCGAAATTGGAAGACGACGGATAGTCGGAAAGTGCTTTTGCAATCGTATCCGTAAGACTTCCCGACGGAACCGCCTTACCGGTCACAACGTTAGCGACTGCGGTACCGCCGATCATGCCGGCCTGCCATACATAGAGGACTGCCGCCGGGTCATACTTCTCGACGAAGCTCATGTCGATGATGTTACCGACATTGAGGAGCACGATCGTCTTCGGGAAAACAGCGCACACCTTCTGAAGCATCTCTTCTTCGCCGTCGCTCAAGAAGAAAGAACCCTTCTGAGGCGTATTGTCACGATCTTCGCCGGCCGTTCTAGCGATTACCAGGATCGCCGCATCGTTGCGGGACGCCAGCTTCTCCACCAGTTCATCCGTAATCGGCATCTCAGGCTGTGACCAGTTTTCCTTACCCCAGCCCATGCCCGGATCGACCGGATTGTCCTTCTGCCAGTCCTCGTAGATTTTGATGAGTTCTTCATCAAGCACGATATCCGAAGAAGCGGAAAGTCCCTCGAGGATCGATACGACGTGCTTGACGTTAACCATACCGCCCGAGCCCGTGCCGCTCTTATAGTAGTTATCCTGCATTCTTCCGAAGAGTGCGACCTTTGCACCGCCGTTTACAGGAAGCGCACCGCGGTCATTCTTCAGAAGAACGGATCCTTCCTCTGCGATACGGATTGCAGTATCAGTATATTTATTCCAGTCGAGAATATATTCAGACATGGGACATCCTCCGATTTTACGAACTATACATCCATTCTACATTATCGTAGGGCGTTGAAATTATAAACTTTCTGTCAACATTTTGCAGTTCTATGTCCTGATAGTATAACCGTGCAGGACAGCTGCTTTTTTTAACGAAAAAAGAGCTCCGGGATAAATCCCGAAGCTCTTTGAAATGCTTGTTAATCTACTTAAGATCGAATTACTCGATGATTGTAGCAACTGTACCAGCACCAACTGTACGGCCACCCTCACGGATAGCGAACTTGAGGCCCTGCTCCATAGCGATAGGAGTGATGAGCTCAACAGTGATGGTTACGTGGTCACCAGGCATGCACATTTCTGTGCCTTCCGGA
>JAILHZ010000155.1 GCA_024695545.1 Clostridiales bacterium
GCATCGATGGACTCCTGGTCACGGATGGATCCGCCCGGCTGAACGATGGCGGTAATGCCGTACTCGTGAGCTGTTTCTACGCAGTCAGAGAATGGGAAGAAAGCGTCAGATCCGAGGACTGCGCCCTTTGCCTTCTCACCTGCAAAATCCAGAGCGATCTTCGCAGCGCCGACACGGTTGGTCTGGCCGGGGCCGACACCCAGTGTCTGCTTATTCTTAACAACAACGATACCGTTGGACTTAACGTGCTTTACGACCTTCATGGCAAAGAGCATGTCGTCCTTGAGTGCCGGATCGATCTCTGTCTTTGTTACGGTCTTGAGCTCCGCCTCGTCGTAGATTCCACGGTCGTGATCCTGAACCAGCAGGCCGCCGTTTACGCGCTTGTAGTTGAGCTCACTCTCCGGGATCGGAGCGGAAATATCCGGCAGAACGAGAACGCGGAGGTTCTTCTTAGCACAGAGGATATCGAGAGCTTCCTGTGTGTAGGAAGGAGCAACGATGACCTCGAGGAAGATCTTTGCCATCTCCTCAGCGGTCTTGCCGTCGATCTCACGGTTAGCAGCTACGATACCACCGAAGATGGATACGGAGTCAGCCTCATAAGCCTTGACCCATGCATCGTAGATGTTGTCAGCAGAACCGACGCCGCACGGATTCGCGTGCTTAACAGCAACAACTGTCGGCTCGTCGAATTCCTTGAGGCAGTTGATGGTCGCGTCTGTATCGGAAATGTTGTTGTAGGAAAGCTCCTTACCGTTGAGCTGCTTTGCTTCTGCGAGGGAACCCTTGACCGGCAGAGCGTTCTGGAAGAATGTTGCCTTCTGGTGCGGGTTCTCGCCGTAACGCATCTCAGAAACCTTATCAAAAGTAACTGTGTACTGCTTCGGCAGTGTCTTGTCTTCGGAAACAGAAAGGAAGTAGTTCGCGATCAGAGCATCGTATGCAGCTGTGTGCTCGAATACCTTCTTTGCGAGCTTGAAACGTGTCTCGTATGTCGTATCGCCTGTCGCCTTCATCTCGGAGAGTACCTGCTCGTAGTCGTCCGGATCGGTGATAACGGTGACGTCCTTATGGTTCTTCGCAGCGGCACGCAGCATGGACGGACCGCCGATGTCGATGTTCTCGACGCACTCTTCAAAAGCCACGCCCGGCTTCTGGATAGTCGCTTTGAAAGGATAGAGGTTAACAACGATCATGTCGATCAGACCGATGCCGAGCTCCTCAACTCTCTTCATGTGCTCCGGGTTACCGCGCATAGCGAGGATACCGCCGTGGATAAGAGGATGAAGTGTCTTTACACGTCCATCGAGGCACTCCGGGAAACCGGTGATCTCGGAAACTTCCTTACAGGGGATGCCTTCCTTCTCCAGAAGTTTTGCAGTTCCGCCGGTAGAGAGGATCTCTACGTTCAGTTCCACGAGTTTTCTGGCAAAATCGGCGATGCCTGTCTTGTCGGATACACTGATAATCGCTCTTTTAATCATAATGTTTTCCTTTCCGAGTCTTAAGGCTTGACTCTTACCAAATTATTAACTACTTCTATCTTTCCGTCAGCGATGAGCTGGATCGCCTTCGGGAGGATCACCTGTTCACATTCCTTCATGATGCGCTGCTGCAGCGTCTCGGGCGTATCGTCCGGGAGCACGTCCACCGCTTTCTGAAGGATGATCGGGCCTTCGTCATAGTGTTCGTTCACGAAGTGCACCGTGGCGCCGGAAACTTTGACGCCCTTTTCGAGGACCGCCTGATGCGGTCTGATACCGTACATGCCCTTGCCGCAGAATGCCGGGATCAGGGCCGGGTGGATATTGATGATGCGGTTTGCATAAGCAGCCACCGTCTTCGGTCCGAGCATCGAGAGGAATCCGGCCAGAACGACCAGATCCACACCCAGCGAGTCGAGTTCTTTTAGCGTGGCATCGTCGTAAGCATCCCCAAGGACTTTCTTCGAGATGACCGTGCTTCTGATCCCCGCCTTCTTTGCTCTTTCTATGGCAAAAGCACTGTCATTGCTGGCGATGACTTCCGCGATCTCGACATTCTTGATCTCGCCGCTTGCGATCTTATCGATGATCGCCTGCAGGTTCGTGCCGCCACCGCTTACAAATACTGCAATCTTCACTAAGCTGCTCCTTCACTTCCGCGCCGGGCTGGCGCTTTTCAAATCAGATCTTATGCGGAGAATCTTCGCCGCTGTTGCTCGGAACGCCTGCCGGGAAGATACCGTCGAAGCATGCGGAGCAGTGACCGCAGAGTGCGCCGGCTGTAGAAGCCTTGAGGCCCTCGAGGCTGACATAGCCGAGAGAATCGGCACCGAGCATATCGCGGATCTCTTCTACACTCATCTTACGTGCAGGAAGCATATCTGCCTCAGAAGCGGATACACCATAGTAGCACGGGAACTTAACCGGCGGAGATGCCACGCGGAGATGAACCTCTTTCGCGCCTTCCTCACGCAGGAAGGAGATAATGTGCTTGGTTGTAGTACCTCGAACGACAGAGTCGTCGACGATAACGATCTTCTTATCCTTAACAGCTGTTTTCAGCACGGAGAACTTAAGTCTTACCGCCATCTCACGGGCAGCCTGTGTGCCCTCGATAAAGGTTCTTCCTACGTAACGGTTCTTCAGGAGAGCCTGGCCGTAAGGAATTCCGCTCTCAAATGCGTAGCCGATCGCAGCGGCGATACCGGAGTCCGGAGCAGCAACTACGAGGTCTGCGTCACAGGGGTTTTCACGGGCCAGAGCGCGGCCGGTCTGAACACGGGACTCATAAACGGAAGTACCGTCAATGAAGCTGTCCGGTCTTGCCAGATAAACGAACTCGAAGATACAGAGCTTGCCGTTCTTGTGAGCGTCGCACTCAGGTACTGTATAAATGGAAGAATAACCTTCCTCTGTGATCGTAATGATCTCACCCGGGAGAACGTCACGGATGGTCTCGGCGCCGATGGCGTCAAATGCGCAGTTCTCGGAAGCGAGAAGGTACATGTCGTCTTTCTTGCCGAGAACGAGCGGACGAAGGCCGAGCGGGTCGCGGACACCGATAATACGGTCTTCGCTCATAAGAAGGATCGCGTATGCGCCCTTGATCTCACTCATCATCTTCTGGATCGCGCCCTCAAGGGAATCGGAAGAAACACGGTTTCTTGCAAGAAGTGAAAGCAGGACTTCGAAGTCTGCGGTGGTCTGGAAGATCGCACCGATCTCCTTCAGAGAATCACGGAGCTCGTCCGCATTCAGGATCGAACCGTTAATGGAGATCGCCAGTTGTCCGCTGTGGGACTTGATCTGCATCGGCTGGACAACATCGTATCCGCTCTCGTTCGGAGCCGGAGTTCTGACGTGGCCGATGGCCGCATGTCCGGTCAGTGTGCCGAGGTGCAGGTCGTCAAAAACGTCTGCAACGAGGCCGTGGGCCTTATGGCCGAGGAACTGACCGTCGTGGTTGACTACGATACCTGCGGAGGCCTGGCCTCTGTGCTGCAGTGAGAAAATACCGTAGTACGTGAGTTTGGAGATGTCGGGACTGGTCTTCTTCGTATCAAAGATACCGAATACGCCGCATTCTTCCTGGATCTTTCTGCTCATACTTTACTCCCCCAGATTTGCTATTTTTTCCTGAAGGCGTGCATCGCGCTCCGCAACCGAAGATGCAAGGCCCGCCTTATACTCTACTAACTTCTGGCTAAGCGCCTCATCACTGAGCGCCAGCATCTGCGCGGCAAGGATCGCTGCATTACTGCCGCCGTCGATGGCGACCGTCGCTACCGGAATTCCCGTCGGCATCTGAACTACCGCGTAGAGAGCATCTACACCGTGCAGTGCCCCACCCTTACAGGGAACACCGATGACCGGTAAAACAGTATGGGCAGCAATCACGCCGGCCAGATGAGCCGCCAGTCCTGCTGCCGCAATAATTACACTATATCCGTCTTCTTTCGCCGAGCTTGCGATTTTTGCTGCAAGATCCGGCGTTCTGTGTGCCGAGCACACCTTCGCATCAAAGGCGATATCGAATTTCTTCAGGAGCTTGAAACACCCCTCCATAACGGGAAAATCCGAGTCACTGCCCATAACGACAAGAACTTTTGCCATGCTACTATCCTCCTGAGAAATAAAAAAAGAACAGACCTATTATAAAACAAAAAGGGGGTTCACGGACAGAAGATTTTTTTAATTTTTCGGAAAAAGCACTGACTTTTTCGAACATATTATTGCCGCGGCCGCAAACGCTTCTGCCGCAGGCATATTTGCGCTACCACTACCCGCTGACGGTCTCACCGGCGAGTCAGCGGCCGCTCTTATTCGTTGTCGTCCGACCAGCGGAGCTTGCCCATGACGCGGTCATACTCGGCCGACCCCTTCTCGTAGGGCTTCGGGCAGTAGTCGTTGCCGTCCGAGGACGATCTCATGGAAAACGGAATGCACTCCATGCGGTTTCCCACGACTTTTCCGTCCATGACAGAGAAAGTGCACTGGAAAATAGCCGTATCCGGGTCCGACAGCCAGGGCTGGCCGCCAAAGCAGAAGTTCGACTCACTATAAATAATGTACTTACCGTTGTAAAACTCGACAGGCTGGAGGCGGTGCGGGTGGGATCCGACATAGATATCCGCACCGTAGTCAATGATGTCGTGCGCCAGGTCGATCGCTGCCTGCTCGGGCTCATACATCCTCTCGACGCCGATATGGCAGGAGATGATGACGATATCGCAGCCCTTTCCGCGTAGAACATCGATTGCGTTATAGTACAGGGATCTTTCATAGGTGAAGTTAAATCCGGCCATGCCGATCTTCACGCCCTTGACTTCAAATACATTATAGTAACTGTTGTCGCTCCACACGATGCCCGCTTCCTCCAGGACCTTGCGGGTCTCGAGATGACCCTCCTCGGTATAGTCGAGCATGTGGTTGTTTGCGAGGTTACAGCACTCGATACTGGCTTCCTTCAGGACTTCGACGTACTTCGGGTTCATCTTCAGGTAGATCTCACGCTCCGGACGAAGCGATGTCGACGTCGTCATCGGGCCCTCCAGATTACAGAGCGTCATATCATCATCCTGAAGGTACGGCAGTGCTTTTGAAAAAGGATAAGAGTAATTGTCACCGACCACGGAACTGAAACAGTAGGACGCGCCGGCATGGTCGCGCTGCTCGCCGAGGGTCGTATCCCCGATAAAGCTGATCTTGACCTCGGTCGGCGTCGGAACCGGCGTAGGTGTCGGGGTCGGAGTATCTGTAGGAAGCGGAGTCGGCGAAGGCGTCGGGGTATCCGACGGCTGGGCAGCCCATGAAGACTGGGACGGAGTAAGCGTAGTTTCAGGCTTTTGCGACTTATTACACGAACTTGCGGCAAAAAGCATCGCCGCAATCAGAATCATGGCTAAACCCCTGGTCTTCCTCTCCAAAACAATCACCTCAAATGAAAATACCTTTTTCAGTTTAACAGACCTATATAAAAGAGGAAACACTTTTTTCAAATTAAAACTTGCATTAATATCTAATAAAGTTTTAAGATACTGGCGTCGTCATTCACAAAATCGAAACAATTTTTTTCACACTTTTTAGCAAATACTACTAGCGCATTTGTGAAAATAAGTGCATAATCATTATAGAAACTACTTGTAATCTTAAAAGGAAAGGGGCGATCCGGATGGCAAAGATTGATAGACTGACCGAAAAGATCGACAAGCTCGGCAAAAAGCAAAATCTGGGTGCTCTGTTAAAGATGGCTGATGACCCGGAAGATGAGATCCGTGTAGCGGTAGCTAAGGCAATGGGACAGATTAGCACTTATGAATCAGGAATGCATCTGATTCCCCTGTTCCGTGACCCGTCTCCGATGGTAAGAGCCGCAGCTGCAGAGTCTGCCGGCATGATTAATGCGAAACATTGTGAGGAGTATCTGAAGAAGCTCGCTTTTGCAGACTCTGATCCGAGCGTACGCGCAGTCGCAAGAGAATCTTATGACAAGATGAAGACTCGCGTTGTATAATAATCGATTGATTAAGAAGCGTGGGGATCGCTGCAGATAAGCAACGATCCCCATTTTTTATGTATAATGGAAGCGGATGCGGGCGCGCGCTTCCCTGCCCGATTGACCAGGGCATCCGTGAACGGACGCCCGCACAAGTGCTAAGAAGCGAACTGCGGCCGCGCGCCGCAAGGAGGTACCTTATGAAGATCGAACTGAATCCCGACGAGAAAGTCGTCGCCACAATCAAAGAAGGCCTGAAGCAGAAAGGCGGCTACTGCCCCTGCCGGCTCGAGCGCACCGAAGACAACAAATGCATGTGCAAGGAATTCAGAGACCAGATCGCCGATCCGGACTTTGAAGGATTCTGCCACTGCATGCTATACTATAAAAGAAAGTAAAAGGACAAGTGCTTTTCACAAGGAAGCAGGCGCCGCGACTTCCGAAGCGGCGCACTTTATTGATTGGAGAAAGAAAATGGCTGAGATCACATTAACCAAAGATAATTTCGAACAGGAAGTACTGAAGTCTTCCCTGCCCGT
>JAILHZ010000198.1 GCA_024695545.1 Clostridiales bacterium
AAGGACAAGTGCTTTTCACAAGGAAGCAGGCGCCGCGACTTCCGAAGCGGCGCACTTTATTGATTGGAGAAAGAAAATGGCTGAGATCACATTAACCAAAGATAATTTCGAACAGGAAGTACTGAAGTCTTCCCTGCCCGTTGTTGTTGACTTTTGGGCTACATGGTGCGGACCGTGCCAGATGCTCGCGCCCGTTCTCGAGGACGTCGCCGAGGAACTCGAAGGCAGGATCAAGGTCGGCAAGATCAACGTAGACGATCAGGTCGAGCTCGCGATGCAGTACAAGATCGCAAGCATCCCTACCCTTCTTCTCTTCGAAAACGGCGAGATCAAAAAGAAATCTCTGGGCTACCTCACGAAGGATCAGCTCCTGGACTTTATCAATAACTAATCAAGGAGCATCCGCACATGTCTGATTCCAAAGATTCTTCCGAGATAATCGAAGAAACCGGCGAAGCTGCTGAAGAAGTTGCTGCCGAGGTTGAAGAGGCGGCTTCAGACGTTGCAGCTGAGGCTGAGAAGGCTGTTGAAAAAGCAGCCGCGAAGCCCGAAAGCAAGACGGTCTCCGCTCATCAGAGTTTAGCCGCCGCGAAAAAAGAACTTGCCGAGGCCAGGAAGGCGCCTGTTGCGCCGAAGAAGGTCTCCAACCCGGTTTCCACCAAAAAGAAGAACCCGGCCAAGATCCTGACGATCGTCGAATGCATCATTTTGGGCGTCTTTTCGCTCGCCAATGCGTTCTTCGTCTACCGTCTCGCTCAGCACGACCCGTATTACCGTCTGTACTACTTCTTCACGATCACCGGCGTTCTCATGCTCGGCCTGATGATTATCGCGTACTTCAAGAAATGGCTGGCAGTCCAGCTTCTGTCGGTCCTTGTCGTGCTTTTGTGGGTGACCTATACCGCAGCGACGATCTACAGCTGCATCCTCACGACCCGCGTTATCAAGCGCGAGGAGCCCTACCGCAACTCCGAGATGTGCGTAGTCTTTAACGGCAAGCTCTACGTCTGGCAGAAGGACAACACCGTCATGTACGGTCTCCCCGCCGACTGGGAGGATCTCGAGCTCAGAAAGACCGTCGCTGCCCGCGATGACTCAAAGACACCGACCGAAGAGCTCCACAGTAAGGGCGTTGACAAGGGCTGCGTCATCTTCTATCAGGATAACTACAAGTACATCCTCGTTGAGGTCGTCACCGGAAGCCTCTTCGAATTCGTTGATCCCAACGATCTTCCGGAAGACACCATCCCCACCGCCACCACGACACTGCGCTTCGCGTGACGGATCATATTTGAAACTTCGCATGCATGGGAAAGTGCTTTTCAATATCGAAAAGCACTTTTCTTTTGCCTGTCCTGCTCTGGCGGAGCATATTGGTCATTCTTGCGAAAAAACACTGAAAATGACCAATGATTGCACGCCATTGGTCATCCTGCGAGATTAAACCGGCTCGATGACCAACAGCGAACCCGATTCTCTCTCAAAAGCACCTCTATTGGTCATTTCGTTCGACACTTTTACAGAAATGTCAAACAATATGACCAATACACGCATTTTCAATTCTAACCAGGTCTCTCATTAGTCATATTCATCTTCAAAAGCACTGGTATGTCAAACGCCATCATCCCATTAGTCATTTCCAACCAAAATCGCCGCTCATGACCAATGAAGCAAAGGAATCATCACTTCGATCTGTACTTCACGTACTTCTTCACATCGGAAACACCCTCTCCACCTGTTGGATCCGTGGTTGATTCTTTCTCGACTTCCCGTTTGAAATGATATGTGTAGATTGGCTCATTAATTATCCAATAATACTTTGTTTTGTTAACAGGATAAGTGTCTCGTAAATACCAATAGTCAGTCTTGCCACAATCTGGACATGGTTCGCCTCCAAAACGATCATAATACTCATATTCACATTCACCATTTGGTAACTTGTATTTCGCATGTTTATCAGTAGCTATATAATCCAGTTCATGATCAACTTCGATACCGTGAGCACCACCACTATAAGGAGTTACATAGTCCGGACCGTATTCCGGACCTTCAACGTACTCTCCCCACTGCCCTAGCTCGGGATCCCAATAGCCACCGATGTTGTGATAATACATATAAATAGTGACTTCTATAACCTCAACATTCATATTTCTGATACGAACATCCTTTCCTGTTGGGTCTTCATATACCTTTTTATCTTCCCCGTATCCATCGAGTATCTTCTTTACAAAAGTCCATCCATCCATTTCGGCTTGATCGCTTTCCCTGGTTTCAGTTTCTATATACGTCCACTTTGTGTCGATAATCTCTGCACCTACAGGCACTTTATCCGCAAGGATCCAGTCAGAGACAGGCTTTTCTGTCCAGTGGGCGTAGACTGTCATCACGGATGAGATTACAGTAGAAGGTGTGAGTTTTGTGCCTCCGTTGGCTGATGTGTACCAACCGTCGAAGCTGTAGTAATCCTTTGTGGCGGATGGAAGTTGGCCAACAGCTGTCCTTGCTGCTACCTGACGTTCTTTCTCCGAACAGGTACCACCATTTGCATTAAACGTGACTTTATAGGTCTGGCCTGCTGGGGTCACGTTTGCGCCAGGTGTTGTTCCCGGGGCAGACGTTACTCCGGGAGCCAAGGTCATATTAGGATCCTGTGTAGCGGTGGCATTCGGGTCAGGAGTTGGTGTCGGCTCAGGACCCTTACTTACAATAATCGTAACCTTCGTACCCTTCTTCTGCTTCGTATCTGCTTCAGGGTTCTGGTTGATGACATACCCCGCCGGAACAGATGCGTCGAAACTGGTGATTACGTTCACTTCGAACGCCGCTTCTTTAAGCGTATCCTCTGCATCTTTCTGCGGATGGCCGACAACATTTGGAGTCATCACAAGTTCTTCCTGAGTTGCGACAACAATCGTTACCTTATCACCGCGGTAAACAGGCGTATTCGGAGCAATGCTCTGACTCATAACGTGATCCTCAGGAACGGTATCACTCAGATCGTATTCGACACTAACAACAAAACCTGAATCTGAGAGTTTCTTCTGTGCAGCATCAAGATCCATGCCGACAACATCGGGCATCGGGAAGGATTCCTGACCTTTGGAGATCAGGATCTTGATCGGGGAACCTTCGGTCACCTCGGCTCCGCCCTCTGGATCAGAGGAAATGACCAGTCCGGCCATAACGTTCTCGTCGTACACTTCCTCAAAAGTAACATCGCCGAGACCGGCTTTCTTACACTTTTCAATAGCGGCATCACGCGTATCACCGACCAGATACGGAACCG
Organism: Clostridiales bacterium; assembly: GCA_024695545.1. The sequence continues at coordinate 3,287 of JAILHZ010000198.1, forward strand.
TGGAGATGCCGTTATACGGCTCCACGACGCCGTTTCCGGAACTGACCATCAGAAGGACCGTGCCGTTTCGGTCGACAAAAGAACCGCCGACCGGGGTCTGGGTCATGATCTTACCGGGCGAGATATAATCCGACTGGATGTTACCGCTGATCGACGCGTTGAGATTGGCCGCCTTCACGGTATCGACCGCTTCCTGCTGGCGCATACCCTCGACATCGGGCGCGATAACGATGCTGTCGGGAACAACAACTTCTTTCGAATACTTCGAGAAACTGATAACACCGAGCAGCATCAGGATGCCGACGGTAACGATCGCCACAAACAGCGTCGGGATCAGGATCTTCACCCACATCGGCCATGCGTAGATATCGATCTTCTTGATCTTGCCATAAATACGTTTCGCCGGCGGATCGGCGTTCAGTTCTTTATAAAAGTAGCGATATCGGGAGTACGGTCCTCGATCCGGACATTCAGGGCGTTAAGGATCGCGATCTCATGCGCACGGGAGATATCGTCCGTCAGTTTATGCGGCTCGACGAGGATATCCTTGCTCTTCTTCTCATACTTCGCGCGGCGCTCCATCGCGTCCGGCGGAGTTTTACCGGTGATCATCTTGTAGAGGGTCGCAGCAAGCGCGTAAACATCAGTGTATGTGCCCTGATCGCCGCGAGAACGGTACTGTTCCTCCGGCGAATAGCCCTGCTTGATGATAACCGTCAGGCTTCGGGAATAGGATGTCGTTGCGAATCGGGACGCACCGAAGTCGATGAGTTTGACTTCGCCGGTCTCGGTGATAAAGATATTCTCCGGCGCGATGTCGCGGTGCAGGATCCCCTGTTTATGGATTTCCTGAAGGGAGAGCATGACGGGCATCAGGAGCTCGACCGCTTCGTCCTCAGGGATGGTCTTTTCTCTTTTCAGACGTGTCGCCAGCGTCTCGCCTTCGAGATACTCCATGACGATGTATGCGGTGTTATTCTCTTCAAAAGTATCGAAGATCTTGATGATGCCGGGCTCGTTCTGAAAGCCGCCGACCAGTTGTCCTTCTTCGATGAACTTCTTCATGCCGGAAGTAAACTGCTCGCTCTTTTCGCCTGAGAATACGGTCACTTCGGTTTTTCCGACGACGCGCGTGGAGAACTCACTCGGCAGGTATTCTTTGACGGCGACCTTTCTCTCGAGAACCTCGTCCCAGGCGAGATATGTCGCACCAAAACCACCGAATCCGAGTACTTTTCCGATAGTAAAACGGTCGTGAAGGATCGTCCCCGGGTTCATGTGGATCGGTTCTTCGGCCGGCTGGCCAACGACAAATCCGCACTTCGGGCACACGTCGAAATCTTCGTCGAAAAGTTCCATGCATCCCAGGCAACGCTTACTCATCAGGACTCCTCCTTCCGGAAAATGAAGTTCTTATAGATCTCCGTGATCGGCTCGAGGTTCTTGAGGTACTGCATTTTCGTCTTAAAGCACTCTTCGTTGACCGGAATCTCCGGGATCTGCGCGTTCGTGCCGGTGTTGACCATGAGCGTTCTCTGGTAGACATTTCCCAGCATCCAGGAAAGAAGCGTCTCCGCTGCCCTCTGCCGGTTCTTTTCGGACGGACTGACGCTCCACTCATAGGTGAAGCGGCATTTGAGGTCGGAGTTGTTGCAGTACACGTACTTCTTCTCGTACGGGAGATTTCGGACTTCGTTGATGATCATGGACGAGGACAGCAGCACGGCGCTGGAGTTCTCTGTTCCGTTTAGAAAAGCACTCTGGTCGACGTATCCGCCGATCTCGAAGTTGTCGTCGAGAAAACCGGCGTAGCGCGAGTCGACGGCAAGATTGGCCGCCGCGTCGAAGTCGGAAAGCTGCGAGAAGTATGTATTGTCGAAGGTAGTTTCGAAGTAGCCGGATGTGATCACGTAGGCAACCGGGATCTCAATGGCAAGCGGCATTTTCTTCTTCGACGTATAGTACTGATCGTACTGGTTGAGGAACAGGCACTCATCGAACTGCTCGGAGTTGATGACCTTCTCAAGATCCGCCGCATTCTCGAGAACAGAATCCGGAAGATCAGTGCTTTCATAGAGGTCCGGCATATTTCCGGATGCCTTTGCGGCATTGATCTCATTGAGATACTGCGATTCGGGGATCGCACGGTACTCGATATTTACCTTCGTAAACTTCGACTTGAAATCGGTGAAAACTTCCTTCATGGCGTCTTCTTCCGAGGATCCGTCTTTTACCGAGAACCACACGTTGATCGTCGCCGCTTCGAGGTCATCTTCCGCCATCTTCTTATTGAGCGCTCTCTGCACGACA
>JAILHZ010000017.1 GCA_024695545.1 Clostridiales bacterium
GATCTTGCCCTCATCCATAAAGATGACACGGGATGCTACTTCTTTGGCGAAGCCCATCTCATGGGTAACGACCGCCATTGTCATACCGGTCTTGGCAAGGTCCTTCATTACATCGAGAACTTCACCAACCATCTCCGGATCGAGTGCAGATGTCGGCTCGTCGAAGAGAAGTACATCCGGCTGCATGCAGAGCGCGCGGACGATCGCGATACGCTGCTTCTGTCCGCCGGACAGCTGACTCGGATAAGCAGACCCACGATCCCCGAGACCGACTCTTTCCAGAAGTTCAAGTGCTTTTGCCTCGGCATCCGGCTTAGACATTTTCAGAAGTTTGCGCGGAGCCAGCGTCATATTGTCCAGGATCGTCAGATGCGGGAACAGATTAAAGTGCTGGAACACCATGCCCATCTTCTGGCGGAGTTTGTTGATATCGGACTCCGGCGAAGTGATGTCGACTCCTTCGAAGGTGATCGTACCGCCGGTCGGCATTTCCAGAAGATTGAGGGAACGGAGGAAAGTCGACTTACCGGAACCGGAAGGCCCGATAATAACAAGAACTTCACCTCTCTTAATATCAGTGGTGATCCCGTCAAGCGCGTGGATCTCACCGGCCTTGCTCTTATAGTGCTTGGCCAGATCTCTGACGGAGATGATAATATCCTCGTTATGAGTCTCATTCTGCTTTATTTCAACTGCAGTGTTCTTAATATTATCGCTCACTGTTTCTCAGCCTCCTTTCCAGAATGGATACCATCTTACTGAAGAAGATGACGATGATCAGGTAGATCAGGGCAACCGCGATGAGCGGCATGAAAGCCGAGAATGTACGGCTGCGGATTACGTCACCGCCGCGGGTAAGATCCTGGATGCCGACGTAACCGGAGATGGAGGTCTCCTTGACCAGGACGATAAACTCGTTGGCCAGCGCCGGAAGGATATTCTTGAATGCCTGCGGGATGATGATATAGATCATGGTCTGGATATAATTCAGGCCCAGGGAACGGCCGGCTTCAAACTGACCGTTGTCGATGCTCATGATACCGGAACGGAAGATCTCGGCCACATATGCACCGGAGTTGATACCGAAGGCAAGGACTGCGATGAGCATCTGATTGGTCGAGGATGCAAAGATGACGTAGTACATGATCAGGAGCTGAACGACTACAGGGGTTCCGCGGATCACTGTCAGATAGAGTTTTACGACTGCATTGGCAAACTTCAGCATGAATTTACCGAATCCCGGACGCATCTCTCCGATGATCTTATCGTGCGTGCTGCGGACGATCGCCGCAATGACACCGAGTGCGATACCGATCAGGACCGCAAAGAAAGTGATCTGCATAGTCATCCACAGACCTTTGAGCAGATACATATAGCGGTCTTCTTTGATGAAGTTCAGATAGAAATCGTGTTTCAAACCTTCAAACCAGGAACTGATATCCAGACATACCCGGCCGGCTAGAATGCTGTTACCCATATTGGTTCCTTCCCTCCATGAACCTTATTTTCTACAGGATTTATTGTAAAAGGAACAAAGACGGAAATAAAGCCTTATTTCCGTCTTTGCCAAAAACTGTAACAATCTTTAAGTGATCAGCCCTCGCTCGGGATGTACTTCTCGATGATAGCTGCAACCGTTCCGTCTTCCTTCAGTTCTTTGAGAGCCTTGTTGATCTTGTCCAGAAGCTCTGTATTCTCCTTGTTGACGCAGATCGCATACTCTTCTTCAGCGTAGAATGTCGGCAGGATGGTAAGACCACTGGTTGCTTCTACGAAGTGCTTTGCCGGCTCATTATCGATAACGACAGCGTCTACCTTACCGGAAGAAAGCGCCAGAACAGCATCGTTACCTTTTGTGAAACGGACAACGCGGCTGTCACCGACAGCCGGATCCTCTGTCATATAGATATCACCTGTTGTACCCTGCTGAACGCCTACCTTGTAGTCGCCACCGAGCAGTGTATCAAGATCCTTGATCTCGGAATCCGCTCTTACGATAACTGCCTGGATACCTGTAGCATAAGTATCAGTGAAGTTAACGGACTCCTGACGGTCAGGTCTTACTGTCATACCGGCCATACCGATATCGTACTTCTTGCTCTGAACACCTGCGATGATGGAATCGAATTCAACATCCTCGATCTTCAGTTCCATGCCGAGTTTCTTGGCGATTGCTTCTGCAATCTCAACATCGATACCTACGATCTTGCCATCCTGGTGATACTCATATGGCTCGAAGTAAGCGTTTGTTGCCATAACGAGCTGACCTGCCTTCTTCTTAGAGCAGGCAGTAACAGCAGTCATCATACCAACGGCCAGTCCGACGGAAATGATCTTTTTCAGTGCTTTTTTCATATTATCCCTCCTAAAAAAGCGGCACGATTTTCATGTGCCATCCCCTTTATCACAATTCCTAGTATAAGACCTTCTCCCCGATATGTCATTTCGACATCTGATGAAAAATGTCTGAAAAACCGTTATTCCCATTAGGCATTTAGGACAAAAAGACTCCATTAATTCAATCTTTATTAAGTCTTCCACGCGAAAAGCACTTCTTCTGCGTCTCTTTTATTCTCATGATATAATTATCTCAAAAACGAAAAGGAGCGCCCCCTCATGGCCCCTGAAAAGACTCCTGCCCGATCTTCCGGCATCCTCTGGACGATCCGCTATACGCTCATCAATGCGACGTACTTCTCCGCGTTCTGTACGATCCATGCGTGCGCCGCGGTCTTCCTTCTCGGCAATGGTTTCACCAATACAGAAGTCGGCGTGCTCCTGGCCCTCGCCAATATTCTGTCCGCGATCGCCCAGCCGGTAATTGCCGGCATCATCGACAAGCAGGGAGCGCTGACCAACCGGCGTTTTATCCTGATCTCCGTCCTCGTGATCCTTGCGGGATCGGTCATTCTTCTATTTACGGAAAACAACAAGTTCCTGATTTTTCCGATCTTCGCGCTTATCTACATGATCCAGTTCGCCTACCAGCCGGTCATGACCGCGCTATGTTTCGAATACCAGAAAGCCGGGTGCTCCATCATGTACGGTCTGGCCAGGGGGCTCGGGTCCGCCAGTTTCGCCGTGACCTCCGCCTTTATCGGCGGCCTCATCGAGGACCACGGCATTCGGATCCTTCTTTATATCAACATCGCCGTCATGGCACTCTCCGCGATCCTGATTTTCACGTTTAAAAAGCCTGTCGCAAAAGCAGTTTCCTCCGGTGAAGATGCCGCCTCCGGTGACGCGGAAAAAGCTGCCCGAAGCAGTTCTTTTCCCGCATTCATCAAGGCATATCCGGCCTTCTCCCTCTTTCTCGCGGGCGTGATCTGCTTCTTCTTCGCGCACAACATGATCAACGACTTCATGATCCAGATCATCCGAAATCTCGGTGGCGCGGAAAAAGAACTTGGCTATGCGAATTTTCTTCAGGCGATCCTGGAGCTTCCCGTCATGGCCATGATCGGACTGATCCTCAAGAAGTTCACATCCAGGGCTCTTCTGCTGTTCTCGGGCGTGGCATTTCTCGTCAAGATCATCATCCTGATCTTCGCCACCAACATGGGTCACATGTACCTTAGCCAGTCCTGCCAGCTCTTCGCGTACGCGGTCTTTATCCCGGCCGCGGCCTACTACGTCAGCAAGACCATGGCCGATCACGACCAGGTAAAGGGGCAGGCTTTCGTCACCAGCGCGATCACCATCGGCGGTGTTTTTTCGAATCTCATCAGCGGCGTGATCCTCGACAATTTCGGCATCCGTCCGATGCTGGTCACGGGCACCGTTGTCTGTGCAGCGGGCGTGGGGATCGCGTGTTACGCGCTTTTGAAGCTGCCGGCGAAGAGAACTGAGTGATCTTGCTTTAGCAGTTCCCGGTATACACGTACTTCAGTTTCCCGCGGGCGATCTCAGCAAGCGCATAGACGGTCTTTACGGAAGTGGCATCGCGGTCGGTCATATGAAATCTCGGGAAGAAACGGGAAACGTGAAGAGGGATCTCCGTCCCAACGATCTCGCCGTCAGCATTACAAAGCCCTGATATCCACGAAGCGATCGCACGCATCTCCTCTTCCGTATCATTCCAGTCCGGCACGACCAGGGTCGTCAGCTCGACATGGCAGATCTTCACGGCTTCCGCGATGAAGCGCTTCACCATTTCAAACGACCCGCCGAGGACTTCGTTATAGTAGTGTTCCGTGAAGCCCTTAAGGTCAATATTCATCGCATCGATATACGGGCCGATCTCCTCAAGTACAGACAGTTCCGCCGTCCCGTTCGTGACCATGACGTTTTTCAGGCCGCGATCGTGTGCGAGTTTCGCGGTGTCCCGCACAAATTCATATCCGATGAGCGGCTCGTTGTATGTGAAAGCAATGCCGATGTTTCCCTCGGACCTATACTTCTCCGCGATCCAGACCAGCGTCTCCGGCGTGATGGTCTCGGCGGTATCGGAAAACCGAAGAGCTTCCTGCCCCCATGAGATCTCACTGTTCTGGCAGAAAGGACATCTTAAGTTACAGCCATAGCTCCCGACGGAGAGGATATGCGTTCCGGGGAAGAATCTCCGAAGCGGCTTCTTTTCGATCGGATCGAGTGCAAGCGAAGTGATTCGGCCGTAGTTTGACGCGACCACTTTATCGCCGACGCCGATCCTTGCCCCGCAAAATCCCGTCTGTCCTTCTTTAAGATCACAATGCCGGAAACACACCTGACACTTCGTCATAAAATGCCTCCCGGATCAGATGTGGCGGACCACTTCGAAACGCTGAAGGAAATACTTCTCGTGCTTCTGGATTCCGCCTTTTCTCATCGCGATACTGACCTGTTCCTCCGGCGTATCGACACCGTCAAGATCCGGAAGCAGCAGTCCTCTTCTTCCGTCACGGGTCGATACGATGACACCGTAGCGCTTCACGTCGAGCTGGCCGATCGAGTCGATATCTTCGGCTTCCCCGAGCACGTCAACATTGATCTCAAGCCACGGAAGTTCGCTCTCCCTGATAGGATCAAAGCGAGGATCTCTGGTGCTCGCACTGATTGCGTTGGTCACGATCTCCTGGGCAAGATTCTTCATTGTGGGGCCGATGGTGCCGATACATCCGCGGAGCAATCCCTGCTTATGTATCGATACAAAAGCACCCGCCCTTCTTTCTGTCAGTTCTGAAGGAAGATCCATCTCCGCCGGCCGGATCTTCTCCCCGGTACGGATATAGGTCTCGATCGTCTTTCTGGCCAGGCGGACATATTCATCGGAAGATGCGATCTGCTCTTCGATCTCTTTTTCTTTCTCTTTCAGGCGGATCGCGAGGAATTTTCTATCCGCATTCTTGCCTTCGTCATCTCCGTCCTCCGGATAGAAGGAGCAGATACCGTAGCCGACACCGGTGACATCTTCGTGGGAATATGCCGTCGCCTTGACTCTCTTTCCGTCCCAGGCACCCGCCATGATGACGAAGGAGCGGTGACCGCACTCGGCTGCCTTGTCGCAGAATGCCTCGTCGAAGTCAAAGAGTTCCCCGAAGGCCGCGCGTCCCATGACATCCATGATACGCTCGTCATACTCGGGGCCTTCCTTGGCAAATCCATACGGTCCGTAGTCCTGAAGTTTGTGCGACAGATCGCCGCTGGCAACGAAGACCACCTTGCGGTCAAGTGAATTTACCGCACGGGCAATGATTGTTCCGAGTTTATAGTGATCTGTCAGCGGAAGTCCGGAAAGGCCGATCCTGACGATCTTTCCTTCTTTGTATTTGTTTCGGATAAACCAAAGCGGAACCATCGTTCCGTGGTCGAGATCTTTATCCTCCTCACCGAGAGTTCCGCATGGGAAGTCCTCGTGATAGGCAATCTCAGAGATCTTATCGACGAGGTCCCCGTCGTACTCTTCGAAAAACTTCACCGACGGCGCGCGGAAATTCGCAAAAGATCCTTTCGCGCTTTTTCCGGGTGAGATATGGAAATAATCTCCGTAGAGGATGGAATGCGGGCTCGTGATCACGATGGTCTCGGGACGGATCTTGGCGATCTCATCGGCGACCTTCTCGTAGGAACGGATCGTCAGCTCCACTTCTTTTTCACCCCCGCGGCCGACTTCGGGCACGATCAGGGGCGGATGGGGAACCATAAAAGATGCAAGGACCGGCATACTGTCAACCTCCTTACCACTGTCGGGCGCCATATTCCGGCGCCCCTTTCTTTCCGAAAAGCACCTGCCCGGAAAGTATTATTCTCCGAGCGGCTCTCCTTTTCCGTTAAAGAGCGGGATGGTACCTAAGAACTTGATGTCGTCTCTCTTTGCGGCATCGCCCTCGGCGAGCACGCAGACACGGCCCGTTACGGTACCGCCGCACATCTCGATCATCTTCTCCATCGCACGGAGAGATCCTCCTGTGGAGATAACGTCATCGACGATCAGGATACGCTTGCCGGCAATCAGCTCGGCATCATCTCTTCCGAGGAAGAGGTTCTGCTTTCCGACTGTCGTGATGGATTCATCGTCGACAGAGAGCGGATCCGGCATGTAATTTTTCTTGCCCTTGCGCGCGACGAAATACTTCTCCGCACGGCTCTGGCGCGCCATCTCATGTGCGAGCGGGATGCCCTTGGCTTCCGCCGTGAAGATGTAGTCATAATCCTCACGCGGAACGAGCTTCAGAAGTTCGGTCGCACATGCGGTCGTGATCTCGGCATCGCCGAAACAGATAAACGCGGCGATATAAAGATCGTCTGCGATGGGACAGAGGGGCAGGTCACGCTCAAGGCCTGCAATCGTCATGGTGTACTTCATATGCTTCTCCTCATTTCTTGAACTTCGAGATGAACTTCCATGCCTCTTCACAGCTGTGGTGACGGCACTCGTGGATCTGATTGTCGATGCTCGCGAACGCCGTTCTGCAGACGCCGTCCTCACTGTCATAGTAGTGAACAGTCAGCACCGCATCGCGGGACTCGTCGCGGATCTTTTCGATATGGTCACCCGGGACGCCCCAGATCGGATCTTCCCAGTTGTCCTTATTCTCGAAAAGCACTTCTCCAAAATTCTTTTTCAGCTTATTTACCTCAGCCACATACTTCACACGCTCGAGTGAAGAATCTGCCTGGAACGGCAGTTCCGGAAGATGAGACTTCTCGCCGCCCGAATAGAATACCGGAACGGCCACGGTCTTGTTGATGTTCTCTTTCACCGGTTTTCCGAAGAAAGAAGTATATACCGGGAACAGCGCGCTGCACGGCATGATGCCCGCGAACACTTCCGGATACTCCTGATAAAGATCCCAAGTCTTGCCGGAGCCCATCGAGAAGCCGGTCGCATAGATGCGGCTCTCATCGATGTTATATCTCTTCTTCAGTCCCCCGATGACCTCGATCGCCTCGGTCGCAGTCATGAACTGATGGTTCTCGACAGATACGAAGAGGAATCCGTATCTGTGCGCGATCTCCCACCACTCTGCAACAAATGTCAGGTACATGGAAGAGTCGCCGCCGCCGTGGCATCCGAAGACCAGCGGTACCGGACCGTTATCGAAGATGTCATTGTTATAGTATGCGAAATATCCGGCCTTATGCTCTGCCGGTTTTCCCGGGACAAAGTCATTATCTTCCGAAGTCTTTACGAGTACGGAGCCGACATCCTCGGTCATGCCCAGCGCCGGGAAATCCGGTTCGATCTGGATCTTGCCGCACCACATCTTGAACTTCTTAACGAAGGAATAGAAGTCCTTCTCATACTCTGCCGTCTCCTTGATGAGGAGATTTTCGCATCCTTCAAAAGCACTGTTGACCTCAGCAGAATTGCCTACGCTTAAGATCGCGATGTCCTTTCTCTCGACAACAGGGATGACACTTAAGTTCTCCATGGAGCACATCGCCGGTGTGATCTCGCCCGGACCCCAGAGGTACTGTCCCTGAAGCGTCTTCAGAAGGTTCTTCGCAACGTAGTCGGCGGACTTTCCGTAGCTGTAGATGTCCGCTCTGAAGATCGCGCCTCTCGGGAAGAATCCCTCGAATTTCTGTGTGAAGAAATTGAAGTTCTCGACAATGCCGTCCTTATAGACCGGGACCATCTTTACTTCCGAGATCAGCTCGGCATAGAGTGATTCATCCGCCTTTTCCCATCCGCCTTCGCATGTCGGATAGATAAAAAGCACGCTGGAATCTACTGACGCTGCGATCTTGGCAAGACCCGTCTTCTTTGCAAACTCCACCGTGCTTTCCGTATCCTGCTTCTCTTCTTCGAAGACGAGGAGCAGAGGTGCTCTGAAGGTATAGTTATTTGTCTGTCCGTCCAGATCGTTGTCCGGAACGAATACTTTTAATTCAAAAGTCTGATACTTGTTCTCCCAGAATTTTCCGCCGTTTACATCCCTGACGGCCGGTCTTTCCATCATTGGCATGAGTATATCCTCCCGAAAATAAATCACAGATATACTATACCATTTTTCCGCCTGAAATGGTGGTCTGAAATCGTGGTAAGAGATATTGTTTCCGGGAGGCTTATTTTAGGTGAACATTGGCCGTGAACCAGCCTTCTTCCAGCTCCAGGTCAAGCTTGTACCCCAGGATCTTCAGGTTGTTATCCACGATTGCAAGACCCAGTCCCGTACCATTCTCACCGCGGGAGGTATCGCCCTTCACGAAAGGTTTCTTCAGTTCCTCCACATTCACGTCGGAAAGAGAGGTTTTGTTACTGAACTCGAGTTTACTGCCCGTGATAAAGATGCGGACTTCACTTTCGGGCTCCGCGTATTTCGCGCAGTTGGAAAGAAGATTTTCGATCGTCTGGCGCATCGTATTTTCGTCCGTCTTGATCACGCAGTCTTCCTGTTTATAGACCTTTACTTCGATCTTATTCTTCGCGAAAAGCCCGTCATACTTAGAGATGGTTTCACGGATCAGCTTATCCATATCCACTGACGATTTGGCAAGTGTACTCCCACCGCCTTCGCTCTTAGAGAAGCTCAGGATCTTCTCGAGCATCTGGTTCATCTCGGAAACATTCTCGCGGATCTTTCCTGTATATTCACCTGTCTTCTCCGGCTGCTCCTCCATGCACTCGGCATACATCGAGATCGCGGCAAGAGGCGTCTTCAAGTCGTGAGCCATTGCCTCGGTCGTTGATTTTCTATACTCGAAGACTCTCCAGATATACTTTTTTCTCTGGTACCAGATCACGCTGATCACAAGTGCCAGAAGGACTGCTGCGAGGATATCCTGGATCCACATGACACGGGAGGTGATCGGAAGCACTTCAAAGACTGACTGACTGTAAAGATATGTCTGAGTCGTCCGGAAGTTCCAGAACGGCCAGTAATTTTCCATGGATTCACTCCCGCCTCTTCCGGCAGCGCAGATCATTTCCGAGAAAGGTTCTTCTGTCTTCTTCGGATCCACGTATCCATGCAGCCACATCTGAAGATCACCGTCCGTTTCCACAAGGGTATATCCCTTTGTATCCTGCGGCGTCAGGTCGATCTCATCAATATCTTCATCCTTGAAATAGTCCACGATCTTTACTTTACCGGGAAGGAAGCGGTGAGTCTCTTCGTTAACGTAGATGGTCTCCCAATAGATATCGTATATTTTCGGGACCCATCCCAAACGTGCATAGGATTCGATCTGCCCGCCTTCAGCGCGGTACCTGGCAACACGCTTGGCGTTCTCGACCGGATCATATTTTCCGTCTTTATATGTCGTCAGAGGCGCCATATACGAATCATCTTCCAAAATCAATACACCCTGCGGTTTGTCGGCATACTGATTGAACCTGATAGAAGCATAGTAACCGGTCGGAACTCTCATCACTTCCGTCCGCCCGATATATGCGACGCCATATTCTCCGGTGATCATGCCGTAAATATATATGGAGGTTTCCAGTTCGTCCCAATTATCATCAACGGCCATTCCCGGAACATAAGAATCCGAGTTTTCGATTACTTTCGCATCCGCGTACAGGCCGAGAAACCCGGCAACATTTTCGGAATTCGAACGATACTCTTCATCGAGCATCCCGATGGCATCCTCTCTTCTTTTTTCGAGGTATTTATTCGTTAGAAAAGAACTCACGGTCAGGCAGACAGCCAGACACACGGCAAACTCCAGGATAAACTTCGGCTTCTTAATCGTCTTTTTACCGGGAACAAACATCCCTTTTCCTTTTTTCATGAGATCCTCCTTGATCAGACAGATCCGTCACGGCATGACTTTATATCCGCCGCCGATCACCGTCTTGATGGTATCCCCGAAAGCTCCCAGATTCTTTCTCAGCTTCTTGATGTGGCTGTCGACCACGCGCTCGGATCCGTCAAAATCCGCGCCCCACACCAGATCCAGAAGTCTGTCTCTTCCGAGGACATGTCCGCAGTTCTCCAAGAGAACCTTAAGAAGGAAATATTCTTTCGGCGGAAGCTCCACTTCCTGCTCGCCCGCCCGCACTTCCATACGCGAAGGATACATGCGGATCTCCCCGCATGCCAGGACCTTCTCCTCTTCTTTTCCCGCCGCACTTCTGGCCAGAAGCGCGAGGCACTTCGCGTACAGGACCTTGATGGAAAAGGGTTTGACCATGTATTCATCCGCTCCGAGCGCGTATCCCTTCAGGATGTTATCCTCGGTGCCGAGCGCCGTCAGGAAAACGATCGGGCAGTTGCTCTTTCTTCTTAAGATCTTGCAGATGTCAAACCCGGAAAGGCCCGGAAGCATAATGTCCAGAATAGCTATATCGTAGGTGTTCTTCGACACGAGAGAAAACCCCTCCATTCCGTCTTTTGCCGCGTCCACGTCAAAAGCACCTGTGTCCCGGAAGTATCCGGCGATCAGTTCGCGGAGCTGTGTGGAATCTTCTACGATAAGCATTCTGGACATGTATATTCCCTCCATGACCTCATGTTAACTTACCCGTGTGTTCTTCCTGTGTCCATCCCGAAAAAACTATCCGAAGATAAGTTCGAGAAGAATAAACACACCCAGTGCGAGGGCGCCGGAACCTACCGCCAGCAGCACCTTCTGGTACGGACGCTTCGCCTTCTCAGCAATCTTCTCGTCCTTCCCCAGTGCTTTTCCCTCGGTAAAAGCAACGATCTCCTTGTAAGTCTGAATGTCATTTTTCTTCTTTAAAGCTTCCACTTTAAAGGCGACCGCCAGAAGCGCGATCCAGAAAAGAAGAAACACCAGGATGCCCCACCACCCGAAGAACCGGAACAGCGGGTACGGGATCAGGATCCCGATAAGAAATCCCACGGCCAGGATATTCGACCACTTATTAAACTCACGGATAGATTCGTTACTGATCTCTTTTTTCATCTCGACAACATCTCCCTTGATCAGGTCATCGAGGCTCACTTCGAAAAGCTCGCTCATCAGAAGAAGGCTCTTGATGTCCGGGTAACTCTTATTGTTTTCCCAGGAACTGACCGTCTGGCGGGACACATAGGTCTTCTCCGCGAAGACTTCCTGATTCCAGCCGTGGCTTGTACGAAGCTCTTTGATGCGCTTTCCGATCTCCATGATCAACCTCGATGCAATAAGACTTGTCGATGACAAGTCCTATTTTGCACCAATTGCAGTATCTTGGCAAACGGATGAGGGATTACTCCTTCGCTCTTTTTGCCGCCTTCTTCGCTTCTCTTCCCGCGGCATATTCTTCTGCCGCGAGGCGCCTTCTCTCCGCATCCTCTTCCATCATGCGCTCGACCTCTTTTTCTTCCTCACTCTTCTCTCCCGTGATCACATAGTGTGCTTCGAGGATCGCAGCCTTAACTGCCCACTTAATGACAAAATACCCCATGATCAGACATGCGATCAGAGTGCCTCCGTGAATACCTAAATCCTTCAACATTTTTCTTTCCTCCGGTAAACATTTTCATTGCCGGTCCGAAGATTTTCTTCCCGGCTCCGTCTTACATCCCGGATTATGCACGGAGGATAGAAAGGCGTCTATCCAAAGTGCTTTACACGAAGAAAAAAAGCGATGTAAAGATGACTTTACATCGCTGCAATCAGGGCGTTTGCGCCGTCTGTCGATTCCGGGTTATTTCTTCGTGTTTTTCACCTTCAGTGTCTTCAGATACGCCTTCTGCTCGTCGGTGATCCGGTAGCTCTCGACCGATTTCTGGATCGCTTTATTGTGGGTCCAGTCGGAGAGTTTCTTCTCCTCAATATACGGGAGGACCGCATCATACTGCTTGGCGAGAGCCGTCGCAAAATACCATGCGATCATCATGTTGATGTAGTATTCTTCTGAACGGATCTTACTTACCATCTTCGGATATGCGGGATCGAAATCCGCATCGAGGAAGTGCTCCATCAGCATCCCGATCGCGAAGCGGATCGTGTAGGTCTCCTTCGACTTGAGCCAGACTTTGATCTGCTTTAAGAGCTCATCCTTATGCCTCTTAAAGATCTTCGGCGACATCTGATCGCACGTCGCCCAGTTATCCACATAGGGAAGGAAGGCATTCAGTTTCTCCATACAGGCATCGTAATCCTTCATCTCGGAAAGCACAAATGCGTGCAGCTGGTTCTCATCGAACGACTTGTGCGGAAGATCCGACAGGAACTCATCGATGTCATCCCTCTTCGCCAGTGCTTTTGCCAGTTTACGGAGCTCGGGCGTACGCACACCGATGATCGAATCCGGATCAGCTGTCGGGATGATCGTCTTCTGCATCTCCCTGTATTTCTCATCTGCGAGCTTCTTGAGTTCGTCTCTAATCTCTTTTTTGATCGCCATTTTTCTCACACTCCGTATCGCAAGGTCTTACTTTTTATACAGCTTATTGATTGCTTTCTGCACCGGCTGGTCGATCAGATAGAATGCGATACCGATGATCAGGCAGATCGCCATTCCGATAAGAAGAAGGACCGGGCCTTTTCCGAGTTTGTCCGAAAGGATCGGATAGTAGCCTGCATAGTAGGCCATCTGCACCAGGAAGATATGGTAGGATGCTTTTCCGATGATCTCCAGCGGAACAAAGCGGAGGTTTCCGTATTTCAGAAGCCAGATCATCAGCGGGATGACCAGCATGGATGCGATGCAGTTCGTGCCCGCCCAGTCCGCGTTAAAGATCTTCGGCTGATAATCCATATAAACGAGTGCCGAGATAAAGACCGCACCTGCCGCAGTGATCAGAATCGACCAGAGGAGGTTCATCTTGAACTTTTTAAATGCATAGATACCGGCCGCGACCACGAACACATATCTGAAAGCCAGAAGCCGGTAGCAGTCCGTGTTCATGCCATAGGACCATGCCAGCACCTCATAGGTCAGGTTGAAGATCAGACAGATAAAAAGGCCCGTTCTCTTTTTCTTTTCCAGAATGAAATAGATGATCGGGAACAGGAATACCATCTGCAGCATGACCGGGAAGTAGTAATTTCCTTTTCCGGCGGTGCCGTTAATGAACCATCTTACATAGTCAAGGAATCCTCCGGACAGATGGAAATGCGGATCACAGATCTCCCATACCGCCAGAACGATCAGAGGCAGGCAGTATCTTACGCTCCTTCTGAGCAGGACGCTTCCCTGGTACGCATCTTCAAGATGCGCGACGTTTTTCTTCTGAAGAGAAAGAGAATACACATAGCCCGTGATGATCATCAGAATCGGGACCGCCATGTTGATCAGATACGGGAACACGAAGATCCTGCGCTGGCCGACTGTCCAATCATAGTGCGTAAACACAATAAGAAGGATCGCGGCGCCTTTTACAAAATCCACCGTGCGGTTTCTGTTCTTTTCCGTACCCATTCCCGGTCTCTCCTCCCTCTTGACTCAGCCGCAGATAAACATGCCGTAATCCTTCGGCACATTCAGCACGCCGTCCGTCATTTCCTTCGTCAGAGCTTCGCGGATCTCATCTCTGTTTCTGCTGCTCAGTGTCGTCATGCTGGCAAGCGAGTAGATATAGTCGATGAGATCATCTACATTGGTGACTGCCAGCGAGTCCTTATAGTCCAGTCTTTCTACTTTTTCAAAAGCACTCTTCAGATACTGACTTCCGTTCTGAAGTGTGAAACTCTTATTTGTGTTATCTTCCACGCCATACTCTCCGAGAAGTGCGGCCAGATACTCCATGATCCCGTGTTCGCCGAAGGTCGCACAGTAGAATGCACCACCATCCTTCAGGACACGTCTGACTTCAGAAAGGCCCTTGTTCAGATCCGGAACATGGTAAAGCATCATGTTCGCGATCACGATATCAAAGGAATCATCTTCAAAAGGGATATTCTGAATGTCGATGACCTGATACTCGATCTTGTCATATGAGGAGAGAGTCGCTCTTGCCGTATCTATCATACCTTCCGAGAAGTCCGACAGTATGAGCCTTCCGCACCTCTTTACCTCTTCATCTTTTCCGACCCACATGCTTCCGGTACCGCATCCCAGTTCCAGGATCCGCGAACCCTCCGGGATCTCATAATTCGAGAAGATCCAGTTACTGAATCCCATCTTGTTTGTCGAGTACTTATCGTGGATCGAGATCCTCGTATTGAGATTCGACGAGGATTGGTACTGGTTCTTCACTATATCCGGCTGATTGATTGCATC
>JAILHZ010000031.1 GCA_024695545.1 Clostridiales bacterium
GCCGCCGCGGCCAGCGATACGATCCCGCATCCGCAGCCGAGGTCCAGGACCTTGTCCTCTTCCTGGAACTCGACATGCTTGAGCATGGCAAGTGTTCCCCTGTCTGCCTCCTTCGGCGAGAACAGAGAACTTTCCGTATTCACCGTGACTTCCTTACCGTTAAACGTCACCTTATACATTCGGCTTCTTCTCCATATATACGAAGACCAGGTCGATATGGAATGAATCCGGATCCTCCGTAACTTCCACATTGAAGTATTCCTCCACCGTATACCGCATCAGGATCGGTGTGCCTTTCCACTGATCCTTCGGAAGCGGGATGATCTCCAAATCACTCATATCACTACTCCCCGAAAACTGTGTTCACGGTCATTATAGCATTCTCAAGCTATACGGGACACTAAACGGGAAGTATACTTGCCCCGGGTTCTTTATGAGTTCGCTTTTACATCGATCCCCATCGACAGGAGGAGCTCCTCGGCAAGCTTGACCTGTTCATCATCGACAGCCTCGAATTGGAAGGCGAGCTTTTCTTTCGCTCCGATCACAAAGAGCATGTTCTGCCCGTCCGGGGTCTGGCAGTAATACCCTTCAAGTGTCAGACCGTCTTCATCGATCTTGACGGACTTCTTCACCAGATCCTCTTCATACCAGCCGCCGTATGCCTTGATTTCCTTGATGGCTTTTTTCGCCAGGTCCTCACTGGTGTACTTATCGATTACAAACAGTGTACCGTTCTGCGGCGTCTGATAGCGCGTATACCCCTCCTCATTACGGACAGAGGCAGATTTATCGTAAGCAACCTCATTCTCTTCACAGTACTTAAGGAATGCGTCCAGCATCTCATCTGCTGACAGTTTCTGTTTTTCCGTCTCCGCGGCAGAAGTCTCTTCGGTGGAAGAAGCAGTCGTATCTTCGGGTTCCGACGAAGTCGTGCCTTCGGTCTCCGAAGTTGTCGTAGTTTCCACAGAAGAAGTGGTACTCTCCGGCTTTGAAGATTCCGTCTTCTCCTTTGACTTGCAGCCGGATACCGCACCTCCGATCACGGCACAGGAAAGCAGAATAACCAGTGTTTTTCGAGTATTCTTATTCATAGATCAATGCTCCTTCTCTTCTATTATGAGTTCGTTTCTTTTAAATATGTGTTCACGCGATTCTGGATCAGTTCCGCAACATGTTCCGCCGAATAGGTGCCGGAATAGTAGGCGGCAGCTTCTTCCAGAACAACATCCACAACCGATTTATATCCATGGAGATACCGGTCCGCTCTGGAAATAGTCTGTAGCGCCATATCGTGGTACTCTTCCTTGCTGAGTTTCAGTTTTTCCGGATAGGATTCCGTATAGAGTTTATACGACTCCTCGAAATCCTGTTCCCAGCACTTTCTGTTAACCATCATTGTGCCGGCACTCATCGCCGGACAGTTCGACTGGAACTGCTCACTAAGGGCATGTCGGATGATCTCACCGGCAAGCTCGTCCTGAGAAGTTGTCGCGGAGATCGCCAGCAGGTAATTCGGAACCGCATGCAGCGCCCCGTTCTCATTCGGGAACCCGACAAGAACGTGATCCTTGAGATCGATTACTTTTCCCGGAGAGTCTATACTCTGGTAATCAAGCATAAACAGCCCGTCATCCAGTTCCGCATTCGTATAATCCTCCCAGTCTTCCTTCCGCCCGATATCATTCGTCCATTTCAGAAGTTTCAGGAAATCGTCCCCCGTGAAGTTCGCTTCTCCTCCTGCAGTAAACACATCCATCTGTGCCAGAACACCGTATTTCAGAAGAGACTCTTTCGAGTAAACGCTCTGGATACAGGTTAGATCCGTGAATTTTCCGGCGCAGCGGTAGAAGTCTTCATACGTCCACGTGTCCGTATTCTCCACATACTCCGGAGAAGCCTCGAACGCGAGGATCCAATACGTCAGGCTGGCACAGTATGGTGTCTTCTTGCCCATCGTGATCTTCTCCATGAAATAGTCGTCTTCATTAAGCGTCTCCAGATACGGCGTCAGATCCTTAAGGTACCCGAGTCTTCCCATCTCGCCCAGCGAGATATCATCGAAGCAGTCGAAATACATATCGGGAGCCCGTCCATTCGCGATATCCAGACTGACAAGTTCATAGAGATCCTTTCGCCCGGATTTGCCGGAAGCTTCGAGCTCTTCCATATAGTCACGCATGACGAACTTCACCTCAGGATGCTGAATACTTATCTCCTCCACCAGCTGCGGGATCGGACTCTCTATCAGGTTATAACCAGCAATGACAAACTCCTTCTTGCTCTCCTGCGTCTTCTTATCCGACGGAGCAAGGTGATACAGGATACACATATCGTCACTCATCGGCATGACCAGAAGCTCGATTTCTCCATTTTCAAGGAACCTGAAATCATCGACATGTCCCCACACCGATACCTCTTCCAGCTTCAGTTCGGAAGTCTCCTTCTCATCCAGCCGGACGATCTTTGAAGTTTCAATACTGAACAGATCACTATTCCTAACCAGAAGCTTATTCCATCCCTCAGTAACGGCGATATCCGTCTCCGTCCATGTCTTATTCTTCTCATCATACTTGAAAAGCACTTGTGGCAGTTCTTTTCCGGCTCCCATGCATGTCAGTGAACCTTTCCACGTAACAGCACTGCCGCTCGCATAGGTCTCAGGAAGTTCGATTTCTTCTTTCAGTTTTCCATCTTTATCCAGCATGAACACCTTGTCGTTGCCGCCGGTTACCTCGAAGCTTCCGCCCGGAATCAGCATAACCCCCCTGTCGCCCATGCAGGTTAACACGAAGTTCCCATCCTCGCCGACCTCAAATCCGAATACCACTCCGCGATAAGAACCCAAATCAAGATCAATATGCTTCGTAACTCCTTTTTTCGGATCAAAGCAGTCAACGAAGTATTCACTTACACCTGCAGATTTGTCCACACGGCTCGTCAGGACCCAGCATGCGTCATCGGTACAGTAGATATTTCGGATGTCTTGCGAAGGACGGGTTTCTTCATTCAGATCGTATGTCGCTTTGATCTCGCCCTTCTCATCCAGATAGTAAAGGAGGCTCTCCGGTGCGATCTCTTTTCCCTCATCATCGAGCGGGAGATATGGAAGGTTGGTCGTATCTCCCGAGGAAGGCACACTCTGCTTGTGATAAGCATCCCGATATTCTTCAGTTTCACAATATGTCAGCGCAAATGCACCGTCTCCGCAGAAACCGGCTTTCATAACATTTGGGATAGACATGATCGTATTTGTCGTGGAATAGTATGACGCAAAAGACTCTTTAGAAGTCGCTTTCTTCTCTTTTTTCCTGCACGCCACCAGCGGAAACGCTATTGCAAAACACAAAAACAACGCCAAAACGCGCAGCCTCGACTTAGCCATTTTTCAATGTCTCCTTGCACTTGTTATGTATAATAAACAACCCCGGAGAGATTATATCACTTTTCGCCGGTATATTTCTCTCGTATATACTTTTCCTGTTCCTGCAGCGCCGGCATTTCCGACTCGTCGACTTTCCCTGTAGCCTTGACCGAATACAGATTGCTCAGCTGTCCCGGATACGTATCGAGAAAGTACCCGTCAAACTCGATCTCCAGGATCGTCCCTATCTCAAGACTCGCCAAAGTCTCCTTGTCAAAATACATCTCCTCAACCATGATGCAGTTATGATAATCCGTCACACCGTCCTGCCGCGCACTCACGTAGATTATCGAAGCATTCGAGAACAGATATACCAGTTCCTGCGTAAAGGACACATACATCTCTTCGATTTTATTCGGATCGTCCGGGTCAGCTCCGACAATGATGAATTTATCCCCGCACTTCCAGACATAAGAAGAACCCCGGCTCTTATCAGCGTCTGGCTCACCCCACGCCTTGATGAGGTCCTCGCGGTTGAAGTCCAGTTTCTTCACACCATGCGGATCCGAATCGTTGATATGCTCTTTTAAAAACTCCTCTTTCGTCGGAACCTTCGATTTCTTTTTGCATGCAGAAAAAGCACATGCCATCGATATGATCAGCACAGTCACCAAGATCTTCACAACTACAGCTCTAGCTGAATTCTTCATATCGGTCCCTCCTTCATTTTTTACCAATACGGATCATCCACGTTCCAGTACGACAGTAGCGGCTCGTTTCTGAATGATGTTGACCACGTCATCAAGAGTTCTCTGACCGGTAAAGTATCCTGGCGCTTCCTCCTGGATGATCAACAGAGCAGACGGATCAGATGAACAGTAACCATGAATGTTCTCGATTATATTAAGAATCAGCGTCACATGTTCTTCATTCATATGTACGCTGTTATATGTCATAGACAACATTTCGGACTCATCTGTTTCTGCCCTTTCCCACCCTCTTTGATTCGATTTAGTCTCAAGATCCAGCATGTAATCTAAGGCTTTCCTATTGACCGGGAAACCCAGAGTTCCACGGGAAAGAGCAATCTGCGTATCTTCTTCATAAAGGGATCGGATAAAGTCCCATGCCTCATTCTTATATTGTGACGACTGGGAAATCGCGATAGAAGTGGCTTTATCCGCTCTTGCACCGGCCCCATCCATCCCGGGATATCCGATCATGCTGACTTTTCCATCAAAACTATCGTAGATATTTAGGAACCTTTCAAAATAGTAATTCCCTATCGAAAATGACCAGTTCATCGAGGCAAGCATGCCCGCTTGGAATTTTGTTTCGTCACTTAAAGCTTCCTCAAAGATCTCGCTATAAGTTTTC
This sequence comes from Clostridiales bacterium, assembly GCA_024695545.1. Next base: position 4,742 of record JAILHZ010000031.1, read on the forward strand.
GGGATTCCATACGTTTTCACAAGAGTAAGGATCTCTCGAAATTCCGGATCATCGAACTTGACCTTCTGTCCGTCGTAATCGAGAAAATGACTTGTTGATCCGTCCAGTAACGTCTCCAACAGATCACTCTGGGTCATAATGCCAATCATTTTGACATCTTCCGGAAGAGACTGGCTGATATTGTTAAACTCCTCGTATGTCCAGCCGCTTCGATCACCTACATAATTTGTATTCACCAACATACCGGTTACATTAAACGTTAGTGGGATCTGGTAAAGCTTTCCATTTGTCTCATAAGAGCGAAGGATATTATCATACAGAAGACTCCTATCCAGTGGCGATTCTCCATCAATCAGCGTATTCAGATCTACCAGTGCACGTTCCGTATTGAACTGGGAAAAAGACCCGAAATTCAAAAGAATATCCGGACCGTCTCCCGCTCTCACATCAAGATAGACCTGATCTGCGATTTTTGAAAAATCTTCTGTCGTCTGAAAATCCATAGAATTCCCGAATGTGGCGCCAGCGGATCCGCTTCGTGAATACATATTATCTGTTGAATAATCTTTCACAACGATCCTGGCCGTTTTTTCGGGGTCGAGATTATAGTTATTCAACTGATCCAGAAAGTATTCATCCAGATTTCCGATAGAAGCTAAAGAAATAATCTTCTTTCCTGCATGCGGATTCTTTTCCTCGCGATGCAGATGCATGATATTTAGTGAATCCGGATTATCAAACACAAACCATCCATAGGATTCAGCGACACCTTGAGAGGCTTTTCTTAAAACATATATGTCGTTTTCAGATTCTATATATGTGCTCGCACTCTCTATTCCATGGTAATTGCAGTCTGTATTGCTCCAGGATAGTATCTGCTGAGGTTCGGTCCCATTAAGAAGATCATATTTCCTGATTCCATTTCCAAGGGTCGCATACACGCCATCTTTCCCCTGAACCAGATAACCGCCATTTATAGGACAAGCGACATCCAGTTTTTCGCCCTTTTTTCCACCAATCTTTTTTCCTGTAGAAGGATCAAACTCATACATAAACTGATCTGGAGCAGACATATCCATATGTTCTTTGATGAAGTAAGCGTAGTACTTCCCATCAACTTGGAATAATCGGTACACGTACAAACCTAAAAACGACTCTGAATTAAGAAGCGTTCCATCCGCCTTAAACAGAAGAAGTGCACGGTCCTCATTATCAAAACAGAAAAAACTACCATTATCCAGGAGTAATAAATCTTGCCCGTTACGCACAGTTTTTCCTAGTGAAACCGGATTTACCAGTTCGCCTTCGGGCGAAAGGTCACAAAGGATCGTCGAATTATTCTTGTTCAGATTAAGGTCTGATGTATTTAGCAGAATTTTAACTTTGCCGGAAGGATCCTCAGCTATTCCGAGAACCTGGGAAGCGGCATCAAACGGAGTAAACTTCTTCATCTTCCCATCCAGCCCGAAAACAACAAGTCCTTTTCGCGAATAGCTGCTGCGCTCCTCCAGAAGCTTCGTATACTCGGCAACATTGTTTTCATCCTCCGGGTTGTATTGGAAATGCGTATAGCGTTTCTCCAGGTCTTCCGGAATAACATATTCTTCCGTTACAGTCATCACTATGCCATCGGAGAAGATCTTCTGGTCATCGAAATAGCGGAATTTTAGTTTTCTATCCTCATCTCCCGGAATCTGGAAGTCCAGCTTGATTTCTTCACAACTGTAATACGGATCCGTTTCCTGCACGAGCTTTATCTCGGTTTTTTTCTTTCTCTTACAGCCGACCGAGAACAGGAAGGATGTGATCAGAACCAATGCACATACACGTTTTACAGAATTCTTCATTGAACTTCCTCCTTTAGCAGGAAATATTAGGATAGGCTTGGAAAGGATATCCTAATCTGTTACTCGTAGTGTAACAGGCTCACGTGCTCTCACGCAACTCTTGCTCGACTTCCTTCTTATGGATCGCGTGGATGCCGATATGTCCGATTCCCAGAAATACTACTGCGACCCCGAGCCCCCAGTTTCTGCCGTATATTGCAAGAAGGAAAAATGCGATGACTGGGAGGGTCGCGCCGGCCAGCGGGATACCGAGGATGCTCCTGTAGAAATCGAGCATCGTCCTCTCACTTCGGAAGTAACGGATCCAGTGGATCTCATAGAGGATCATCAGAAGGAATGCCACGATCAGCCACAGATACCAAAGCGACCACGGCTTCAGATTAAAGTCCGTGAAGATCACCGCGGCAGTGGTTACCGTCACCTGCCCGATCCTTTCGAAAAGCAGCAGCACCTTGCTTTCTCTTGCGACATATTTATCGTAGTCCTGCGGCGGATACTTCGGCCAGAAGGAATTGGGGACAAACAACATCAGCAGAAAGATAAGACCCACATAGGAAAAACCGAAATGCATTCTGAAACGCTCCCTCTCTTTCTTTGATTTCAGTATATCACTCCGTCATATGGTAAGGAGCAAAAAGAAAGCCGGAGTATTGCTACTCCGGCTTTTCTCTTTTTTTCGTTTACTTACGCTTCCGAATTACTTCTGCTCAGCGATTGCAGCCTGTGCAGCAGCGAGACGAGCGATCGGTACACGGAACGGCGAGCAGGATACATAATCCAGGCCGATCTTGTGGCAGAACTCTACGGACGTCGGGTCACCGCCGTGCTCACCGCAGATACCGATGTGCAGGTTCGGGTTAACCGGCTTACCGAGATCGATGGCCATCTTCATGAGCTTACCTACGCCGTTCTGGTCGAGACGTGCGAACGGGTCAGACTCGAAGATCTTGGACTCGTAGTAAGCCTCAAGGAACTTGCCGGCATCGTCACGGGAGAAACCGAATGTCATCTGTGTCAGGTCGTTGGTACCGAAGCAGAAGAATGCAGCTTCTTTTGCGATCTCGTCAGCTGTAAGAGCAGCACGAGGGATCTCGATCATGGTACCTACTTCGTACTTGAGGTCAGAACCTGCTGCAGCGATCTCAGCATCAGCTGTCTCCACAACGATGTTCTTCACGACCTTGAGCTCCTTGATGTCGCCGATGAGCGGGATCATGATCTCCGGCTCGATGTTCCAATCCGGATGATTCTTCTTCACGTTCAGAGCCGCACGGATGACAGCCTTTGTCTGCATCTTTGCGATTTCAGGATAGGTAACTGCCAGACGGCATCCACGGTGACCCATCATCGGGTTGAACTCGTGGAGGGAGTCGATCATAGCCTTAATAGCCTCTACTGTCTTGCCCTTCTTATCAGCGAGTTTCTTGATATCAGCTTCTTCTGTAGGTACGAACTCGTGAAGCGGCGGATCCAGGAAACGGATGGTTACCGGATAGCCTTCGAGAGCCTCGTAGAGAGCTTCGAAGTCAGACTGCTGCATCGGCAGGATCTTCTCGAGAGCTTCTTCTCTCTCTTCTACTGTCTCGGAGCAGATCATCTCACGGAAAGCGTCGATTCTTCCGTCACCGAAGAACATGTGCTCAGTACGGCAAAGGCCGATACCCTCAGCGCCGAGCTCACGGGCCTTCTTCGCATCCTTAGGTGTATCAGCATTAGTTCTTACCTTAAGTCTTCTGTACTTATCCGCCCAAGCCATGATGCGGCCGAACTCACCTGCGATAGTAGCATCTACTGTCGGGATGATACCGTCGTAGATCTTACCTGTGGAACCGTCGATGGAGATCTCATCACCCTCGTGATATTCCTTACCTGCGAGTGTGAACTTCTTGTTTGCTTCGTCCATGTTGATCTCGGAGCAGCCGGATACGCAGCATGTACCCATACCACGTGCAACAACGGCAGCGTGGGATGTCATACCACCACGGACTGTGAGGATACCCTGGGAAGCCTTCATTCCTTCGATGTCCTCTGGAGAGGTCTCGAGACGTACGAGAACGACTTTCTTTCCTTCTGCCTTCCAAGCCTTTGCGTCTTCAGCTGTGAAAACGATCTGGCCGCATGCAGCACCCGGGGAAGCACCCAGTGCCTGAGCGATCGGAGTTGCGTCCTTCAGTGCTTTTGCATCGAACTGCGGGTGAAGGAGTGTATCGAGGTTACGAGGATCGATCATAGCAACCGCCTCAGCCTCTGTTCTCATGCCCTCGTCAACGAGGTCGCATGCGATCTTGAGAGCAGCCTGAGCAGTTCTCTTACCGTTTCTTGTCTGGAGCATGTAGAGCTTACCGTGCTCAACCGTGAACTCCATATCCTGCATGTCGCGGTAGTGCTTTTCGAGAATGGAGCATACTTCAGTGAACTGCTTGAATGCCTCCGGGAACTTCTCCTGCATCTC
>JAILHZ010000057.1 GCA_024695545.1 Clostridiales bacterium
AAGTCAATAGTTTTTCTCTACATTTGTAGAATAATTTCTACACGGGTAGAATATCGCTTTCAGAAAATGGGTTATCGCCGGATCAGGCGGTCATTACGGGAAGCACAGAAATACTGGTTTCTCATGCCTCTTATTACCCGACTCTCGAAGTCAGCGGATAGTAGTAGATCCCCGGCGTGATGTAATAGCATCCGCCAAAGCTCTCGGAAACATCCAGCTCCGGCACGATCTCGGAGGAATCGCAGTTCTCGACCTGGATTCGGATACCGTCCGGCCAGAGCTCGAGCGTGGCCTTTCTGTAGAAAAACTCAGAACTGTCAATAACGCCGTCATAGTTCTCATCATAATAACCCTGGTAATAGAAGTACACGATGCTGTCCTCGTAAGGGAGCATGACAGGATCCAGGGTAGCCGTGCGGTAGAAAAACCACTTAACCTCGATTTTCTTATTCGCATAATCGATATACGGGATCGTAAGCTCCTGGGAACCCTCTTCGATACTGAACTTTCCGATATACTTCGTGTAATCATCGATCGGAAGCGGAGTCGCGTGATATCTCCAGGTTGAGGTGGAATCCGGATCCTGCGTCGTCATCGGCGGTACCGTCGTTGTTATGGTCGGCTCCTGCGTAGTAGTCGTCGGCGGAACCGTTGCACTCTGAGCATCTTTCGGCGGATACTTCGGATGCTTCTCATAGAGACTGTCCTCCGGAATATTCCAGGTCGTAAGGCGATCGATCGTAGATTTCACATCTTCATGCCCCAAAATGACCCAGTCCGGAGTACCATACACATAATTTTCCTTATCGGAGGGTCTACCTGAAAGAATACCGATTATCGTATTTTCTTCAATCACATAGGGATCTACGGAAGGATCTCCATAGTCTGTTTCCTCGAAGAGGTAGATCGCACCTGTTCCCGGCTGATAGCAGTAGAAATGACTATAAGCATCATCCGCATCCACCTGATCCAGAACACAGGTTGCCTTGCCATCCACATATGTATATATAGTCAGTTTAAATCCGTTATACCGGCAGTCCCAGCTGTCCGTGATGATCAGTTCCGGTGTCTGGTCATAGTCGATATGGAGCAGGGCACACTTGATCGTCGGCTTATTCGGGTCGAGCTTATTTAAGATATCGATATAGGCTTCTTTGAATCCGGACTGTTCAACTCCGGTGCTTTCAGAAGGAGCTTCGGTCTCCGAGGACGGTGCCGTTTCAGAAGACGGCGTCTCAGAAGGTTCAGATTCCTCAGTCTCCTCAGGTTCTTCTGTCTTGGCGACCGGACTTCTTCCGAGCTTGGCAAAATAATCCTCGATTGGGGATCCGAGAGAACGTGAGGATGCGAAGAATACGACACTGAATGTCACGATGATGGCCAGGACCGGCATGAACTTCTTCACTTCTTTATTCTTCAGAAGGTTCTTGATACGGATCTTGGTCTCCATGCCGCCAAAACCCAGACCGCTGAATGCCGTATTCTGAAGGAAAGATCCGCCGGCATCCGCATAGGCGTGCTTGACCAGAGAGATGCAGTATTCCTTGACCATGTCCATATCAAAGGCCTCGGTCGTCTCTTCATCGACACGCATCTCGATGTCGCCGCAGAGAATAAGGAAAGCGAGCCATACGAGAGGATTGAACCAGTGGACGACGAGGATCAGGTAGCTTATGAGCTTGATCACGCCGTCTTTATTCTTGATGTGGGTCCACTCGTGGTTGAGGATATATTCCTTCTCATCTTCGTCGAACTTCTCCGGGATAAAGATCTTCGGGCTGAAAAAACCGATGACGAAAGGAGATTCGATATTGGTCGTAAAGTAACTGCCGTCATAAGCACGGGATTTCCAGCGGGCCCGGGAATAGAAGATCAGGTATCTTACTGTGAAGAGTACACAGAGTGCGATAATGACCAGCAGCCAGATATCCGCAATGATATGCACTGCGAGCGCCTGCTTGGAGTTCAGGCGGCTGACATCATCGATAGTTTCGGGCGCAAGTTCTTTTGCATCGGACTTCTGAGGATCAGCCGTGAGCGTCCCGTCCGTTGAAGCCGGGGCAACAGCTGCATCGGCGTCCGACACTGTGTCGGCATCTTCATCCGAAGACTTATCCATCTGCGTAACCTCCGTCTTCGAATTGCCCGATCGGAAAAGCCGGCCGGCATTCAGAAGACTTGCCGGCGAGGCAAAGTTAATAGGCAGCACCAGACGTACCGCCACGATCATCCAGAAAACGATCAGGACACGCTTCGGAAGTTTACGGAAGATGAGGCGGAACAAAAGCACAACAAGGATCGCGATGCTCCCGTATAAGCTCATCTCCAACACTTTTGCAAATATAGCATTCATCCGGGGTGCGCCTCTTACTTGGTATGCTTCTCGATCATCTCGATGAGCTTCTGGGCCTCATCTTTACTCAAGTTCTTATCGCCGAGGAAGGCATTGACGAAACTCGGGAGAGATCCCTGGAAGCTTCTCTGCACGAGGTCGTTGCTCTGCTGGTGCTGGACCTCTTCTCTTCTCACGAGGAAGGTGATCTTCGCCTTGTTGTTGGCAATAAATCCTTTGTCGCAGAGACGCTTGATCATGGTATAGACGGTCGTCTTCTTCCAGCCGTGGTTCTGTTCGCAGATATCCGACAGCTCACCTGAAGAGATCGGCGCATACGCCCAGATCAGTTCCATCAGTTTATATTCACTGTCACCTAAAGAAAAATCTTTCATGGGTAGACTCCTTTCATGTTAGACGCCTTTATTCTACTTCTGTAGAATTTGATTGTCAACGAGCAATTCTATTCTTGTAGAATTATTATCCGTACAAGCCTTTATTTCTAAATCGTCACGATTCCATCCTGAATATTTGTTACTATTATCTTGGAATAATTTGGTGAAGGATGGATATATATGAAAAGATCGCGCCTCATGACAAAGACACTCGCGCTCTTCCTTGCATCTGCATGCCTTCTTACATCCTGCAGCAAAGGAAAGAGTGAATCAGAGGAAACCACTTCTTTTACAACGGAATCCGTAACAGAGACTACAACTGAAGGCCCCACGGAAACCACAACTGAAACAACGACGGAACCGGAAAGTTCTTCCGAACCCACGAGTCAGAATGAGCCATCAGACGAAGTGAATCTGGACAGATCGATGGTCCCCGTCGAGGATGAACTTGCTTCCGAGATAAAAGCACTTCCGGGTGTCGTTGAAGTATCCAGATTTAAATACCACTCCGATGACGATGAGTACGTCATTTTCTTCGAGATGCCCGTCGATCACAAAGATCCTTCCAAGGGTACCTTCCGCCAGCGGGTGAACCTCAAGTACAGAGGTAAGGACGCGCCGAACCTTTTTACCTGCACAGGTTACGACCTCGTTTTCCCGTTTTTCGACGAATATCCTTATAATGAAACGAATGAGACCATCCTTTCCGAAAAGTACGAGTGTAATTTCATCGAAGCGGAATACCGTTTCTATGGTCAGTCCACTCCGGAAGGCTATCACTACACCAATCCGGAACACTGGCCCTACCTTACCAATGAGAATGCTTCTGAAGATCTCCATACTATCATCGAGAGCCTGAAGAAACTTCTCTCGGGGAAATGGCTTTTCGAAGGGAACAGCAAGGGCGGCTGCCTCACGGTCTATCAGGCCGGACGTCACCCGGAAGATGCCGATCTGTTCATCGCAGAGTGCGCTATGGTCAAGTGTACACAGAACTATCCGGGACTTTATGAATACTGCTATACGAAGGCCGGCGATGAGAGATTCGGCAAAGAGATCGCCAGGGAATACCGGGATCTGATAACAGAGTTCCAGGTCGAGTGTATCCGCTATCGCGAAAAACTCATGGATAAAGTAAAAGGATATATGGTTTTCACCGGAAGCGTGATCGATCCGGATCTCCCCATGGATATACTCTACGATTGTCTCGTTCTCGATCAAATCCATTTCTGGCAATACTGCGATGAAGAGTACATCGCACGGGTCAAGGATGCCCTCGCCTATAAGGACGTAGACAAATCCGACTATCTCAAGATGGATATCTATATGGACAAACTCTTTGAAGCTCTCCAAATGGGGTACGGTCCATGGCAGTATCAGATCGAAGATCAGAACTATCTGCATGAGCCTGATACGATATACCAGTATAACTTCCAGAATTACAGAGAAGACGGATCCTATCTTTATGATTTTTCCTACCTGCGGGAAGCCCTGAAGAAGGATGGATCCGGTCTTACACTTACCGTCACCGAAGATATGGAGCCCTCGATCCATGACATGCGTATCGCAAAAGAGCAGCGGCAAGTTACATCCTATTTTCCCGATACGGTAGAGGCACGTCTTAAAGCTATTGAAACCACGCAAAAACCACTGATCCTGATCAACGGTCTTACCGACATTCACAGCATTGCCGAAGTCACGGAGAGCGACAATCCGAATGTATACATCTTCAATATTCCCGGCTCCGCACACCACGAGTGCGAACCGGATTCTCTCTCCGACAGTCAGTTTCAGGAGTTCGACAAAATCGTTAAAGGTGTCCTGGAAAACTAATGAAAGGAAGGTCATCTCTATGAAAAAGAAAGCCCTGATCGCCGCATTGATCCTACTTATTACCGGAGCCATCGTTCTCGGGACCGTTCTCATCCTGAACAAGATGAAGGACTCCCGTCCCTTTGTCGAAAGGACCGACCCGCAGATCGAGTATATCAGCCTGACTTCCAGCGGTGGTATCTCCGGGCACTACGAAAAAGAGATCAAAGCTTATCAGGATGGATCCGGGTATCACCTTTACTACCGTTACAACGGCGAGGAAGAAACTTACGATCTTACTAAATCCGAATACCTCATCTGCACGAATTACCCGGAGGAGTACTTCAATGAACTTCAAGAAGCGGAAGAAGTACGCGGCTCCGATCTTATCTATGAATCTGTTGATGTAAAATTCAAAGGGAAAGACAGTTTCTACATCAGGGGAAAAGCCTACTCCGGACAGGTACTCATCGCGTTAAGATACTATGCCACTGTTAAGGCGAACGGACTTGAAAACAGAGAATTCTATGCGATCCAGACACGGGTGAGTGAGTACCTCTTAGAGCACAAAGTCTCCGTGGCCGTTTTTCGCTTTCAGCTCAAAACGCCATCTTCCGACATCTACTCCGGGAACCTCTGCTTCTGGGAACACCTGGATATAACCGGGGAAGAATTAGCTGACTATCGGGCAACCTCCTCTTTCCTTAATCGTCTCTCCGATCCGAAATTGGGAAAAGATGACTTCAAGGAGATCAAGATTCATGGGAAAACAGCCTACTACATTACACACATCGAATCAAACATGATCTCTGTCGCACTCACTATTCCGGACGATACAGAAGTGATGACCTTCTACTCCACACCTCCGGAAGGCATGAGTCTGGAAAAATACCTGAAGGTTATGACAGAAATGATTATTCAGGAGTAGAAACAGGGCGGATGATCCATCTCTGGGCGCCATGTGATCCCATGGTGCAGAGCGTGGCGGTGCCGCCCTTCTTCTCCACGGTGAGAACTCTTCCGCTTTCATAGGATGTCTGGATAAAGTGATTTCCGTCACCGCTTCTGACCAGTCCCCATATCTGAGCCTTGTGGCAGCCGGTACCGCCATGGAGCTTGATGAGATTGTCTTCTTCGTCCCACGCATTATGCAGGTCGATCCTCTGATCCGGGTAATCCTTCGGTGAAATCACATACCGGTCATCTCCGGAATAGCGGAGATTCCAGACGCACGGTTTATCCGAAAGGGTCAGGCGGAGTGTCCTATCCTTCGGCTTTTTCTTTCCGCCCGTTTTCTGCGGTATGGCGGCCAGATACTCCTCCCCGTCTGCATTCTTCAGGGTAACGCTTCCGATCTCATAGAGGTTTCTCTTAATGAGCGGCCACATCTTCGGATACATGCCGACGTACTTTGTCGTGCCGTCTCCGGTATATGGCAGTCTGCCCGAGAGTACCAGTTTATAGAACTCGAAATAGTCATAGTCATTCGCATCGGCAGTGAACTTCTTATATCCCGGGAATTCGGACGGACCTCTGTACGCATGGGTCGACGGATATTCAATTCCGAGAAGCTCCCCAAGATATTCGAGCTGGTGCATCCATTCATGGACCGCAAGTGCAGTTGCATATAGTGACGGCACCACCGGATCAGAAAGAGGATACGTGCCTCTTCTCGGGAAACCCAGATTAAAGGTCGAGTATCCGATGGGCGAGGAAAGTCCTGCCGTCATGAGACCCAGGATCGCCTTGTGCTTATTAAAGCCTCTGCGGAGACGGTTTCTCCTGCAGTTCTCCTCTCCTTCCGTCTGGATGGTCGTAAGCACCGTATCGTATTCCTTATCCGGAAGATACATCTCTATCGCCGGCTGTGCGGATTCCTGCGGAAGATACAGCCAGTCTTCCCGGTCGGATTTTCGAAGCTCTGCAGCGTCCTCCACAAAATGAAGATCGACGGTGATCTTGAGGTTATGGTCGGAGATCTTCTCCAGAAATTTAGTGTAGTTCAGAGTGACCGCCTGAAGATACTCCCGGTCAAAGTCCGTCATCTGAAAATCGAGTTTCCCGTAGGTAACATGCGTAAATCCAAGCCAGAGCACACGATACTTTACAGGTGCTTTCAGCGCGGAACGGTCCTCTGCTTCGTACTGCTCCTTTGCATCCCGGAGCATCCGGTCCAGCTTCTTGGCATCTGACAGCAGAGACGTCATGTATAAGCACTCGCTTTCTTCGCAGTTTTATCTTTATACATTGCTTCATCGGCGCGCTTAGCGACATCCGCCGCAGAGGTATCCGTCTTCGAATCGAAGGTGGAAAGGCCGCATGCGATCGATACATAGTCCGGCGGCAGCGGCTGCGTATTCTGATACGGACTCATCTGGTCGTTGATTTTCGTCATCAGCGCTTCGCGGTTATCGTAATCCTCACCGCTCAGAACAGCGACAAACTCATCGCCGCCGATACGGAATACCGGGCTGTGCTTAAAGACATTACAGATCAGGCGGCACGCGCGGAGCAGGTATTCGTCACCGGCTTCGTGGCCCTTCGAATCGTTGATGAGTTTTAGGTTGTTGACGTCAAACATCGCGATGGCAAACTCGATATCCGGATCCGCCACGATCTGCGAATGCAGGTACTTCTCTTTATCCTCGTATGCCACGCGGTTATTGACCTTTGTCAGAGGATCACGCCTCATCATGTTGAGGAGGCGGTTGTTGATCAGGTCGATCGTGAGCGTATAGCGGAACTTCTCAAACACCAGCGATATGCGGTTCTGATACGTAAACAGGAAGCGGTTTCCGACCTTGTCGATGCAGTCGCGGAAGACTACATATCCGTATGATGCATCCGCCTCGTGAAGCGGCAGGAATGCATAAATATGGTTGGCGCCCTCGCCCTTATATCCCGGGATCAGATCGCGCGATTCAAATCTTTCCTGCTCATAGAGCACTCCGTCTTCAGATGAATAGAGCACCTCCATGTACTTACTGTACGCATCACTATTCAGTTTCACATTCGTATCGTAAAGCGACAGGCTGAAATTCGGATCGAGGATGACATGGAAGGAATCGCCCTCATAATCATGGTCGTCCTGAAGCAGCCGGTGCATGTTCATTTTAAAGTCTTCAAACGTCGGACACGAGAGGACCGTTGAGTCGATAATGTCGAGTTTTCTGTTAAAGTAAGTCGTCATGCTGCGCTTAAAGAACACGTCTCTGCCCATCTGTCTTCTGACCTTGTCGCTGTCGCGGTAATGCAGGCAACCGCAACTCTCGCCGGGAACAAACTTACTGTGGATCACCACACTTCTGCCCGGCTCATCTCCTTCTAACAAATCGTGCCAGAGTTTCGTCGCAGCTTCGCCCATCTCACCGAAACACTGGTCAACAGACGCAAGTTCCGGATCGAATACCTGACTGTCATCGAGGAAATCATATCCCGTAATCAGGACATCACCGGGAACATCGTACCCGCAATCGATCAACGTCGCGCAGGCCTGCATCGCGATACCATCATTCGCACAGACAAAGACGTCCGGCAGCGGTTCATCCGAAGCACACAGTTCCCTGATGTGATCCTTTACGACCGAGTTCTCCCAGTCGGTATAGAACACATCGACCAGCGCCTCTTCGCGTCCGGTCTCCAGAAGGTATTCACGGACAGCCGAGAGCCGCTTCTCGGAATCGTAGGATTCTCTCGTGCCGGCAAGATACGCCAGCGTATTTACATTATGCACATCGAAAAGATGCGCGCACATCTCCTTGATCGCATGTGTATTATCGGAACGGAGGCTGCTCACGCCCTCTCTCCTCGCACCCTGGATGATGAGCGGAACACCGGCTTCCTTGCACCTTGTGATGATACTCTCCTGACGGTCCGGATAATCCAGGCCACTGCCGAAGATGATCGCCAGGTCGAAGTCTGAAAGATCAGGGAGATCGAAGATCAGCATCTCACCCTGCTTCTTCGCAGGAGTATCCAGAGGAGTCGGGTAACAAAGGAACATGAAAATATCCGCCTGGTTTTCACCAAGCGTCTTCATCATGCCCGTAAGAAATTGACTGAGGATCTCAGAACACCAGCCGGTAGTAAACACGGCGATCTTCTTTTTCATGCCGGCGCCTCCTCGTTATTGAGATAATTCTATTATATACGATTCGGGCCGCTGACAAGGTAAACTTTCAGTAAAGGATTTCCGCTCCGATGAGAATCAGGCTCCGGCTTTACTGAGAACTCAGGCAGTTACAGGTCTCCGTAGCTCAGTTCGAGGATCTCATCGCCCACCTTATAACGGATCACATTTTTCTCGGTATCCATTCCTCGGTAGACCGTATAATCGTGGATCGGAGCGAAGTATGTATCCGTCGCAGTGAAGCGGCTGATATCGTAGTCTCTCTTCCAGTACCAGATCTGCTCGACCTGAAGATCGTCCTTCTCAAAGCCATCCGCCAGACGTTCGTCGAGAGTCATCAGGAAGTAATTGAGCATGACGCCGTACTCCGGGTTATTTCCGGTAAGCGCCCATGTCGCATCGACGAAATATCCTTTGCCTCCGAGGACAACATAATTCCAGTCATGGTTCGTCGATCCGAAACAGATCGCCTCCACATCGCACTGCATCAGAAGATACGCAAGCACGCCCGCGATCTCGCAGCAGATGCCCTTCTTCGACATCATGCAGGCGTAGTCACTGAACTCATCGACAGTGACGTTATCGATGCTGCTGTTATCGTACGAGAAATGCAGGCAGATATATTCGTAAAGGCCCATCAGTTTTTCAAAGTCCGAGTAGTCGGTGCGGATGGATTCGTTTAAGATGCGTACCACTTCCGCCTCAAATGCGCTTTCTCTTTCCTGATACGCTTCTTTTCCGATCGTGTACCTGATCCGGCCCACACCGTTTTCGAAGGATTCTCCCTCGACGATACATCCCGCCGGCGGAAGGAATGTGCCAAGCACAGTGCTGTCGGTCGCCCAGGTAAACGTCTCCTGGTTCGGGCACACGAAGGTATCTTCGCCAGAACGGATCGCATCAATCAGGTTATAGAGCGCCTTCCACATATCTTCCGTCACATATTCCGAGAGAAGATCCGTGTGCACATGCGGTTTAAAAGTAAAGGGCTCCGGTGCTTTTGTTGTCTCGGGAACCGTCGTCTCCGTCGTGGTCTCCACGGTCGTTGTTTCTGTAGTCTCTATTGATGTTGCCGAAGTTGTCGTTGTCTCCTCCGAAGTCTCCTTCACGGAAGATCCTTCCGAAGGCTTCTTACCGCATCCGGACATAACCACTGTGAATACCAGAAAAGCACTTATGATTTTTCTTTTTATCATCTTTCGATCTCCCCAAAACGTCATACGTTAATCTTTCATCCCGCCTGAACCTCATATCAGGCAGGACCACTATAGCAGATATACCGGTGCTTTTCCTAACAGAGTAGTCACATTAAGGTAAGAATGGTTTGACATCTGCGAAGAGCGCGGAAATAAGGGTCTTTATCCTGCGGAATCCTCTCCTTGTCATTATACGGCCATACTGTTAATCTACATTTGGGTTTTGGCTTGCCGCAGTACCCGGCGGGCCGGAAGGAGGGCATTATGAAAAAGAAGATTCTCGTGATTACACTGGCAATGGCACTCGTTATGACTTCAGCCTGCGGCTCCAAGGGAGACAGCAAGGTAACGAAGGAAAAGGATGAAACCACCACTGAAGCTACAGATGTTTCAGAAGACGAGTCTACAACAACGACTCCGAAGGAAATAGAAACCACCACGGAAGCGACAACGGAATCGACCACAGAGTCCACGACAGAAGAGTCCGCCGCTCCGACAGAGACAACAGAAAAAGAAGAGAGCGAAGTCGTATTCGATCTCAGTCAGATGACCGCAGAAGAGATCGCGGATCTCTGTGACAGCCTGACCACCCGAAAAGTTCCTCAGATCGGCGATAAATTAACCGATGTACAGGCAACCTACTTTGATATTGAACCTAACCGTCACACAGGACAGGCACAGCTTGAAGCAAGATACAGCCGGGTCAAAAAAGACAATGTATATGTTATATTTGTCAGCGGAGTATTCTGCGATAACAAAGATATTAGTGAACAGCGCGTAAATGGAATCGGGAACTTCGGAACCGGACTCGTTATCGATATCTACGACCGTGCCAAGGCAGAAGAATTCATCAGGATCATGAAGGAAAGACATCCCGTGCTTGTGGAAAAAGGGAACGGAAGCTGGAAAGCCGAGGATTTTGTAGTCGGCATCACAGCGATCGACTACATCACCTGGGATAATGGAGTTCACTTCCAGATCGCATATGGCGAGAAGAGTGTCTGGTATGAGTCAGTAGCCAACGTTTTCGGATTCAGTAATGAAATCACCATCAATACGCCTTCCGAGACAAGCGCCTAATATAGAAAAGCACTATTAAACAACCTTCGAAATAGAAAGCGCCTCCCTATGGCAATCACAGGGAGGCGTTTTTATTCTATTCACATAAGCTTATGAACTTATCTCTCAGCGCTCGATCACGTTACCTTCAGCATCAATGGTAAATACGACCGGCTTGTTCTTGGTGAAGAATCCGTTATCCACCACACCGACGATCCCGTTGATCTTATCCTCCATCTCTACCGGATCCACAGGCTCTTTCCAAAGGATATCCAGAAGCTGGTTTCCGTTATCGGTGATGACCGGGCCGCACTTTCTTACGCCTTCACGAAGGATACACTGCGCACCGAGTTTTTCCAGTGCTGCTACGACCGGGACTCTCGCTTCTCCGATGATCTCTACAGGAAGGCGGAACCCTGTACCGAGAGAATCCACGATCTTCGTCGCATCAGCGACAATGACAAACTGCGTCGAGTTATACGCCACGATCTTTTCCCTCAAAAGCGCTGCGCCGCCGCCCTTTATAACATTGTTACACGGATCGACTTCATCGGCTCCGTCGATGGCGAGATCCAGATGACCGCCAATCGCTTTATCGTTCATGGAGAAAACCGGGATATCCAGTTCCTCACAGAGGTTCTGTGTACCGAAGCTGGTCACAACGGCTTTCACGTCCTTGACCGTTCCGTCCGCGATCCTCTTTGCCAGATGTCTTACCGCAGGATATGCTGTCGATCCCGTACCGAGACCGATCTTCATGCCCGAAAATATCTTACCCTGCTTAATCAGGGTATCGATCGCCGTAGATGCAACCAGTTCCTTCTGCTCACTCTGTGTCATAGTCATACATCTTCTTTCTCTGCCATCTTTTTATTGTACTCATCAATGTATCTTGCCACCGGCATCTCGCTCCAGACATGGGCTTCGATATACCGTTCCGGTCCGAACTTCCCGTCATCGTTCCAGTCCTGTGGAAGGCTCTGAAAAGGACCCGTGCGCCGGTCGAAAAAATGGTACAGATACATGTCCGTCTCCTTCAAAAAGAATCGTCTTAACAGATTATATCACGCACTCTGACCTTTCACATCAGGAAACAGCAGTCAAAAAGACAGTATCAGACGGTCTTCCTCAGTATTGACTGACGATATTCAGCATACGCAGATATTCAAGGCGGAGCATCGAGCAGTCGGCGACCGGATAACGCGGAATCTCAACATGATGCGACGCGTATTCATCCATGCGTGCACGGCTGAGATTCAAATACTCCAATCCTTCGACTTCATTACGATCATCCCACATACAATCGATCTCGTAATAGACACCGTCGATCTTAATGACATTCCACATGTGAGTACTGGAATGAATCTGGAAACACTCAAGACCGGCCAGTGTCATAAGCAGTGCTACCGCTTCAGAGTAATCGCCGCAGAGGCCCCAGCCTTCTATCAGGACCATATAGCCGAAAGGATTCGCTTCCTGATACACTCCATCCGGATCCCTCAGTTCCGGCTCTGCAATTTCCTGCACCTTCTTATATATCGCTATCTCTTTTTCCAGGTCACTCATGTCACCGGTTATTGTTTCGTTTACTATGGCACGGGCTTTATCGATCACTTTCATGGTTTTATCGAAGTCCTGAGAAAGCGCTGCACGCAGTTTTTCATTGTCGGCGATCGTCTCCCAGTCTGTGATCGGATTATCACCCAGAGAAAGCGTCCTGAGGGAATCCATATCCTTTATCGGAGCGATACTGGTTATATCGTTACCACTCAACTCAAGGGTCGTTAAAGATTCAAGGGAAGCGACAGGAGAGATATCCCTGATGTTACATTCACTTAAAGTAAGAGCCTTGAGATCTCTGCATTGCGACAGATCCGGAATGGTATCTACCGGCGCCGTGCAGATGCAGATCTCCTGAAGTGAATGGAGATTTGCAAGTGGAGATATATCCTGAATATAGGAAAACAGGATTTTGATAGTTCTCAGATTAGTAAAATACTCGATCCCGTTCAGCGATAAATCGTATTCCGAATCCAAATCCAGCGCATACACTTTTGACAGATCATCTTCCGTAAGGACCGCGTCCTTAGAAAGTCCGAGTTGTTCGCGGGCCAGTTTTGCCAGAACCGAATCTACGGCCCCACCGGGTGTGGCCGGGTCATTCGTTGGTGACGGGACATGAGCCGGAGTATAGTCTTCATGATCAATTCGTTCATAGTGACCGCTCATGGTAATGGAATCCTGGTCATCCTTTTGTCCGAAAACACTGTGACTTACATCTGCCGATTTTCCATCAGAAGCCACTGTAAATGAGTGTATCTCCCCTCCGCACTCGGCAGTATAGACTCCACCGTTTTCTTTCGCTTCAACAACATAGGGACCTATGGGATCGTAGCTAAAGGATACATAAATTCCTTCTGAACTCAAATTGGGATATACGCGTTCGAACATAACAGCGATCTTATCATCTTCGAGCATTAGTTCCAGACGAACACCGATCGGCATATCATCTGCCTGGTGATTCTCGTACATCATCAGATATGTACCCGTCACACCGGTCGGTTCAGGTTTCGTAGTTTCCGTTGTCGTTTCTTCCGAAGTCGATTCTGATGTTGTCTCTGATGTCTCTTCTGAAGAAGAGGTTGTGGCCGCTGTTGTTTCTATCGAGGGCTCATCACTCTGAACCTGTTCTTTCCTGTTTTTACAGGCGACTGTCGAGAAAAGAACAGACAGCACTAAAAGGGCAGCAAGTGCTCTTTTCGTCTGCGCTGCAAATAAATCTTTCATATGGACCTCCAAATATTGCTTCCTCGATCCATACCATTATCTTCAAAAATATAATACAATACCGGTTTTCCGATGGAGTGACCAAATCGTAATCTTACTTCTTCCCTACGGTATTCTTAAACCTTTCCAATAAAAGCTCCCTGCCATGTTGAAACTACAAACTCTGTATCATCCTTGACCATTGTAAAATCACAAAGATACGGATACTCAAATTTGCGCACCATCTTCATAGTTTCTAGCTCGTAAAGATATGATTCTCCTGAAGCCCTCATAAAATCAAACAGAATGTATTTTTCGCAAGGAGAAACATAGATATTCCGCACTGGGGAGAGCTTCTCAAATTCGGACGGGAAACTGATCTTTCCTATCTCGTTAAACTGCTTGTCGGTGACAACAATATGTGTCTCTTTCCGGCAATAGTTTCTTTCCCTGCAAAGAGACAACCCATTGAGAATTCCCGGCAGCTGATAAGGTGCCTTCTGCGCTACCTGAAAAGAGATCCGGTCCGGATCCGAGGAGGAAATCTGCAGTTCCCCGACAGAATAATTTTCATCAGTCTGAATAAATCTGTAAATCTGGTTACTGTATCTGTCCAGCGCGATACGCCAGACACGCGGACATAAGCCGGTAACCGGCTGAATATCGTCATCCAGATAAGTAACCTTCTGCGTTTCAATATCGATGAGTTTTATCCGGCTTCTGCCCAAGTCGAGGACGGACTTGCTGTCAGCGGTGAAGTACATCTGATAGCCGTCCATTTCGTTTGTTTTGACCCGAAGCAGTTCTTCGCCGGACTCCAAAGAGAATACTGCTATTTCTCCGGTAGTGCTTTTCGCAGCAAGAAGTTTTCTGTCAGACGAGACCGCGACACGTGAAAGGTATCTTATCGTCCGGATCTTGAATATCGGTTCCAGACTGTCACCCGACAGGTCATAAACATAGGCAATATTCTGACCACTAAACCCGGCGAGGGTATTTCCATCCCCGCTGACAAACAGGCAATTCCCGCCTCTCAGTTTCTTAATCTTTTTCATATCCGTTGCCATAGTTACCCCGTTAGTGAATCCTGTTCACACAATCCGGAAAGAGCTTCCAATTACATACACTTCCCGAGCATTTCTCTCGCCCAGAAGTACTGCCCCTCATCCTCAAACTCTCTGTAATACACTTCGATCATCATCGTTAAATACAGGATGATATCATACCAGCGCAATCTCTTTAATTCATCTTCCGAGAACGAAGTCTGACCGAATCCTTCCAGGAAATGCTCGCCCCGGTTATGCATTCTGAAACGGTCATCCATAAACGGTTCACCCCATAGTGCTCTTTCCCAGTCAATGATCCCGGACACATGCCCGTCATTGACGAATACATTTCCGGCCCACATGTCCCAGTGAACCAGAGAAGCTTCTTTTACCGCTTCAAAAGCACTTTTATCCGTCTCCAGCTGATTCAGTAATGTCTGTCCGTCATATACGATATCAATATCTTTTTTCCCGGCATCTGAGATCAGGTTTTCCAGCATATGCTTTACGAAGAGAAACAGAGAATCGTATCTCTTATCTTCTCCCAGAAAGCCGAATTCCGGGTTCTTCACCTGTGACAATTCCCGCGATATCTTTCCGATCTCCGTATCCACTATTGCGATTGCATCTTCGGACATCTTCTCTCTTACAAAAGCGAAATTATCACCCTTCAGTTTTTCCATAAAGAAATAGTGCCCGTCGCATATGGTGTTACTCGTATCGTAATACTGGATGTCTGCAACTTTAAAAGAACAGTTTTCGGAAGCCAGTTTCATGGCAGTAACTTCCGCCTGCATCAGATTGACTTCATTAGAGGTATTGCCTCTTCTGTCTTTTGCCGCGATCTTCAATATACTTTCACTGCCATCTTCAAACGTGATATCGTAGGTGACATTGCACATTCCTTCAGTCAGTTCTTTTACCGCTGCGATTCTCTTATCCGGAAATGCTTTTTCCGCCATATTGGAAATCGTTTCCACGGATTGTTTGTTCTTGGTGATAGCCATAAGCCAAATCCTACCCTTTCAAGCGAACGTATAAACGTTAAGTCCACTCAAAGTTCTCTTTCCCTGCTCCAAGCTCAAAGTGATGCTTTACGATTCCCTTATCGATGCCGGACATAGGTCCGCTTTTATATGTCAGATTAACCTTATTACCTTCTCCGGTGATAGTGAAAGCCTGCTTGTTAAGCGCAGTCGGTGCAAGAAGCGCTGCCTCGATACCGTTTTTAAACCACTCCGGTGCTTCACCCGAATAGCTGCTGACCTGATCTTTATCCTTGCTCTTATGCGGCACACCCTGTGTCTTGCCGTGGCCTACAGCGATAATGCTTACGATCTTTTTGCCACTGACAAATCCTTCCACATATTTCCTGTTAAAAGTCCCGGCCATCCACCAGGTGTTGAGACCGTTCATCTGCGCATAAAGGCACAGGTCAGACCCGGCATAGCCGAGCATCTCATCAATACCATCCCGGTCATCTGCTGCCAGAACGAAATAGGTATTCACACCCTCTCCGCCCAGAACAACTTTACCCATAAAATTGACGGGTGTCTTCTCGCTCTCGACCAAAGCAATGGAAAGATTCAATTGCTTATTCAATTCATCAACTCTTGATTTGAGAGTGCTTTTCTCTGAATCAGACAAAGGCGTTCCATCAAACTTTCTGACGGTGTGTCTTGCCATCATCGCCTGTTTCATTTGCTCAGTCATTTTCTACTTCCTTATCGGATTATCCTAGATTTCCGCCGCCACACTCAACAAGAACGAAGCCTTTACGTTCAGAAAGATCAGGGTTCATAGAAGTGAGGTCCTGCTCTTCTATATTAACATATCTAAAACAAAAAGCAGCCCGGAGAGTCTCCGGACTGCTTTTCATAAAGTGATACTTTTTAAGTCCGCTTATTCAGCGTCACTCTCTGAACGGCGTTTTCTGAAGATCACGATGGCAACAGCCGCTAAAGCTACAGCGAAGAGAGCCGCTGTCGGGAGCATATTATTGTCTGCTACATCACCGGTCTTGACGATCTTTCTGCCGTCTCTTGTAGACGCAAGGACTTCAAAATCAATCGTTACTATCGTTCCGTCTGTGTACTTGATCACGGCACGGTGTACACCACGTGTGAGACCCTCGATCGTTTCAGGACTGAACTCTACCGTACCATCCGGCTTCTTCTTGTAGTCATCCGGAGATACCGGCTTATCGTCGATCGTAACGCTCTCGATCTCCTTATCAGGTGTCGGAGTCGTCGTGCTCTCAGAAGGACCCTGTTCATCCTCATCCGGCGACTTGTCCGTCGGCTGCGAACCTGTCGGATTCGTATCGGTCGGATTTGTATCAGTCGGATTTGTATCAGTCGGATTGGTCTCTGTCGGCTCCACATCCTTCGTGTAGGTGTTCGTAATCACGCACTCCTGCTGGGTCGCACTGTTGATCACAACTGTTACACCATTATTGGAAACACTCAGTGTGTATCCCTTAATCTCCGCAGAATCAGTATTCTCGGTAATGGTGTAAGTATCCTGTTCAAGATCCGTCAGTTCATAGGAGCCGGCGCCCTGAATCTCGAAGCTTGCTTCGTAACCCTTCGTACCTGTTACTTTGAACTTATAGATCTTAGAAGATGCATCCGACGGAGCATCCGCACCGAGTGCCTTTGTTACCTTCAGGCTTCCCTTGACAGGAGCCGGCTTCGTGTACTTATTTGTAAACGTCGTTGTCAGACCATCTGCGCTGACATCTTCTCCCGTCTTCGAGTATTCTGCAGGCATGGAGCCCTCTGTCCAGGTATAGGTGATCTTGTTGCCCGCAGAATCAAACTTCGGCAGGTTATCGACCTTCTGCTCCCAGTTGTTCGCTTCACTCAATGTAACTACCGTTCCATTGCTCAGTGTAAACTCGATGCTGGCAGGTCTCTTCTGATCAGCATTATTGTTATCGTCCCATACCTTCTTAACAGTTGCGGATGTTTTCTCACGGGACAGATCGTAAGTGTTCGTGATCGTCGTTGTCAGACCATCTGCACTCACCTGACTGGACAGCAGTGTGTAGCCATCCGGCATAGATCCCTCTGTCCAGGAATAGCTGATCTCGCTTCCGTTCTTATACTTCGGAACTGTTGCCGAAGCGGTCCATCCATCTGCTTCTGTCAGATCAAAGGACTGAACTTCAGAACCATCTGCCAGGAGTTTGACAGTCAGAACCGACGGACGGTTGTTCTCTGCACCGGCATCGTCCCAGGACTTAACGACCTTCAGAACGATCTGTACAGGAGTATGCGAGTTAGTAATCGTCGTTACTGTTCCCGATGTAGACTGCGATTTCAGTGTATATCCCTGCGGAAG
>JAILHZ010000058.1 GCA_024695545.1 Clostridiales bacterium
GTATCGCATAGTTGTCGATTCGGAGAACAATATCCTGTTAAACGGTGATCCAATATCAGATTATGTGTTTACTTCACCAACCGAAATGGCGTTGGCGTCACTGTTTATAAATTTGGGCCAAGGAGAGTGGACAATATATGGCATTACTTCGGATCCGTCTGATGAGGATACGGACAATGACGATGCAACGGATGATGTAGACGCAACGCCCGGAAGCAAGAATCCGTTTGCTAACTATATTCTTTATGGTCCTGAGTCAGATTTTGAATCTATAGAAAAAGAAGTTTCTTTTAGAAAAAAACGGTATGAAAAAAAGGATAGAATAGTGATGGTTTATCCTGTATATAAAAATACGGATTTTAAAGCCTCATGGAATAGTATGGGTTATGATAATAAAGGGAAAATAGCATATCAAATTGATGAGGTTATTCTAGTGTCTCATGGCGTTGCTGAGAGTAATCAGATGTCGATAGGAGTAGCAACCTTTAGTTACAATAAAGATGTGAGAGAGGATTATCAAGAAGAAAATGGTATACTGTACAGACCGAATGAACTTGAAGTAAAGAAGATGAATCTTTTGTATTTATCATCCTGCTATTCTGCGTCTCTTTCTCGAGATTGGAATATGTCACTTGAGTTTTTATTTTCCAATCATTACATTGGGAAAGTGGTTGGCTGGGATGGAACGACGAAATTTGCTAGTTCTATTAATTTCAGTTGGTATGACTATGCCTTTCACTATGGTTCAGGTTATTTAAGCGAACCGCTTTCTAGCGATTATAAGGGCGAGATAACCTTTATAAAGATTTCAAACGAAACTTATGAGTATATTTGGTATGAGAGTGTAATACTATGAGGGGAAAAATGAAGACGCGGCGCATAATTATAGATTCTTTAATCGGGGCTTTGCTCATTGGTTTGCTTTTGCTTATTTTTTGGGAACCGATTGTAAAAGGAGTTAACGAGTTGAAGTATAAAAGAAGATTCCATGAAGAGATTTCGTTCTGCAACTCAGTTGATAATGATGGGGTAGCTTTTGATTCTGTTCGTGAAAACGATGAAAGCATTAAGCAGTTTATCTTTGAAGTGCAAGAGAATACGTCCTGGGAAGATGTTGGAATAGTTTTAGAAAAAGTAAAGGATTATTGTAGTAATAATCAGAGCGATGGACAGATATGGCAGATTATTTTGAGCGAAGAGATCTCCAGCGATCATCCTGTTGGAATGAAGCCTATAATCATTCTGACGAATCAACTTCCTATATCTGGAATGATAAGCAAAGAAAAAACATGTATGCATATTTGCCGACTGGATGAGAAAAGTAATCGAATACTATCACATCTTGACAATAGTTGTTTCGCATTCGTTAACGAGTTGATTCTTTGTGGCTCAGTTGAAACACTCAAGCCTCTTGAAAAGTGGACGAATCTATCTACATGTGCTTATGAGAAAGGAGAGTATTGTACTTATATGATCAGCCCACAGTTCCCGATGGTTTCGGAAGAAGAATGGAGTATAATGTGCAAAGAAGTATATGGGGATATTTGTTTTGTTCATTATTCTGAACAAGAAATAGACAAGCCTCATTTGGGAACAACATATCTGTGATTAACTCAAGCTTTTGGTCAAGATTATCATTGGTATGTACGCTTCTGAAGTAAGAAGAAAAGATTTCAACAGAATAGAAGTAGATTATTTAGAATGAAACAGTATCCCGTACCACTTAGTAAGTCTGACCTGATGTCCGTCGAGAGCCCCGCCAGATATGTCGGCGGTGAATTTAATGCCGTCATCAAGGAAGACATGATGGAAGAAATCGAGAAGACGGGCCGCACAGACTACGTCCGCTTCGCTTTCTGCTTCCCGGATATCTACGAGATCGGCATGAGTAACCTCGCACTTCAGATCCTCTATCATGTGCTGAACGAGAGTGATTTTGTCGCATGTGAGCGTGCATTTTCTCCGTGGCTCGATATGGATAAGATCCTTCGCGAAAAGAACATCCCTCTTTATTCCCAGGAGACGAAGACGCCGCTCTGCGACTTTGATATCCTCGGATTCACGCTCGGCTATGAGATGTGCTATACCAATGTCCTGCAGATGATGGATCTCGGAAAGATCCCGCTTCTTGCAAAGGACAGAGGCGAGGATGACCCGGTCATCTGCTGCGGCGGTCCGTGCGCTTATAACATCGAGCCGATGGCAGAATTCTTCGATATCGCCATGATGGGTGAAGGTGAGGAGATGATCCTCGAGCTTTCTGAAAAAGTGCGTGAGTATAAGCTTTCGAAAAAGACGGATCACCCGATGACCAGACAGGAGCTCCTTCTTGCCTGTGATGCCATCGAGGGTATCTATGTTCCGTCGCTGTACGAAGTTTCCTATTCGAAAGAAAAAGGTGCTGATGTGAAGCCTCTTTACGAAGGTGTGAAGAGGGAAATCAAGAAGCGCATCATTACGGATCTTGATACATGCACATATCCGACAGCACCGGTCGTATCAAATCTTCGTGTCGTACATGATCGATCGTATCTCGAAGTGTTCCGCGGCTGTATCCGCGGCTGCCGTTTCTGTCAGGCGGGATTCATCTACCGTCCTGTCCGTGAAAAGTCAGTTGAAGTTCTCTGCGAGCAGGGACGACAACTTGAGCAGAACACCGGCTATGATGAGATGGGCCTGCTGTCTCTGGCAACATCTGACTATACGAAGTTCCCGGAGCTTGCCGAGAATCTTCTTTCCACATTTGAAGGACACCATACGAGTCTCTCGCTTCCGTCGCTGCGACTCGACTCCTTCTCACTGGATCTTATGGAGAAGGTGCAGAGCACCCGTAAATCCGGTCTGACATTCGCGCCGGAAGCAGGCACGCAGAGACTTCGTGATGTCATCAATAAAAACATCAGAGAAGAAGATATCTTCTCCGCACTTCGCCTCGCATTTATGGGCGGCTGGAGCACGGTAAAACTCTACTTCATGCTCGGACTTCCGACCGAGACGGATGAGGATGTTCTGGGTATCGCCGATCTCGCCAAACGGATTGAGAAACTCTACTACGATGTCGGACGTGAGACCGGACAGAAGATGAGAAGACCTGATATTACGGTTAGTACTTCGCTCTTTATTCCGAAGCCGTTTACACCGTTCCAGTGGGAGCCGCAGAACACGAAAGAAGAACTGATCAGGAAACAGCATCTTTTGAAAGATAATATGCGCAGCAGAAACATCCGTTACGCATGGCACGACTTTGATTCTTCCGTGTGGGAAGTCGTTCTCGCACGAGGAGACAGACGTCTCGGTCCGGTTCTCCTTGAGGGCTATAAGTCCGGTCTTTTCTTTGATGCATGGGACGATCACTTCAACTACGGCAAGTGGGTCGAGATATTAATTAAACATGGTCTTACGATCGAAGATTTCTCCAGAGAATTCTCTGAAGAAGAAACACTACCGTGGGATCATGTCAGTGTAGGTGTGAATAAGAAGTTCCTTCTTTCCGAGCGCCATAACGCACATGAGGAAAAGACGACACCGTCCTGCCGCGAACACTGCTCCGGATGCGGTGCCGCAACCTGGGGCGTCGGCGAGTGCTTTGCGAAAAGAAATACGGGGAAGGAAGGTGATGCCTGATGCTTCAGAGCGAACGTGAAAAGATGATGACCATGCAGGCGCACCAGACGGCGTATGTCCAGCGCGCTTCTTTCAGCAGAGACGGCGCAACCACATTCCTCGGACACCTTGACCTGATGACATGCTTCGAGAGAGCCGCGAGAAGAGCGGGACTCCCTATCCTTTATTCGCAGGGATATAACCCGCGCCCGATGATGGTCTTCGCACTGCCTCTGGGTGTTGGTATCGAGACGAGATGCGACTATCTGGACGTATCTTTGAATTGTCCGTATGATGCGGATCAGTTTGTAAAAGAACTGAATGATTATCTTCCGGTAGGACTTCGTATCCTCAAGTCAAAGGAGATCCCCGAGCCGAAGGACAGCATCATGTCGATCGTCACAACGGCATCCTACCGATTCGAAGCAAAAGGCATCCGTGAGGCGATGGAAAAGGCGATGAAAGAAGAGACTCTGATCGTCACGAAGATGGCAAAAGGAAAAGAAAAACAGACGGATATCCGGCCTCTTCTGATCTCGCTTTCACAAGGCTCGGACGGAGATCCGGACAGCGTAGAATTCTATGCCTTTGCCGGTTCCGAAAGAAACGTCAGACCGGACTTGATTCTAACCAGTCTTAGTAAGTACTGCGGCATGGATCCCGATATCGCCGAGAACACGAGAGTGATCCGTACGGGACTTTATTCCGGTGAGTATCCGCGCATCGTTCCTATCTCGGACGTAGAGGTTCGTCCCTCTGTTATATAGGCGGAAGGGCGTGCGGCATTGTATTTTGACACGTTTTCGTGTATGATTTTCTTAATGTGCCGAGGGGGGAGAATAAGATGGTTCCGGAAGAAAAAGATTTTGCAGCCAGCCTTCTGAGTATTTTCGATAATGTTCTGCTGACAGAA
>JAILHZ010000102.1 GCA_024695545.1 Clostridiales bacterium
AAAAAGAAGATCTGGAGACTGTCTGGAAGATGCAGGTCGAGGCTTTTTCCGGGCTTCTTGAAAAGTATCAGGACTTCGATATGAGCCCCGGGGCAGAGAAACTCGATAAGATCGAAGCGCGCTTTAACCAGCCGTGGACGAGCTACTATTTCATCGTGGCAGAGAACAAGAATGTCGGCGTCATCCGCGTGGTCGATAAGAAAGACGGATCGAGAAAACGCATCTCGCCGATCTGGATCATGGAGGAATTCCGCGGGAAGGGATACGCGCAGCAGGCGATCCTTGAGGTCGAGAAGATCTACGGACCGGAGAACTGGAGTCTCGATACGATCCTTCAGGAGAAAGGAAATCTTCACCTGTACGAGAAACTCGGATACCGTCAGACAGGGCAAATCGAGCACATCAACGAGCGGATGGATATCGTGTTTTATGAGAAAAACTGATGTCGGAATATTGATTCCGATGAACATAATTAGGAGATAAATATGGAACTGAAAAAACTTACGGAACGCATATGGTTTATGCCATATGAAGAGGAGCGGGACCGCCCGAACCTCGGATATATCAAGGGCGATAACCGGGCCCTGGCGGTCGATGCCGGCCATTCGGAAGAGCATGTAAAAGAGTTTTACGCGCTTCTTGAAAAGGAAGGACTTCCGCTTCCGGACCTTACGGTAATTACGCACTGGCACTGGGATCACACCTTTGGCATGCATGCGATACACGGTCTTTCTCTCACCAACGAGAGGACCAACGAATATCTTAAAGAGAAGAAGGAAGAAATTGAGAAGGAAGGCCCTTCCGGCTTTTTATCGATCAATGACAGCGTCAGAAAAGAATACGAAGACGGAAAAGAAGTCATTGTGGTTCCCGCGGATATGACTTTCCGCGGAGAGATGACGCTGGACCTTGGCGGTGTCACGGTAAAGATCGTAACGTCCGAAGCACCCCATACCGATGACTCCACACTGGTTTTCGTGTGTGAAGACAGCGTGCTGTTCCTGGGTGATGCCACATGCAATGCATATCCCGGCGGACCGAAGGATAAGGGCCTGAGCATAAAGCTTGCCGATACGATCCGGGGCTTCAACCCGAAGACCTGCATGGAAGGCCACTGGGTGCCGACCACGATGGATGATACACTGTCGGATCTTCTTTCATGATCCGCGCCTGATCCCGACCTATTACGGCCATGCCGGAAGAACTGTCAGAAATGAAAAGGAAGAAGGAAATAAAATGATCGACGGACACATTCATGTCGAGTACGGTCCCTACACACTGGAGTGGATCGATGAATTTGTGAAAAAGGCTGTGGAGACGGGTCTTCAAGAGATCCGTCTTCTCGAGCATAACTACATGTTCCCGGAGTTTTCACCCATGTATGATTCCGCACGTGCGGCGAGTGATTTCGTGAACAGCTGGTTTCAGAGAAAGGCCGCGCATAAGAGCCTTTCGGAGTATCTGGCGCTGATCGGCCAGGTCAGATCAAGGGAGTACCCGGTCAGCATCAAGTTCGGCCTCGAGGTCTGCTACTTCCCGGAATGGGAAGACCTCATCTATAAGAACACGAAGGACCTGGGCCTCGATTTTCTTCTCGGAAGCATGCATTTTGTCGGGGATTTTGCCTTCGACCATACGGTGGAGCTCTGGGAAGGAATCGACGTGGACAGCACGTACAGAAGGTTTTTCGAGGACTCCGTAAAGCTCGCGGACAGCGGACTTTTCACGGGGATCGGACATCCGGATACGATCAAGATCTTCGGACACAGAGCATCGTTTCCGCTAACGGAATACTACGATTCTCTGGCAAAAGCACTTGCCCGGAACGGCATGTATGCCGACCAGAACAGTGGTGCTTACAGAAGATGTCCGGACACAGCAGGTTTTGGCATGGATCCCGAACTCATTTCAATCTTGAAAAAGCACAATGTACCGATCATCACCTCATCGGACGCGCACTGTCCGGAGGATGTCGGGTACATGATCAAAGAGCTGGAAGATCAGATTAGAGGAGGTGACTAAAACCTGATATCTGGAATTTAGTCACCTCATACGCGTTTCCCCATATCAGAGGGAGCGAGATGCACGGAAAGAGGTAATAGCAAGATGAATATTACAACGAAACAATTTCAATTACCGGAGGATCTCAATATCGTGTGGGATTTTCTGACTGATATTTATGAGAAGGGCGCGGACAATGGTGTGGCTGCACCATTCTTCGAGTACGCCATGAATTCCATGTGGATGGATAAGTCATACACGGACTGCGACAGACTGTGGTTTGATGGAGATAAGGTCGTGGCGCTGGTCTTCTATGAAGATCCGGTGACAAACATTTTCTTTAATGTCCGGAGAGGCTATGAGTTCCTCGTGGACGAGATGATCGACTATGCGGTCGAGAAAATGCCGAACTTCGATGACCAGCAGCAGTTTGTTCTTTTCGGCGGGCAGGAATGCCTCATGAAAGCTGCGGAAAAGCGTGGTTACAAGAAGGTTTTTGAGTACGAAGACAGAGTCTTCGATTTTGAAAACGAACTGAACTATGAGCTTCCCGAAGGATACCGGTTTGTCGATCCCGACAAGGTGGATATCCTGAAACTGGCCAAGGTCCTCTGGTACGGATTCGGCCATTCGGAAAGAGGCGAATTTGTCGACTGGGATAAGGAAGATGATTCGGACGACTGGACACCGGCCAAGCAGTACCGCTGTATCTCGGAATCCGCGCAGAATCTGTCTCCACATGAGACACATGATTACGATGTCATCATCGAAGACAGTAACGGCGAATACGTCTGCTATTCCGGCATGTGGTGGGTTCCGGAAAATCACCTGGCCTACATGGAACCGCTGTGCACGCACCCTGACCACCGTAGAAAAGGTCTCGCAGCATCCGCGCTTACGCTTCACTATCGCCGCATGAAGGCCCTTGGCGCGACACATATGACCGGTGGAGGCGATCCGTTCTATGAGAAGATCGGCTACGGGAAAGGATTCCACTGGAGTTTCTGGAAAAAACAGTGACTGAAAAAACCTCTTGAAAACAATTTTTAATCATATTAGGCTTCATATAGGACGTCCAAATCCTATCAAAAACGAGGCATAAGATGAACAGAGAAGAGTTTCACAGATTCATAGAAACAAGCACCGGAAACGAGAGCAATATCCTTCAGATCTGCGCCATCCGGGACGGAAAGATCGTGTACGATGACTGCTGGTACAGCTTTGCGCCCGGGGACGCGATGAATGTCATGTCCGTGACCAAGGGTGTCATGGCGCTCCTTACCGGGATCGCGGTCACGAAAGGGTTTATCCCGGACGTGGACAGGCCGGTGATCAGTTACTTTCCGGAATACACGGTAAAGCGCGGGGAGAAGACGATCTACGATGTGACGATCCGTCACCTTCTGACCATGACGGCGCCGTATAAGTACCGCTCGGAACCATGGAAGAAAGTCTGTACTTCCGAAGACTGGACCGTGGCGGCGCTCGACCTTCTCGGCGGGCGATCCGGCATTACTGGAGAGTTTAAGTATGCGACGCTCGGGATCCAGATTCTGACAGGCATCCTCGAGAAAGCGACCGGCGAAAAGTGCATCGACTTTGCCAACCGGAATCTCTTCCGGCCGCTCGGTATCCCGGACATCGTCCCTCATGGAGACAGCAGCAAAGAGGACCAGCTCAATTATGTGATGAGCAAGCTTCCGAGAAAGCACGAATGGTACTGCGATCCGAAGCATACCGTTACCGCCGGATGGGGATTGTGCCTGTCGGCCACGGATATGGCGAAGATCGGGGATCTCGTTCTTCACGGAGGAAGACACGGAGATGAGCAGATCCTTTCCGAAGAGTACGTGAAAGATATGCTCACACCGAAGCAGAAACTGGGAGAGATGTTCGCATTCATGGAATACGGATATCTTTGGTACAAGCCGAACAAAGATAAGGAAGTCTACGCGGCGATCGGAGATTGCGGTAACATTATCTATGTGGATATGACCGAGGGCATCTCGGTCGGCATCAACGGCACATTCAAGCCTAGGATATTTGACAGAGTGGAATTCATTGAAACGAAAGTGATTCCGATGATAAAAAACACATAATCATTTGAAAGGATGACAGCATGATCAAAAGAATTCAGGACAGAGATGAGAAGCAGAAGATCGCAAGGCAGGTCCTCGAGGGACTGACGGAGTGGTTCGAGGTCGAAGAGAGCCGTGAAGGATATATCTCCGACTGCAAGGACTGGATCTTCTTCGCGGCGGAAGAAGACGGACATTGCGCGGGTTTCCTGTGCCTTAAGGAGACGGGAAAAGAGACTGTAGAACTTGCCGTGATGGGCGTGCTGAAAGAGTATCACCGAAATGGCATCGGTCGTCAGCTCGTCGAGAAAGCGAAGGAGGAAGCGGCTTCCCTTGGGTATTCCTTTATGCAGGTAAAAACGGTTAAAATGGGTGTGTACGAAGATTATGACCGGACCAACCGCTTCTATCTTGCCTGCGGATTCAAGGAATTCGAAGTCATTGAAACGATCTGGGATGAAGCGAATCCGTGTCAGATCTATGTCATGTCGTTAGCATAAAGAAGTCTTGCCGCTAAGAGAAAGACAGAATTGGGATAAACATGATCAAAGCGATATTTATTGACTTTTACGGTACGATCGTTCATGAGGACGGAGAGGTCATTAAGAAGATAACGGACATCATCTACAATACCGGAAAGGCCGAGAGCAAGGGCGAGATCGACGGGTTCTGGTGGAACGATTTCCAGCAGATGTTCCTTCACTCTGAAGGGGATACTTTTGAGACGCAGCGCGATCTTGAGAGAAAGTCCCTTCAGCATACACTCGAGAGATTTCAGTGTCCGGCAAGCGCCGATGAACTCAGCGATCTGATGTTCGCGCACTGGGTCAAGCCGCCGATCTTTGAGGACTCGAAGCCCTTCTTCGAGAAGTGTCCGCTTCCGGTCTATATCGTATCCAATATCGATACGGCGGATGTGATGAGTGCGATCGAATATCACGGACTATCCCCGGCAGGTGTTTTTACCTCGGAAGATGCCAGATCCTATAAGCCGCAAAAAGCACTGTTCGAGTATGCTTTGAGTAAGACCGGCCTTCAGCCGGAGGAGGTCATTCACATCGGCGATTCCATGAGCAGTGATGTCAAAGGAGCAGGTTCCGTAGGGATCCGCGCCATCTGGCTCAACCGCTTCGG
>JAILHZ010000120.1 GCA_024695545.1 Clostridiales bacterium
TTTCTCGCCGGGATATGGTGACCTTCCGATCGAAGTGCAGAAGGAATTCCTGCCGCTTCTCGACGCCGAAAGACGACTGGGCATCACTCTTTCCGATTCGTATCTGATGTCGCCGAGCAAGAGCGTTACCGCGATCATCGGCATCGAGTAATATCGGTTTTTCTGAATAACGGAAATCTCATCCGCTGTCACTTAGTGACTATTCGCTTATCATGTTTTATCAATAACTTTTTTACAATTAGAACTGGCAAAGGGGACTGACAAACTTCTGTTAAGGAGTAGCAGTATATGAAAAAAAACAGTTCAGAATGCTCTTCTGATGAGCCTGGTTCTGTCTCTTTCCCTGCCTGTTTCGGCATGTGGAAAAAAGAAAGATGACAGCATCTCAGGTACGGGTGCTTCATCGGAAGGGACATGCGACAGTTCTTCGACCGATAGCAAAGCATCTTCCGGCCGTACTGTCAAAGAAACAGATCCTTATTTTTCTCTGGAAGAAACAGATATCAAACTGCCCGTTGCAGACGGGCAGAAACTTGTTTCCCAGACGATCGATCATATACAGATGTTTCCGGAATCGATCCTGGTCGAATATCATAATGAGTACGATGTTGATCCGGAGATCATGAACAAATGGATCGACTATCAGATGGGACAATCCAAGCTCTCCGATGATGAACTTCAGAAACTCACCGATATAGTAGAAGCATCGAGCGAAACAAGGCTTGCAGTTTTGACCTTCGATGGAACATGCCGGTGCTGCTATGTCCCGGGGATCAACAACAGCCTGATCGGAGCTTTTGAAAATGACGACGGAAAAGTCATGGTGATCATCAACAGCTACGGTATGGAGGAAAACGGACAGCTCCTCGCGGAAGTCTCTGATTCCGGAGATCTCAAGAATAAGAAAGGTATCACCGTAGATAATCTATATACGAAGTGTACTGCTCTTCCGGCCGGTACCGGCTACATCTTCATCGCTGTTGATGGACAGATATTTCTTCTGGATAAAGACGGAAGTCAGATCTCTTCGGAGGCGGATCCGGAATACGTAGGAAGGATCCTTTCCTCCGGCGGGAAATTCTATGTGCTCGGAAGAGATTCTTCCGGAAACGATCTATACCGGGAAGCATACTATCTTTCTGAAATCGATCCGTCCTCCGGAAAAGTTTCTACCGACAGGAAGAATATTTCCTACCAGATCCAGCCGGATGATCTGATCCAGGGACAGGACAGGATCTATCTGAATACGGGAAACGGGCTTTCGGAACTGGATACATCCGGAGATGGGCAGCTGAAGGAAACTCTTTTTACTACGGATGAAGATTCCTTTGTCGAGAAACTGGTCGAGTATAACCGTGATCCGTCGAAAAAAGCCAGGATCGAGGTGAGAGATTATTCTTCGGAGACAGATCTGACGGATATGGAGATGTCTCGAAAGAATACGGCGGATATCGCCGATAAGATCCATCTTGATTTGCTCAACGGGGACGGCCCGGATATCCTCATGAATTTCAGCCAGTACATGCAGTTCGATCAGGACGATGTTCTTCTGGATCTGAATACCTTTGTGGATGGAGCGGACGGTCTCGATCGGACCAAGCTCTTCGATAATGTGCTGCGTGCTTTTGAAACGGACGGAAAACTCTATCAGATCCCGGTCTCGTTTTACATGATGGGATATGTCGGAAATCAGAATCTGATCGGCGAGCGTGACCACTGGACGATCGAGGAGATGAACTCTGTGGCCGAATCTATCCCGGGGAACACGCAGTTTATCTCACCGTCCTCCTGGAACGGATTGCAGACACTTCTTCTGGGAAACTATATCAGTGACTTCATCGACTATGACAAGGGCGAAGTGCATTTCGATACGAAAGAGTATCGCGACATACTCGATTTCGTGCAAAAATATGGTTCATCGAAGACCGATGGTGAACTGGCAGCAGAGAAACTGAAAGGTCTGAATATGAGTGACCGGGATATGCTCGATGCCGGTATGATCTCCATTATGGATACGACGATCATGGGAACAACTTACTTTGCATATATCGATAGTTCGTGCCGGGGAAAACTCTCCTATGCCGGCTATCCGTCCTCCGGCGAGGGCGGCATGGCGGCGACCGCGGCGATATCTATGGCGATTGCGAAGGATTCCTCCCATTCGGAGGAAGCCTGGGAGTTTATCCGATTCCTCTTTGAAAAGGACGTGCAGGTTGCATCTGTCGGCAGCTGGCAGGGATTCCCGGTCAATAAAGAAGCATGCGAGGTAATCATGCAGAACCAGCAGACATACTATCAGCAGATGAAAGCATCGCTCGATCAGAAAACGCTGGACAAGCTGATGATCTCGGTGTTCGACGATAAAACGAAAGAACATCTTCTTTCCGTGATCGGGAATATCCATAACTGTTATCGGACGGATCCGTCCGTATTCATGATCATTCAGGAAGAATCACCCGCATACTTTACCGGGTCCAGGAGTGCAGACGATGTCATCCGGATGATCGAGAACCGCGCGAAGCAGGTCGTTGGCGAGCGTGGATAACGGAAGATACTCCGTTTTTTAAACAAGCCGATTCCAAAAGCCGAATATATCACAGCGAAGGGCGGTTCCATATGAGGGACCGCTCTTTGTTTGAGACCTGATTTATGGTAAAATCACCGCATGTAGATATACTTGAGCCGCCTTTGGAAAAGACGGCGGGATCGGAGCTTTTGGATGAATATTCGCGAATACATGAAAGACCATTTTCTTTTCCTTGACGGAGGTATGGGCACGCTCCTTCAGGAAGCCGGCCTTCAGCCGGGAGAGCTTCCGGAAAGATGGAATGTATCCCGCCCGGAGGAGATCATCCGGATCCAGAAATCCTACTACGATGCAGGTTCCAATGTTGTTTTAAGTAACACCTTCGGTGCCAACGGCTTGAAGTTCGATGACGATGAACTCGAGCAGCTGGTCACGGCCGCCGTAAAGAATGCCCGTGAAGCGGCACGTCAGAGTACGGGAACCCAGGAGAAGTTTGTCGCTCTTGACATCGGCCCCTTAGGTAAACTCCTGAAGCCTTACGGTGATTATGAATTTGAAGATGCGGTCGCGATGTACAGTAAAACC
>JAILHZ010000149.1 GCA_024695545.1 Clostridiales bacterium
CAAACAGAATATTGTTAAGATCCTCGTGGCTGTTCGGAGTCTTCGCAGGGCGGCGCAGAAGCACGAGATGTTGAATGGACAACAGATCCGGCGGATCTCCTACGCCTGCGCGGAGGTCGCATTCAGCTCATTTGTTGCTTCCAGCGAACTGGAGGGCCTGAAGGATCAGGACAACGTTCTGATCCAAAAAGAAGTCGTTTCCTGCCTGGACCAGATCGCGGCTGCCTGTCTTGATGTGCAGGATTGGCAGAAGAGTGATGAGATCCGAAGGCAGCTTCTCTCACTTCGCGCGCCATGCGCATATATTGCGCAGAATGTGGGGCTCCCGGAACTGGCAGAAGACGGAGAGCTCGGCATGGTGCCGTTCACGCCGTCTGCAACAAGCACGGTAGCGGTATCCGCGGGGCAGGAAGAAGAAACGGATCAGATCGAAAAGCTGAAAGCGGAGATTGCCGCATTGCGCGAGATTCTGACGACGCTGGTGATCGAGCGCGATCATTTGTTGGGCGTGACATGTCCGGAAATCGAGGCGGCCTATCTGCGGGAACTTGGCGGGCTTGAGGTCGAGGTCTTCTATGCACGGTATGAAGCCCGGATGCTGAAACGGGTTATGGAACTGATGCGGGCCAGCATCAACCGGAATGAGCATTTCGATGCGGAAACGGTTTTCAAGACGGTGCGCGAGGAAGAAGCGCAGTATCGGGCATTCTGCGACGAGCTTCATAAAAAGGCCGCGGCTGCGGCAGCCGCGGCCGAATTACAAAAGCAGAGGCAAAACGGAACAGAAGAGACGTCGCAGGAAGCAATCAACAAAGCGGCACTGCTGAAAAAGCTGTATCGCAGAATCGTCAAGGAGATGCACCCCGACCTTCACCCGGATCAGGATGAGGCGACGCGGGATTTGTTTAAAAAAGCAAACGTGGCCTATGAACAGGGCGACTTGAAGACGTTGCAGGAGATCGCGGCAATGCTGGACGGCGAGAGACCGGAGGATACAGAGCGGCTGCTTACGTCACTGAAGGCGGAAAGAGATCAGCTTCTTGTGATGATCAGGACCGTCCGGGAGGAGATCGACGCGATCAAGCATCGATATCCCTATACGAAAAAGGATGTTTTGGATGACAAGGAACGGCTCACTGCCGAGAAAGCGCGGCTGCAGGAGGAACTGCAGCGTGAGAAGCAAGCAGCAGCCCGCTATAAGAGGATCATCATGGAGATGGAGGAGCAATGGAAGAACTGACGTTACGCCACGGCGACAAAGACCTGCTTGCCCTGCTGAACAGTATCGACACCGATGAGGGCTTGCCCGTTCCCTTCGAGCGTTCCGTCTTCCTTCTCGGTACGCAGATCGCCGGGACCAGCTTCCGGCAGAACATGGATGAACTGTATGAGAAGCTTCAGGAAGGCGACCTCGTCAAGCTTGTGCGCGAGCCGGAAAACGAATATGACGAGTATGCGATCCGCATCGACACGGACAGCGACCAGCCGTTGGGCTATGTTCCGTCTGAAATGGTTTCGGATGACGAGTATTTGAAGCTGGGCTATGTTCCCCGCGTCAACAACAAGATTCTTGCCCGCCTGATGGACGCGGGGAAGCATCTGTACGGTGTGATTCGACTGAAAGAAATGAATGGGAGTTATCACCACATCGTCGTAAAAATCTATCTGAAGGATTGAAAAACACTTTACCAGTCAATCATATACGCTCCAATAGTTTTTTGAGATATTGCTTATGTAAGAGAAAAGCTTTCCTTCATAATGGAAATGGCTGGTGGCAGACAAAAATGGTGCTTGATTGTCAAGAAAGATAATTGCATGGGGGATATGTGCCATGGCGAAAAAGAAAAACACAGACATTACGATTCGTTCCTCCGCCGCAGAGTATTTGACCTATGTGGCCGCCACCGGCGACACGCCGGAGAGCTATGAAATGCGGTATGAGGACGAAAACATCTGGCTTACGCAGCGTATGATGGCAGAACTGTACGATGTCAGCGTCGCGAATATCAATCAGCATCTAAAAAAGATTTTTGAAGACGGAGAACTGACGGAAGAAACAGTTATTAAGAAATACTTAATAACTGCCACCGACGGGAAACAATATCTTACCAATCATTATAATCTACAGGCCATCATTGCCGTCGGCTTTAAGGTGGGTAATCCCCGCGCTGTGCAGTTCCGCAAGTGGGCCGGGCAGATCGTCAAGGATCACACCATCCAGGGCTGGACGATGGACAAGGAGCGCCTGATCAAAGGCCACATGTTCACCGACGAGTATTTCGAGCGGCAGCTCCAGGTCATTCGTGAGATCCGACTGTCCGAGCGCAAGTTTTATCAGAAGGTCACCGATCTTTATGCTACGGCATTTGACTATGACAAGAACGCAGCGACCACGCAGCTTTTCTTCAGGACCGTACAGAACAAGCTGCATTATGCCGTCCATCGGCACACCGCCGCGGAGCTGATCATGGAACGCGCCGACGCCGAGAAGGAGCATATGGGCTTGACCACTTGGGAGGCCGCACCGGACGGGAAAATCGTCAAGGCGGACGTCAGCATCGCAAAGAATTATCTCTCTGAGACGGAGATGTCCTATCTGGAGCGGATCGTCTCTCTGTACCTTGACTATGCGGAGTTACAGGCAGAGCGGAAGATCCCCATGAGCATGGAAGATTGGGCACGGCGCCTGGATGGGTTCCTAGAGTTCAATGGAAACGAGATCCTCACCGGGCCGGGAAAGATCAGCGCCGAGGAAGCAAAGCTCCATGCCGAGAGCGAGTATGAAAAATACCGAATCGTACAGGATCGGCTGTTCGAGAGCGATTTCGACCGTTTCCTTCAACTTGAGGAGAACGCACGCTTGTCCGATGAAGGAGAATCTGGAGCGCCGGACTGAGAATGTGTTGTCCACGGAAAAATGGCAGACGGAAA
Source organism: Clostridiales bacterium (assembly GCA_024695545.1). The sequence continues at coordinate 2,932 of JAILHZ010000149.1, forward strand.
ATCATAATCAACAAAAAACGGCGGCGAACACGATTGTTGCGTCCGCCGCCGATCACTACTTACCTATAAATCAGCTCTGTTCGGATGGCTTCTTCCACCCGTTCCCGGATCTCGTTCATCTTCTGCACCCATGTCATCTCATCTTTTGCCTTGAGTTCTTCCGTCACACCCTCGCGCTCGACGCACTGCTTCATCAGCAGATCGAACATCTCGTTGGCTGAGCGGTCGATCTCCTCCAAGTGGGCGTTCAGTTTCCCGCTGAGAAGCAGACCGGTGTAAATGCCGTCGTGATATTGCTTCAAGTACTGTTTCCGCCTTGTGCCCCAAATCCCAATGCGCGGAGACTCCGGCAGAACGAGGTCGGGAAGCAGATAATCACCTTCGCGGTGATATGTAAGAACAGACTTTTCCATGATTGATTTACCTCCGGTATTCAGTTCAGATTTGACCACTTTTTTGACCATTATCCGGTCGAAACACATAAAACTAAATAGACTGACAGGTACGAAATATACTGATATTA
>JAILHZ010000196.1 GCA_024695545.1 Clostridiales bacterium
AAGTCGCCGGGGATCGAGTGCTTCAGGCAGCTCGCTGCTACTGCGAATTCAAGTGCTTCTGTATCCTGGTCAAAGGACTTCAGGCCATAGATCAGTCCCGCGGAGAAAGAGTCGCCGCCGCCAACGCGGTCAACGATATCGCGGATCTCATATTTCTTGCTTACATAGAAGATCGTTCCGTTGTTGATGCATGCCGCCCATCCGTTATGGTCTGCACTGTGGCTCTCACGCAGTGTGATCGCGACCTTGCTGACATTCGGGTATTTCGTGAGAAGCAGGCTTGTCAGTTTCTCGTATTTACCGGTATCGAGGGAGCCGCCTTCGACATCCACGTCAAGCTCGAGTCCCAGAGACTTCTGACAGTCCTCCTCATTTCCGATCACAACATCGGTATACTTCGTAAGCTCCGACATCACGGTCTTCGCATCCACGCCGTACTTCCAGAGGTTCTTTCTGAAATTCAGGTCAAGAGATACCGTGATCCCTCTCTTCTTTGCTTCTTTTACCGCATCGAGCGACAGGTCGGCCGCACTTTTGCTGATCGCCGGCGTGATCCCCGAGATATGGAACCAGTCTACATCGGTAAAAGCACTTTCCCAGTCGATGTCGCCGGGCTTGGCTTCCGCCATGGTGGACCCGGCACGGTCGTAGACGACTTTGCTCGGACGCTGGTTCGCTCCGGTCTCGAGATAGTAGATACCCATTCTTCCCGGTGCACGGAGGATCTTGTCCGTACTTACGCCGAAGCTTCTGAGTTCAGCGATGCAGGCATCTCCGATCGGATTGTCCGGAAGGACACTTAAGAACTCGGATGGCATATTGAAATTAGAAAGAGAAACCGCCACATTGGCTTCTCCGCCACCGAAGGTCGCCTCGAATTCCGGACTCTGGAAGAATCGCTCATTCCCCCTCGTTTTCAGTCTCAGCATGATCTCGCCCATTGTCAGTACTTTTGCCATGGAAAACCTCCTTATTGTCTTGCAGCGCGGATCTTGTCCACGGCTTCTTTACTCAGCTCGGAAATCGTTTCAAATCTCTGCTCACGGATATCCTTCGAAGTACATACGAAGCTTCCGCCGATCGCGACGATGCAGCGCTCGGAAGCAAACTCGGCGATGTTATCGAGGTTCACGCCTCCGGTCGGAAGGAACCGCATATCACGGAAAACTCCAGAGAGCGTACGGATCGCCTTGATCCCGCCAAAGAGGTTGGCCGGGAAGAACTTGACGACTTGAAGTCCCAGGGCACGCGCACCCATGATCTCCGACGGAGTCACGCAGCCGGGTACTGTTGCAATATCTTTTTCCAGACACCATCTGACAACTTCCTCAGAAAAACCGGGAGAAACGATGAATTCCGCACCGGCTTCGGCAGCATCCTGCGCCTGATTTACATCCAGGACCGTTCCGGCACCGACAAGCATCTCCGGAACTTCATTTTTCACTTTTGCGATCGCGTCCTTCGCACAAGCGGTACGGAAGGTGATCTCCATCATACCGATCCCGCCGGCAAGCAGTGCTTTTGCCGTCGGAACGGCATCTTCTATATTCTCGATTACGACAACCGGGACCAGTCCCGTTTCTTCCATCCTCTGAAGGATCATCTGATTATTCATGAGAGCTCCTCCCTCCGGCAAATCCGTTTGCCAATGTTTAATATTTTATCATTATATTCTCAAAAAAACGATGTAGACTTTACCGTCTTTCTGTTATCATGGTATTGGATGACAAATTATAATTAAAGTAAAAAGAGGAAGCACATATGGCCACTTTGATCAGCAATAATTTCATGCTTAAGAACCCTACCGCGGAGCGTCTGTATTATGACTACGCGAAGAACTGTCCGATCATCGATTATCACTGCCATCTCGATGCGCAGGATATTGCCGATGATGTCACCTTTGAAAATATCACTCAGCTGTGGCTGTCCGGCGATCACTATAAGTGGAGACTGATGCGCTCTGCCGGTATTGAAGAACGGTACATCACCGGAGACGCAAGTGATTATGAGAAATTCATGGCCTGGGCCAGCGTAATCGAGAGTGCGGTCGGTAACCCGATGTACCACTGGGCCAGCCTTGAGCTGTACCGCTATTTTGATATCAAGGAACCGCTTACACTGGATAATGCCGATCAGGTATGGAATGCCTGCAATGCGAAGATCCAGAGCGGGATGTTCAGCGCACGCCAGCTCCTCAACCGTTCGAATGTCGAGCTGATCTGCACGACCGATGACCCGATCGACGATCTTGCCGCACACCGCGCCATCGCCGAGGACTTCTCTATCAACACCGTTGTACTTCCGACATTCCGTCCGGACCGTATCATGGATATCGAGAAGATCGGCTACATGGATTATCTGCGCGCACTCTCCGGTCCGAGCCACATGGTCAGCAGCTGGATCGACCTGAAGATCCTTCTTACTTCCCGTATCGATCACTTCGCGAACCACGGCTGCCGTCTGGCTGACCACGCGATGGAAAGATTTGCGTTCATCCCCACATCCGACAGTGAGGCGGAGCGTGTTTTCCATAAGAAGCTTCTGGATCCGGATACACCGCTTACGGATGAAGAGGTCATCATCTATAAGAGCGCACTTCTTCTGTTCTTCGCCACAGAGTATCACGCCCGCGGCTGGACGATGCAGATCCACTTCGGCTGCCGCCGTGACAATAACGCCCGTCAGTTCCGCACACTCGGCGCGAACACCGGTTTTGACACGATCGGCGGTGACAGTAACTTTGTTGCTCCGATGGCAGAATTCATGAGTCTTCTTGAGGATCACGAGATTCTTCCGAGAATTATCCTTTACAGCCTGAACCCGAATCACGATCCGATCATCGATACTCTGATCGGCTGTTTCCAGAACGGTAATGAAGCCATGTGGGTCCAGCACGGTGCTGCATGGTGGTTCAACGATAATGCACAGGGGATCAAGAATCATCTCCGTTCGCTTGCCGCCCAGAGTTATCTTCCGGGATTCATCGGCATGCTGACCGACTCGAGATCCTTCCTGTCCTACACACGTCACGAGTATTTCCGCAGGATCCTCTGCGATTACCTCGGAGGTCTTGTCGAGAGCGGCGAGTTCATGAAGAACATGGATATCTTAGGTTCCATTGTTCAGGATATCTGCTACAACAACGCCAGAAAGATCTTCATCCCGGAGGAGTAATACCCTCATTTCCTAAAACCTGATAAAACAGAAAAAGAACTGTCATCGTAGAAAGCCCCATCCACGTTGGCAGTTCTTGTTCTGAAAAAAATGAAAAAGACGGTCTCAGATAATGTGGGAGAACATTATCATCTGATCAGCTTTCATTGTTCGGATCGATGCTCAAGAGAGGAGCGTATCGATCTCAGCGGTAACGGTCTCGATCTGATCATTGTGTTCCTTAACCGAAGAAGTCGCTGACTGAGCCTTACCGAGATAAGAAGCAACACTAAAGAAAATAACCATCGAAAGAATAACGATGATAGCGATAACCAATACCATTTCGACTAATGTGAAACCCTTTTTTGTCTTACGAATTTTAAGCATACCCCTCAACCTCCTGATGCCTAATGGTTATTCACAGTTCATTCACATTTATGACACAATTATACTCTGCGTTTTTTCCGAATGCAATCGTTTTTTACAAAAATATCAGGCTAAATTGGACTTTTTTGTGGAAATTTTGTATTTTTTTGAAAATTATAGGAGAATAATAGGGAAATATTTCCGGAGGTTCTGTCTATGAAACGTATTATTTCCATATTAATATGCGCCACAATGATGCTTTCAACTGCCTCATGCATGAGCAATGTCTCGGACAAACACGACGGAGTCAATAAACTGACCGCACCGTTAACGGAATCTCCGACCACTACTTCAGCCGCACCCTCAAGATCTGATATCATCCCGACCGATTCATCGGATGTTCCGGACACGAACCCGTCTGCACCGGATGTGCGAAGAGACCAGATCGTGGATATGACGATGATGGCATTTGCGTCAAATAACGAACTAAACGACAATAACGAGATCCGTGAGATCATTGCCGAGAAGACCGGCGTCCGTCTGCATGAGAGCTGGGGAAAGCCTCTGGATGCAAGCGAAAGTGTAGGTGCTATACTCGCTTCGGGACAATATCCGGACCTGATCGATGGCGGTGATGCTTGCGACATACTTTATGAAAATGGCTGTCTGATCGCATGGGATGAGTATCTTTCCATATATCCGAATCTCCGCGCGATGTATTCAGACAAACAGTGGGAACTGTTCCGTCAGAGTGACGGCCACATCTACTATGCCAATGTATTCGGCAGTACGTATGGTGAACCGAAGTCCACAACCCATGATGATTCCGCCTTCTGGATCCAGGTCCGCGTGCTGGAATATCTCGGATATCCTAAGATCAGTACTCTAGACGAGTATTTCAATGCACTGGAAACTTATTACAGCGCCAATCACACCAATACAGACGGAACTCAGATCATCCCTTATATGGCACTCAGTGAAGGATGGAGATACTACTGTCTTGAGTCTGCTCCGCAACTGCTTGACGGATATGCGTACGATGGTTCCGTTTCCGTGAACACAAAAGATTTCACAGCTCCGACGATCGTTGACTACAACACGACACCCACCGCAAAGCAATATTTCCGGAAACTGAACGAAGAGTATAAGAAAGGTATCCTGGTCAGTGATTTTGACACGATGGATTACGATACATATATGGCCCGTCTGGCAACAGGCTCGGTACTGGGAATGTTTGACCAGGCCTGGGATTTCCAGCAGATCAATGGCATCTTCAAAGAGAGGGGCCTGGACGCTCTCGGTTACGAATATGTTCCTCTGGGACTGACGATCTCATCCGGTATGGAAAACCGCTATCATGATTACTACGGCACTCCGAACTCTATGTCCGGTCTCGGCGTCACTACACAGTGCAGCGACCCGGATCTTGCCTTCAGTTTTCTGAACCAGTGCCTCGACCAGGAGATCCATGATCTCCGCTTCTGGGGAATTGAAGGAGTCGATTACCTTGCAGATTCGGGTAGAACATACTACCGAACACGGGATATGCGCGCCAACTGGGCAAATGAGGATTATCAGAAATCGCACTGCTGCACATATTCCTATCTGCCGCAATGGCACGGAACTTCCCGAGACGGGAAGAATGCTATGCTTCCTTCCGAGCAGCCGGGAGAGTTCTACGCGACTCTGTCCGATCCGGTCCGCAGATGCTTCGATGCATACGGATATAAGACATATACTGATTTCCTGAACTCCGTAAAAGAAGAGCCGGGTTGCTGGTATCCGCTGTATGTATACTCGAATATGATGGACTCCTCAACTGCGGCAGGATTTGCCTGGATGAAAATGGGAGACTGCAAGCATGAGTATCTGCCCTATGTAATTAAAGCATCTGAATTCGAAGGTGCATGGAAAGAATACATGGATGCCTACAGCGCCTGCCGTCCGGATGATTTTCTCAATGAAATGCAGAATGAACTGAACCGCAGAGTCGCGAATGCTTCGTGATCCGGAAAGATCCGCAGAAGATCAGTAGTAAAGCCGGATAGCCGCCTCGGCCATACGCGCGCCAAGAGCACTCTTCTTCTGCGGGTGCAGGTCAAGCGGGTCCGAAAGATCCTTCGCCGATACGACAGCACAGTTCTCTACATCGGCAGCCGCTTTCCGCTGCATGGCCTGGATCTGCGCCCAGCCCGAAGGTGCCCGGCCCGTGACCGGATCTTCGTAATCGCACATCTCAACGACGATGACCGGAAGTTCCTGTCCGTACAGTGCGCGCCAGTTGCCGATCATGGCGCGGAATTTCTCATCGTACCTTTCGGGAGCGTCGGAGTTCGACTCGCCCTGATACCACCAGATCCCACGGAAAGTATAGTCCTTGAGCGGACGGACGGATGCCTTGTACAGCGACGTCGGAACCTCCTGTCCCATCATAAAGAACGGTACCGGATCCCCGGATGCATGTCCGCGGAACAGTTTCCATGTGCCCGCGATCGCTACTTCTTCATTCTCTGTGCGGAGATAGTACGGGTGCTCGGCGACAAATCCGCCTTCTCCGGTCTCGAGGATCAGACGCACGGTGATCAGGTTCTTTCCCTTGTGAAGGATCGATCCGTCAAAGCTGTACTTTCTCGGCGGATAGCGGTACTCGGTACGTCCCGCCGGAACGCCGTTGATGTATGTCCGGTCGGCATCGATCAGGTCGCCCAGATATAGAAAAGCACTTTCGCCGGGCTCTTCTCTCAGCTCGAATTCCTTATAGAACCACACGACACCCGTGTGCGCGGTTCCCTCACTTTTCAGGAGCATGCCCGGTACGGTAAAGTCTTCCGCACCCTCCGGGATCTGCGAGATATACTTCGACTCATCCGGTTCATCCAGCGCCGAGCGCCAGGAATTGATCCCCTGTTCTCTCTTCTGCAGGTATGTAAGAAGCGCATCCTTTTCCATGAACGGCTTCATCTTTTCTTCGTAATTGCCGAAGCCGGAAAGAAGTCCGGACGGCATCCAGGACTCGATCGTAGAACCGCCCTGTGCACCCAGGACCAGTCCGATCGGGATCTTCTTACTGTCATAGATCCTCTTCGCTGTGTAAAAGCCCGTGGCACTCAGCTCACCTAGCTTTCCGGGAACCGCGGGTACCCACGGATTATCGGGGAGCTCCGCAATCTGATCTTCCGACATGTTGTACTGCGGAGTCACTCTGTACTGACGGATAAAAGGATAGTCGGACGCTTCCACCTCATCGCGGGAGACATCCAGTGTGCGGGATACGGGAAGTTCCATGTTCGACTGACCGCTCAGGTAGAAGACATCACCGAAACAGATGTCCCGGATCTCCACCTGCGTGCTTCCGCTGATCTTCATGGAAAGCCCTGTGGATACGGGATGCGGCGGAATATGGATCAGGAATCTGCCATTCTCAACGGGAGCGCTGTACTCATTTTCTTCCAGAAAAACCGAGACTTCAGACGCCTGGTCCTCCTGCCCGAAAACCGCGCAGGTACATTCTCTCTGAAGTACCATTCCATCTCTGAAGATCGCCGCCGGCTTCAACATTTCTTCCTGTCCTTTCCATAATATCCGAACCGGCACAAGTGCTTTTGCCGGAAAAGATATGCATGTATCTATAAAGTAGCATACTCTATGTGTCATTTCTATGGACAAACGAGCGAAGATACTAGACTTTTTCCACTTGTTTTTTATATTATCTCCATCTAATATATTGAGGAACGGGAGCGTCGTATATGGATCAGACCATGACAAAACCTACTTCTGAAAATGCTTCTCCCTCCTTTATTTCAAGGCTGGGAGATGTTATGCTGCTCAATTTCTGTTTTCTGATCACCTGTCTTCCGGTCGTTACGACCGGTGCCGCGGCAACCGCTCTCTACTTCTCGATCTATAAGCGCCATGCGGATCACTCGGACACTCCGGTTGCCGACTTCTTCCGCTCTTTTAAGAAGAACCTCCGTCAGGGCATCATCCTGACCGTGTTCCTTCTGATCTACATGGGCGGCGCATGGTTTTTCCTTTATTACTCGCTTTTCGGCATAAACGGGAAAGGCTCTCCCGGATGGTGTCTTCCGGTCGCCGTCGCTCTCGTCATTCCGACATTTTTCATCGCGATGTTTATCTTCCCGTATCTTGCCCGCTTCAAAAACACTTGTCCGGGAACGATCTTCCACAGTTTTACGTTTTCCATGATGTATCTGGGACATACGGTCACCATGTGGCTGATCGTGCTTGTGTCTCTGGCACTGATGATCCTGTTCCCGCCGCTGGTGATGTTCGTACCGTACATCTGCTGCAACCTCTGCAGGAAGCTCTGCGAGCCGGACTTCAATTATGCGATCCTTCTTCAGGATAAGCGTGATCATCCGGAAAGATATCCGAGCGATACGCCGGATAAGAAATCCGAAGCCGCCGAAGACAAGGACGAGGAAGATGATGAGGAAGACGACGATGATGAAGAGTCTGACGGGGAAGACGAGTATGAGGATTCCGATGAAGACGAAGAATACGAAGATGACGAAGAAGATTATGAAGAAGACGATGAGTCAGATGGAAACGAGGTAGAAACATGAGATTTTTAACTGCACTGGATGCTGCGCAGGCGGCCACAACTACCGAAACGATGGATAAGACCACAGCCATAATGTGCGGCATTGGTTTGATCGTAGCAATTGCGGGTATCATCACTTTCTTCATCCTGGCATTCCGGGATGTCGCCCGCGAATATAAGAAGGATGACGGCGCGCACATGCTCTCAAAAAAAGTCCTGATACGCTCCACGATCTTCATTATCGCAGCACTTCTGTGCCTGCTCCTTTTCAATTTCTGCAACAACTACAAGACTTACTATATGGGCGAATGCCGGCTGACAGAACTGATCTTCGCCTGCTTTGTATCCGTGTTCAGTTACTGGGGCTGGATCCTCCTGGTCCCGTGGCTTTTGAACCTGTTCCGCAAGACCAGTCTCCTGCGGACAAGAGACCGATAATCCTGCACGAGAAAGAGGTAATATATTATGAAAATGGTTATCCGCTGGTGGCCGCATGGCGATGACACCGTAACACTCAGTCAGATCCGTCAGATCCCGGGCGTATCCGGTGTCGCAACGATGATCTCTGATATTCCGGCAGGCGAGGTCTGGCCGAAGGAACAGATCTTCGCGCTGCGTGACGAAGTACATGCCGCAGGACTCGAGATGGAAGTCATCGAGAGCGTCAATATCCACGAAGATATCAAGAAGGGACTGCCTTCGAGAGACAAGTATATCGAGAACTACATCACGACCATGAAGAACCTCCACGAGGGCGGAGTTAAGTGCATCTGCTACAACTTCATGCCGGTCATGGACTGGTTCAGAAGCCAGCTTGATTACCCGCTCAGTGACGGAAGCTTCGCGATGGCCTATGACCATGCTTATGCGCAGTCTCTCGATCTGGAGAAGATCATCCACTCGATGATGGACGGATCCCGCGACATGACCCTTCCCGGATGGGAGCCGGAAAGATTCCCGGCAATGGCCAGGGACATCGAGTTCTACCATAACGTTTCCGCGGAAGAATATTTCCAGAACATTTCCTATTTCCTCAATGCGATCATGCCGTATGCCGAGGAATACGATATTGATTTCGGCGTGCACCCGGACGATCCGCCGTGGCCGCTGTTCGGCCTGAAGAAGGTCGTCTGCTCCGCAGAGTCGATCCGCACATACCTGTCTCTCAACGACAGTAAGCGGAACGGTCTTACACTCTGCACCGGAAGCCTCGGCGCCAACCTTGAGAACGATGTTCCGGCAATGGCAGCGGAATTTGCCGCGATGGGCAGGATCCCGTTCGTGCATCTTAGGAACGTCAAGCACACCACCGAGAAGGATTTCCACGAGAGTGCGCATCTGTCTTCCGAAGGTGACCTTGATATGTACGCGATCATCTCCGAGCTCCAGAAGAACGGATTTGACGGATATATCCGTCCGGATCACGGACGCCGCATCTGGGACGAGAAGTGCCGTCCGGGCTATGGTCTTTACGACCGCGCACTCGGCGCATCCTACATCCAGGGTCTCTGGGAAGCCGTCAGGAAGAGCCGCGGCTGATCCATTTTGAAAAGTACTTTTACTCATCAGGAGGCGTACTATGCTCTCTCTTTCAATGACACGTGACAGTCTGAAGAATAAAGAAGAATGGAAGAACAGGAATATCGTTCTTCCTTCTTTTGATATCAATAAGGTGAAGAAGGCGACTTCGGAAAACCCGACCTGGCTCCACTTCGGCGCCGGAAATATCTTCCGCGGATTCATCGCGAGACTTTCCCAGGATCTTCTGAACCAGGGGCTCTCCGATACAGGCATCATCGCCGCGGATACCTTTGACTATGAGATCATCGACAGGATCTATAAGCCCTACGATGACCTGACACTGATGGTCGATCTGAAGCCGGACGGAAGCACCGGATATGAGATCATCGGCAGCATCGTGGAATCAAGAAAAGCCGATCCCGCCGACTCGGAAGAGATGACCCGTCTTTACGAGATCGCCGGATCTTCATCTCTTCAGCTCATCAGTTTCACGATCACGGAGAAAGGCTACGCGCTCTATAACATGAAGGGCGAGCTCCTTCCGGTCGTTAAGTCGGATATGGAAAAGGGTCCTTCCTCCGCACATCATGCCATGAGTATCGTATGTGCCCTCCTGTGGGAGCGGTTCAATAAAGGTGCTTTTCCATTGGCGCTGGCCTCGATGGACAACTGCAGCCAGAACGGCGCGAAGCTCAAGAGCAGCGTGCTCGAGATCGCACAGGCCTGGGAAAAGAACGGCTTTGTGTCTTCCGAGTTCATCTCTTATCTCAACGACAGTTCCCGCATCGCCTTCCCGTGGAGCATGATCGATAAGATCACTCCCCGTCCGGACACTTCTGTTGAGCAGAAGATCGTGGAAATGGGAATATCCGGCATGAGTCCTTTTACCACGGCAAAGGGCACCTTCATCGCGCCTTTCGTAAATGCGGAAGTTCCGCAGTACCTCGTCATCGAGGACACGTTCCCGAACGGCCGTCCGCTCCTGGAGAAAGCCGGCGTCTACATGACCGACCGCGACACTGTCAACAAGGCAGAGAGAATGAAGGTCACCACCTGTCTGAACCCGCTTCACACCGCACTGGCTGTTTACGGCTGCGTGCTCGGATATACACGTATCTCCGAAGAGATGAAGGATCCGCAGCTGGTTTCCCTCATCAGAAAGATCGGCTATCAGGAAGGACTTCCGGTCGTAACTGACCCTAAGATCCTTGACCCGAAGGCATTCATCTCCGAGGTCATCGACGAGAGACTTCCGAACCCGTTCATTCCGGACGCTCCGCAGCGTATCGCAACAGATACGAGTCTTAAAGTCCCGATCCGTTTCGGCGAGACGATCAAGTCGTATATCGCGGATCCTTCGCTGGATGCCGGATCTCTGACATATATCCCGCTCGCACTGGCAGGATGGCTCCGTTACCTTCTGGGACTCGATGATAAGGGAGAACCGATCGAGCTCAGCTCTGACCCGCTTCTGCCCTCACTTCAGGAGCAGCTCAAGAACGTGAAGTTCGGCGAGCCCGGAAGCGTGAAGGGAAATCTTACGGAACTTCTTTCCAATGATTCCGTCTTCGGGGCAGACCTTGTCGCATGCGGTCTTTCCGGGAAGATCGAGGGCTATCTTTCCGAACTGATCGAGGGCCCGGGTGCCGTAAGACAGACACTTATCAAGTATCTCGGCTGATCTTCTCCCAACTTGCATACTAGTGGGAAACATTATATATTTATTGATGTTGACGCCAGTACAAGGAGACGGAGAAGATGAACGTTCCAGAGAAAAGACCCGGTGAGACGAACCGGGAATACGCTTTCCGCACCATATCCGAGAACATTATCAGCCTGGATATCAAACCGGGCAGCATGATCGGTGAGCAGGAGATCGCAAACGAGCTCGGCCTGTCCAGAACACCTGTTCATGAGGCTTTTCTCGAGTTGTCTAAGTCCAGGATCCTCAACATCCTGCCGCAGAAGGGCTGTCTCGTCTCCATGATCGACTCCGACCTGATCCGTGAATCGCGTTTCCTGCGCATCACTGTCGAGACAGCACTGGTCGAGGACGCCTGCGAACTGGCCAAAGAATCCGATCTGAAAGAACTGGAAGACAATCTGGCGCTTCAGGAGTTCTACCTGTCGAAGGATGTCGACCGTATCCTCTCTCTCGATAACGAATTCCATAAGACGATCTACCGCATCTGTAATGCGATGCAGTGCTATTACATGGTCAGCCTGATGAGCATCCACTTCGACCGCGTACGAAGCCTGAGCCTTCACTCCGTTAAGGACCTGACGATCGTATCCGACCACCGGGCGATCTTCGACGCGATCAAGAAGAAGAACCCGAAGGCCGCCAGAGCCGCTTTCCAGAAGCATATGGCGCGCTTTGACCTCGACTGGAACATCATCACGCAGGAATACAAGCAGTACATCTCTGACGGAAGCAAATGAACCATCTGACGGAGCAAAACAAAGATCTGTGGGAATACCTGAAGGCCGCGGTCAAGCCGGTCGTTCTTTACGGTACCGGAAACGGCGCTGATAAGATCCTCGACCAGCTCGAGGCAAGGAACATCCCCGTATCCGGCATATTCGCGAGCAGCGGCTTTGTGCGCGACAGATCCTTCCGCGGCTTTAAGGTCGAGACTTATGAGGCGCTGAAAGCACGCTTCCCCGACATGATCGTGCTCCTTTGTTTCGGATCTTCCCTCCCTGAAGTCATTGCCAATATCGACCGGATCGCAGAAGAATGCGAGATCTACGCTCCGGACGTCCCCGTTTACGGAAAAAACCTCTTCGATTCCGCGTTCTATGACACACATAAGGACGAATTTGCTGAGGTCCGGAGCTTTCTGGAAGATGACCTTTCCAGAAAGACCTTTGATGCGGTCATTTCCTATAAATTGACGGGCGTCTATATGTCGCTCCGCCCCGTAGAATCAGCGTTAGAGGAGATCTCTTCACTCATATCCCTTCCGGAAAACGCATCTTATATCGACCTCGGCGCATATAACGGAGATACCGTTGCTCTTTATACGAAACTCTTCCCGCAGATCCGGAAAATCGTGGCAGTCGAACCCGACGCAAGGAACTTCCGAAAGCTCACTGAGACCACTTCTTCCCTCTTCGGGACGACTGGCAGTGCTTCTGACTCCGCGGATCCCGGGAAAATATCAATTTCCTGCATCCGTGCACTCGTCTCCGACCATGACGGGACCGCATTTATTCCGAAAAACAGGGGCCGCGGTGTGCATGAGACCGCAGATGAGGCCAAAGGCGAAAACCTTACGGCCGTATCGCTTGTAACACTGTTATCGGACCTTCCGGCAGACCTGATCAAGTTCGATATAGAGGGTAACGAGAAGTCCTCGCTCGAAGGCGGGGAAAATATCATTCTTCGGGACAGGCCATCTCTGATCGTATCCTGTTATCACCGGAGTGAAGACCTGTTTTCACTCCCTCTTCTCATCAAGAAGATGGTGCCCGAATACCGCGTTTACATGCGTCATCACCCGCATCTTCTCTGCTGGGATACGGAGTTTATTTTCACGCTCTGAGAGAATAGGACTCTTATTTTGCGTTTTTCTCCCTGTTGTATTGCATATTTTATCTGTAGAATATAATCAGGTCGGGTCTGTTCTTAGCGGGCCCGGGATGGGAGAAGGAATATATGGCTAAGAACTGTCCGGGGTGCGGTGCCCCGTTAGAGTATGATCCGGGCTTTGATGCCCTGGTCTGCGGCACCTGCGGTAATATCGTCGATCCGAAATCATTGCCGGATGCCGACGATTTCTACATAAATCTCGATTCAAATGAACCTGTCGATCTGGAGGACACGCTCGAAGAAGAAGAGCTTTCCGGCGAGACCTATGACTGCCACATCTATACCTGCAGCCAGTGCGGTGGTGAAGTCATCGTCTCCGGAACCGAAGCCTCCACGAAATGCATGTACTGCGGCTCCACAGCGGTAGTCTTTAACCGCATTGCGCAGGAGCGCCGTCCGGACTATATCGTACCCTTCAAGATCACGAAGGAAGAAGCACTGGCCAACGTTAAAAAGAAGCTCATGTCCGGTCTTTTCGTTCCGCGGTTCTTTAAGAAAGCAGAGCCCACTGTCATCCGCGGCATCTATGTCCCGTACTTCCTCTTCGACGGATGGTATACAGATACCCAGCGTTTCGAGGTCGGAAACACCACGAAGATAGTTGATGGCGAATGTGATTTCGAGGATCTTCCGGTCGAGGCGTGTAAAGCACTTGCAGACCAGACCTCCGCGCAGCTCGATCCGTTCTACCTAAATGAGAAAGTACCGTTCGAGTCCTCCTATCTCATGGGATTCTACTCAAACGTGCAGGATCTTGAGCTTCGGGCCGCGAAGGGCTCGGCACAGGGCAAGGCCCGCTCCATGTTTGACGCGGAGATCTTAAGACAGCTCCACTCCATGCGAAGCACCAAGCGTGTAACTTCCGTGCCGAAGTCTGAACTCAAGTATTCTTCCTACGCCATGCTTCCGGTCTGGTTTATCTCCGTAGAGAAAAAGGGAACTCCGTATACATTCCTCGTAAACGGTCAGACGGGAAAAGTCGTAGGTACCGTTCCGTGGAACCGTGTCCTGGCAGGCATTATGCTCGCCACATTCTTTATTGCGATGGCAGGACTTGCGACCTGGTTCTTCATTCAGTCGGGGATCCTTCCGGCCGCGCTCGGACTCGAGAGCAAGGTCGGCTCAAAGTATGCCTCTTCAAGAAGGGATCCGGTAGATACCTATGAGATCCTTGGCGGAATGTCGATCATAAGTGCCGCCGGCGGTCTTTTCTGGTACGGATTCGGCAAGTTTAAGAAGGTCGTCACGAATCTCAATCTCTCGAGATCCGTCGTTACTTTTATCTTTTCGAAAAAGAGACAGGGGGATGCCAAATGATTATTGTAATTATGGGTTATGTAGCTTCAATCGTTGCGTCTGCAGGCCTGGCCTTCCTCTTCGTCGCCAATATCCTTCAGAAATCCAACAGCTTTGGTTCCGAAGGACAGGATCCGGCCTGCATGAAGAGATTCAAGTTTCTCGACGTGGATCAGAAGCCGAAGATGTAAGAGTGCTTTTCAGTAGGAACAGGGCTGTTCCTGCTGTGGTATAGTGTAATTAAAGATTCGTTTTTGGGGGGAAGCGGATATGGCTAAGAATTGTCCGGGGTGCGGTGCCCCGATGGAATACGATCCGGGGTTTGATTCTCTGGTCTGTACGTCGTGCGGCAACATTATCGACCCGAAGACGCTTCCGGATGCGGACAGTTTCTATTACGAAAACCCGGATGCCGATAGTGGACCGGAAGATATCAAGGATACTCTCTCCGAGTTCGAAGAGCTCACCGGTGAGATGTATGACCGTCACGTCTATAAATGCAGCCAGTGTGGCGGTGAGGTCCTTGTGTCCGGTACCGAAATCTCCACAAGATGCATTTACTGCGGATCGACATCCGTCGTATTCTCCAGGATCTCGAAGGAGAACCGGCCGGATAAGATCGTGCCTTTCTCCATCACGAAAGAAGAAGCCATCGAGACTGTAAAGAAAAACATCCTTTCCGGTGCTTTTATGCCGAAAGGATTTAAGAAGATCGATCCGGAGCTTGTACGCGGCATCTATATCCCGTACTTTACCTATGACGGTGTGATCTCCGACACGCAGCGGCACATGATCGGACTTTCGGAGAAGTCTTATGTATTCGACGGAAGTGCCGAGTTCGAGAATCTCCTGGTCGAGTGCTGTACTGCCCTCGATGACCGCTCCACGGCACTGCTCGAACCATATAATGTAAAAGCTGCCGTTGACTTTGACACATCGTATCTCATGGGTTTTTACTCGAATATTCAGGATGTTACTCCGCAAAAAGCAAAGGGAACCGCCGAACTGAAAGCGAAGACGATCTTCAATGCCCAGATGCGTAAGATCACGAAAAACAGCACAGTAAAGAATGTATCTTCGCTTCCGAAGCTGGAACTGGAACGCACGGGATATATTCTCCTTCCCGCCTGGTTCATCACGATCACTTCAAATAACACGCCCTATACTTTCCTCGTAAATGGCCAGTCCGGCCGCTGCACCGGTACCGCTCCCTGGAGCAAGGTAAAGGTCTTTGGAACGATCGCGGCAGCGACAGCCGCACTATGGGCGCTGCTCTTTACATTGCTTACGAAGGTCGAAGTGCCTCATATCAATAAAATCACGGATATAGAGAAAGCGGATTATATCATTATAAGAGGCGGACCTCAGATCGCTGCGGGACTTATCGCTCTAGCGGCCGGCATCACTCTGACTATCGCGATCGGGAAGTTCAGGCGTCTGATTCGGAAACTGAAGCGTACCGGCTCCGTATCGACCCTTATTTTCGCCAAGAGAAGACAGGGAGGTGTCAAATGATCCAGATCCTGTATACAATCATGAACTTAGATATTGGTGATGATATCAGAGACAAATGGCACTCAAAAATGCTCGAGGATTCTCTCTTTGATCTGCGGGTATTTGCCGCAATCATCACAATGACACTTTGTGTTCTTGCTCTTGCCGTCGTCATGCTTGTCGTAGCAAAGATCCTCGAAAAGAAGAATGATTACGGTGATGAGGATGAGATGAAGATGAGGAATGATAAGTCATCCTACAACTCCATCAATGCCAAAGTGTACTCGGAACTTGCCTCCGGCTCCATCAACTGTATGAAGCATTTCCGGTATGAGGATGTCAGCAAACGGTGATGCGGGGTGAGATCAGATGATCTGTACCGCGCCCACCGGACGGATACGGAGAATATGGCAGCTGCCCTCTCCGAAGACTGCTTCAAGTGTGCTTACATATTCATCTGCTTTCGTCTTCGGAACAAAAGCCTGTATCGTCCCTGCAAAGCCGCCGCCGTGTACTCGGCAGGCGCCATCTTCGCCGAGTACTCTTCTGCTCAGCATCAGCGCCAGCGGGATCGCCTGGGAAGTCGGATCCTTTGCGCTATAGAGGTTCTGAAGAAGATTCGCGGAAGACTCTCCGGACGCATTCACAAGTTTCAGGAACTTTCCGATATCCCCGTCATCCAGTGCCTGTGCCTCTTTCCGGACACGGGCATTTTCCGACAGGAAATGCGCACTTCGGAGGATCGCGCGGTCACTTATTTCCGTAGAGGATCTCATTTCCGCGATCTTCCCGTAGAACTCATTTTCATCGATTTCGGACAGGTAGTCTTTTCCGAAGAAAGAAGCAACAGCTTTCATCTCATCCGGGATTGCGGAATACTCTGAAGAAAGATCCGCATGGCTCCCCTTTGTATCGGTAATGATAAGAGAAAAGCCTGCTTCTTCCATATTAAATTGATGACCGTCTATCTTTATTTCTTCGGGGTCCCGGAAGTCGATCTCGACCAGGCTTCCTACTGAACTGGCCATCTGATCCATAAGACCGCTGGCCTTGCCGAAATACTTATTCTCTGTAATTTTACCGAACTTCGCGATCCCGACAGCGCCGGTACTGCCGCCGTTATCACGGCAGTCTATGATCTTTCCGATCAAGACTTCAAAGGCAGCCGAAGAAGACAGTCCGCTTCCGGAAAGGACGTTGGAAGTGATGTAGGCGTCAAAGCCAAAGACTTGAGTCCCCTGTGCGATATACTGTGCCGCCACTCCGCGGATCAGAGCCTGTGTCGTTTCTTTTTCAGACTCATGCGGTTCCGTATCGGAGATATCCACTTCAATCAGGGGATATCCTTCGGACTGAATCCGGATCACCTTATCTTCTCTTCCGGATACGATGGCGATCGTGTCCAGATCGACTGCAGCCGCAAGGACTCTTCCTCTCTGATGATCGGTGTGGTTTCCGCCGATCTCGGATCTTCCCGGCGCCGAAAAAACCGAGATATCCGGATCCTTCTCCGCAACCTCGGGGAAGACTTTTCCAAACTCTTCCAGTGCGCGGATGTAGCGGTCCTTCTGCATGGTAAGGACGGCAGGTGCTTTTCCATAGAGATCCGAAAAAGCACCATCCAATTCGGATTCATTTATCTTCATCAATATGTCTCGGATCTTCATAGTGTACCTCGGTTATCTCGAGTAAATGCCGGTCGTTATCTCTTTGGCATAGGCCTCCTTCAAAGGAAGACCTTCTGTAGCAAGCGCGATCTGCGCCTCTTTCTGATTGTCATAAGGGACTGAAAGGATCGTAAAAGAGATCGGTGAGAGCTCTTTTCCCCCAAGTTCACCCTCCACGAGGAGCGCGTGCGCACGCGGAACGCCGATACTGTTGCCGACACTTCCCGTATTGACCGAATAGCCGTCATGGAGGGATCTTACATACGGACGGTGGCTGTCCGCGCAGATGATGCTGTCATACTTTATCGAGCGGTCCTTCGAATAGAAACCGTCCCTCAGATCGTCATCGGAATCATAGCCCTGATAGAGCCCGGCCAGCGGGCGCCCGTGAACCAGACGGATATTGAGTCCGCTGATCAGAATATGATCTTCCAGAGGAAGCGAATCGAGCCACTTGATTCGTTCTTCCCCGATCTGGTTATAGAAGAAGCTGTTCTCTTTTGCATAGATATCGCCCGGAATATCTCTCCGGAAATAGCTCTTGCAGATCCATTCATCCCAGTTTCCCTTCAGGATGTGGCCGCAGTTCTCCTTTACCCAGTCACAGGTCTCACAGTTGGAAGGTCCTTTTCCGACGGCATCTCCCAAAAACCAGATCTCATCCGGAGATAGTGTCTTGATATGTGCTGCCATTGCTTCTGTCGCGACGATGTTTCCATGCAGGTCTCCGAGAAAAATGATTCTGCTCATGCTTCTTCTCCTTGATGTCCAGGCTATACGGCAAGTGCCTCCACCCGAAGGCAGAGGCACCTGTCCTTACCTGATTATGATAATACAAATGCTGTTAGAAGTGAAATTCTATATCGGATCCGTTTATGAGGACACTCTGTCGTATTTGCTGATCAGCAGCACATCGGCCACAAGCAGAAGAACCGGTGCGGATAACATAAGCGGCAGGTTATTATATGAATCTCCGTATGCAATCGCGGCGACGGAAATAAAGAGGACAATGACCGTAGCTATAACAATACATAAAGCACAAAGAGGTGTACTAAGATGTTTCTGAAGCTTTCCGATCAGGGCCAGCAGGAATGCCAGACCCAGCCAGACCACCATTATCAGCAGGAAGTGGAATGTAAATCCACCGAACTTGACCGGTTCGTAGGATCGGATCAATCTCACCTGCGAATCCGTCCACTCCGACTGGTAGGAGCCTATAATTTTATAGAAACTGCCATTTCTGAAGACTATACCGCTATCCGTTAATGCCGTCTGGATCGTGAACAGGACAAATACTAATACCATAATGAGCATGCTGGAGACGAACTTCACCACAAAGAGCACGGATTTCTTACAGGGAACTCCGAAAGTCATCTCTGCCTGCGCCCCGAAGAAGTTCTTGATCAGATTCCCTATATTCAGAACGACCAGGAATGCCATCAGTATAAGGGTCGCAAAACTTACGCCTATTTTCAGCTCATACAGACTTATACCATTTTCCATTTCATTAATGAAATCCGACTCTTCTGCTGTCATATCGCTGAAGGGATCCTCCGAGTATTCACCGGTCACATATTTGTCGATGATTCTATCGTATTTGACCCATCTGCTCTGCATGTAGATCGACGGGATCATCAGCAGAAGCGGGACGATAATGCCGATGACAAGGAGTCTTTTGAGCTCATCACCAAATGCGGAAAGACCCATTTTCAGATTATTCGGTGCCTTATACTCGGCCATATCACTCATTTTCACTGCCTCCTTCCACAAAACGGAATTCTTCCTTGAATATGTCATTAATGGTCATCCCGTACTTCGAACGCAGTTCATCCGCTTCTCCCTGAAGATGGACTTTTCCGTTCTTCAGCATAACTACTTCGTCGAGGATCAATTCGATGTCCAGGACAACATGCGTGCTGATGATGACCGTGTTATCTTCGCCAAAAGAACCGAGGATCGTCTGTACGATAAAATCTCTTGTGGCCGGATCGACCGCCGCCAGAGGCTCATCAAGAAGGAAGAGCTTCGCTTTTCTGCTTAGGAAAAGGATCAGCTGGACCTGCTCCTTCTGTCCCTTCGAGAGTGAAGCCAGCCGCTGATTCGGCTTGAACTTCAGGCGCTTCATGAGAGAAAGTGCTTTTTCCTCTTCAAAATCCGGGAAGTACTTCTTCATGTGTTTCATGGCGCCGCGGATCGAATGGAATCCGCCCAGAACATAGTGGTCAGGAAGGAAACTTACATAGCTGTTCGTCACTTCTGACGGTTCCAGTCCGTCGATCAGGATCTCTCCGTCATTCTTGGTCAGAAGGCCCATCAGGAGGCGGAATAGTGTCGTCTTTCCTTCTCCGTTCGGTGCGAGGAGACCGACGATCTTCCCGGTTCCGATCGTCAGATCGAGCCCGTCTAAGACCTTCTTCTTCCCGTAGGTACGGGTCAGGTTGCTAATCTTGAGCAGATCATTCATTTCTTTTCACCTCCAATATCCTGAATCAGGGAAACCGCATCTTCCTGCGATATTCCGAGTTTCTTCATCTCCTGCAGGAATTCTTCTGCTGCGGCCGCAGCATATTCCCGCCTGATCTTCTTCAGCAATTCTTCGTCCGTGGTCACGACACGTCCGCTGGTACGGTTCGTGATGGCAAGTCCTGTATCTTCCAGTTGTGACATCGCTCTCTGCATAGTGTTCGGATTTACTCCTGCCTCCTCGGCCATCTCGCGCACGGAAGGAAGTTTGCCGCCCTTCGGATATATCCCGTTAAGGATACGGATCACGATCATGTCGTAGATCTGCTGGAAGATCGGCCTGTTCTCTTTAAAAGCCCACGGCATGTCCTTACCTCCTGTCTTGAACAGATCATTTCGGAAAATAGAGATATCCCTTTCCAAAAACTGTACTACTTGATTAATACAGTAATACGGTTTAAGAGGATTGTCAACACACTTTCAAAAAGAAATCTGCGTTAGTGAAAAAAACAGGGCAGTCTCAAAACAGTGTGCATAATGATTTTCCCGCCGCCCGGACTGCCCGGACTGCCAAATACGCCAATCGGGCGGCTGATTGTTCCAAATTGATATAAGATTGCTGAAAATGACTGTCTTATATCAATGTTTTTGGGGGGCGGTTGATATAAAAACGGGAAAAACAGTGCTCTTAAATCAATATGCTCCTCGCTCTGAAGTGGTAATCTTTTTGGGGGACACAGTTATATTAAATTTCAACAGGAAGCCTGTATATTCAGAACAAAAAAAGGAGCTGGCTCTTTGGTTTGAGACAGCTCCTTAGGTTTTTTCAGATTCAATTATCAGGATCAAAGGGAACCCGGCTTATATGTAGGAACGATCTCCTGAACATACTTCTTGATGTTCTCGTCATCTTCCTGGCTGTCGAGGTCGAGTTCTTCGATCTTCTTTCTCAGCTTCTCATCGTCCATCTCGATCGGCTGGCCAATGAAGATGAGCTTGTTATCCGTCGTCTGCATGCCTTCCTCATCCATGAGTTTCTCCTCATAGAGCTTCTCACCCGGACGAAGTCCTGTGTAAACGATCTTGATATCGACATCCGGTGTCAGACCGGAAAGCTTGATCAGGTTTCTCGCCATATCATCGATCTTGACCGGATCACCCATGTCGAGAACGAAGATCTCTCCGCCCTTCGCATACTGGGAAGCCTGAAGTACCAGAGATACCGCCTCCGGAATCGTCATGAAGTAACGGATGATGTCCTTATGTGTAACCGTGACAGGACCGCCTTCTTCGATCTGCTTTCTGAAGAGCGGGATAACGGAACCGTTCGAGCCGAGAACGTTACCGAAACGGACTGCAACGAACTTCGTATTTGTCTCCTGGCGGTTCATCATCTGGATGACCATCTCACAGATACGCTTGGAAGCACCCATCAGGTTCGTCGGGTTAACGGCCTTATCGGTAGAGATGAGTACAAAGGTCTCAACGCCGGCCTTGGCAGCAGCTACAGCTGTCTTATATGTACCCATGACGTTGTTCTTGATGGCTTCGTTCGGGCTGTCTTCCATGAGCGGTACATGCTTATGCGCAGCTGCGTGGAATACGATGTTCGGCTTATACTTCTGCATTACGCTCTCGATACGGTGTGTGTTACGTACCGAACCGATCAGGGTAACGAGATTCAGCTTGTTGTGATACTTACGTACCAGTTCCTGCTGGATGTCGTAAGCACCGTTCTCATAGATATCGAAGATGATCAGCTGCTTCGGCTGATGGGCTGCGATCTGACGGCAAAGCTCGGAACCGATGGATCCGCCGCCTCCGGTAACCAGGATCGTCTTGCCCTGGAGCATCGCGAATACTTCGTCGTTATTGATCTCGATCGGGTCTCTGCCCAGAAGGTCAGTAAGCTCAACATCCTTCAGACGGTTTACACTGACTTCACCATTGGCGAGCTGATAAACACCCGGAAGGACACGAACCTTCGCACCGGTTTCCTTACAGATGCTCAGGATGTTCTTTCTGTCTCTCGGAGAAGCAGTCGGCATTGCGAAAATGATGGAACCGATGTTATACTCAGCCGCCTTCTCAACAATCGCATCACGGCCGCCGACGATCGGAATACCATAGAGTTCTCTTCCGATCTTTCCCGGGTTGTCATCGATGATGCAGACCGGACGCTGGTTCTGGTGAGTATCACTCTTAAGCTCACGGATCAGGACAGATCCTGCAGAACCGCCGCCGATGATCATGACATTCTCGATGTTGCCTGCACGGTACTCGTTACTCTTACTGTACTGACTTCTGATATAACGGAGCAGACGGTAGGAGAAGCGGACCATCACATGAAGAACGAAAGCAATAAAGACACCGAAGAAATAGAAAGATCTCGGCTCATCGATCTTCAGCAGGAATTTCGAAAGGATATAGCAGAGAACGATGACGGCATACGCCTTGATCATCGTAAAAGTCTCATCGATACTGACATATGTCCAGATGCTGTGATAAAGCTTAAACACGAGGAAAACCGCGATCGTGATCGCGCACCACAGCGGGATGATTCTCAGATAGGTTGTGAAATACTCGTTCGGAATACTCCGGAAGCGCATATCAAATCGGAGCCACAGTGCAGCAAAAAAGGAAAATACGACTACCAGAATATCAGCAATGATAACTACGATAGAGTGGGTGACCCACTGCATATCGATTTTTTTCTTCGTCTTTTCAGATTTATTCTTTTCCATGTATCCCTCAAACACTCAATCAAGTATCTAATACATATTAAACAGATAATACCATAAATCTTTTGTGCTTTCGAGATATTAATACACATTCCGAACTGTGTCAACACATAATTCTCAAATGTCAAAATAATCCGACTATGATGCAATCCTCACGATTCCGCGGATTCTTTCTTCACAGGGAAAGTCAGTGTGATCTTCGTTCCTTTTCCGGGTTCGCTCTCGAGCTTCACCTTAGCACCGTGATGCTGTGCGCCGTGCTTGACGATGGAAAGACCAAGGCCCGTTCCGCCGATCTCTTTCGAGTGGCTCTTATCTACCCGGTAGAATCTCTCGAAGACTCTCTTCTGATGCTGCTGTGGAATGCCGATACCGGAATCCTTTACCGAAAGAGTGACGTCCCCGTTTTCCATTGCAGATACGTCCACATCAACTCTTCCTCCCGGTGTATTATACTTGATGGCGTTATCACAGAGGTTATATACCATCTCGTTGAGAAGTGCATATACACCGGATACCTTGGTGGATCTTCCGGACAGGCTCAGCTTGATCCCCTGCTTGTTGGCCACCGGTCTTAGGGTATCAAGCACCTCGGCGGAAAGATCGTAGATGTCTACATCCTCGAATTCCGGTTCCTCTGTGTTCTCATCAAGACGGGAAAGCTTGATAATGTCTTCGATCAGCGCGATCAGGCGCTGGGATTCCTTATAGATATCCGAGGAGAATTCCTGGACTTTATCCTGCGATACATTTCCCTGGGCCATCAGTTCCGCAAAACCGGAGATCGATGTCAGCGGGGTCTTTAACTCATGGGAAACATTGGCGGTGAATTCACGTCGCATCTGTTCTCTTGACGCAACCTCTTCCTGGATCGTCATCTTCTGCTCCTGGATCTTCTCAATAAGGGGCGTCAGTTCCGGATACTTATTGATCTCCGGATGATCCAGATCAAGGGCATTGATCGGGTTAACGATCTGCTTGGCAATACGGAATGAAAGCACACCCGAGATCGCCAGAACAAGGATCAGCACCCACAGGATCGGCCTTACGGCAACGATTGCCTCGCGGATCGCACTGACCGGGCGGCTCAGTCGGAGAATCGTTCCATCCGGGCATTTTCTCGCATAGTACATCATGGATTCACCATCGCTTTCGGACTTGCGGATCCCTTTTCCGTCTCCGGTCTCGAGCGCTTCGGCCACTTCCGCGCTCTCTTTCTCATTGCCTAAGGGAAGTGTGAATGTATTGTCGTAGAGGACCTCACCATTGGCATCGATCCAAGTGATGCGGTTCGTATCATCCAGTTTCTCGAGATAGGAGACACCTCCGGAGATAAGCCCCTGCTCCGCGTACATCGCTTCCTGCTTCAGCACATCAAATGTCCCATCCTTCGTCTGCGTGTACTGTATCCCGAAGAACAGCAGCGCGCAGAGCGCAAGAACAGAGATGCCGATCAGAAATGAATTTCGAAAGATGGTCTTGGTCATACATCATTCCTCCAACAAACGATAACCTACTCCACGAACAGTCTGGATCAGATATCCTGCATCCCCCAGTTTGGAACGCAGTGTACGGATATGGACATCGAGGGTCCTGTTTTCTCTCTCCGCACCGAGTCCCCAGACCCGGTCGAGAAGCACTTCTCTGGTCATAACGATACCACGGTTCTCGGCAAGCAGGCTAAGAAGCGTGAATTCTTTATATGTGAGGACGATCTTCTCGCCATTGACAGAAGCCTCGCGCTTATCCGGACAGATATAAAGAGGTCCGATCGTATACTCTGAAAGATTCTGCCCTCTGGCGTTTCTTCTGAGAACAGCTCTGACTCTCGCGGTCAGTTCCATGATGCCGAATGGTTTGGAAATATAGTCATCCGCGCCCGCGTCAAGACCGACAACACGGTCGTACTCGGTATTCTTAGCGGTAAGCATAATGACGGGAATGTCTTTGGTCAGCGCGTCTCTCCGGATGCGTCTTAGAATCGAGATGCCGTCCTCGCCCGGAAGCATGATGTCCAGAAGGATCAGTTCCGGAAGCTGTTTCTCCATGGCCGACTGGAAAAGCTCATACACCTCAAAGCCCTCTGCATCATAGCCCTGACTGTTCAGTGCATAGATCACGAGCTTGCGAATGCTTTCATCGTCTTCCAGAAGATAGATCAACTCTCTCACCTCTGCTCAATCTTAACATATCGCGCTCTTACGCGAATAGCATCCATCCTGATTTAACGTACATTTAACATTGCAATGGCAACGCATTTAACATAACCATTATACATTTATTGTGAGAAAGAGGGTGAATAGATGTCAGTAGCTCAGATAGCAAGCTTATTTACAGGAGTCGCGTTGTTTCTTTTCGGCATGTCACTCATGGGTGACGGTCTGAAGAGAGTATCGGGAAACAAACTCGAACCTATTCTTTTCCGTCTTACAGGCACACCGCTAAGAGGTATCCTTCTGGGTGCCGGCGTCACCGCCGTGATTCAGTCCTCCTCCGCCACTTCCGTCATGGTCGTCGGCTTTGTAAACTCGAAGATGATGAAGGTCAAGCAGGCCATCCCCGTTATTCTCGGCGCCATCCTCGGAACCAGTATCACCGGCTGGGTCATCTGCCTCAGTTATATGGACGGAGCCAAGGGTATCAGCAGCATCTTCTCCACCGCCACTCTGACAGGTATCATTGCCGTCTCCGGTATCTTCCTCCGTATGTTTAACAAGAACCAGCACCGCCGCTACATCGGCGACATCATGCTGGGTTTCGCCGTTCTTATGGTCGGCATGAGCACCATGAGCGGCGCGGTCAGCGGATTGGGCGAACAGGAATGGTTCACCGGCATGCTGACCTCCATGAGTAATCCTTTCTTAGGTATTCTCGCAGGCCTCCTGTTCTCCACGATGCTTCAGTCGTCTTCCGCTGCTGTCGGTATCGTACAGGCCCTCTCCTTCACCGGCGTCATGACCTTCGATTCATCCCTGCCGCTCCTGATGGGTATCACGATCGGTGCTTCCGTACCGGTACTTCTTTCCGCACTGGGCGCTACAAGAGACGGTAAAAGAACTGCCGTCAGCTATCTGGCTGCTTCCACCATGGGTATCCTGGTGCTCGCGTCGATCTTCTATATTTCGGACGCGATCTTCAGTTTCCCATTCCTCGATAAGATCATGAACCCGATGTCCCTGGCACTGGTCAACACGATCCTGAGATTCTCCGTACTGTGCCTGCTGGCACCTTTCACGGATGTACTGGAAGCCATCACTACTCTCGTGGTTCCCGAAAAGCAGGAAGAGAAAGACCGTACATTCCGTCTTGAGGAACGATTCCTCGCTCACCCTGCACTGGCGATCGAGCAGATCCGACTGACAATCTGCGACATGGCTATGAAGACAGAGGAAGCGATCCTTACTTCCATCGGACTTCTGAATCACTACAGCGATGCGGTCTTCTCCCAGGTCCTGGACCTGGAGACCGTCGGTGACCGCTACGAAGACGCGCTCGGTTCTTATCTGGTAAAGCTCACCGGTCAGGAACTGACCGAGTCCCAGGGCCGTTCGGCGTCACTTTACCTGCATACACTTTCCGACTTTGAGAGAATCTCTGACCACGCCAGAAACCTCGCCCAGAACTTCCAGGAATGCCACCAGAAGAACATCCACTTCTCCGATGAAGCCATGGAAGAGCTGAACACCATGATCAAGGCAACACGCGAGATCCTGCGTCTTACTACAGAGGCATTCGTTAATTCCGATCCGGAGAAAGCTAAGAAAGTCGAGCCTCTCGAAGAAGTCATCGATGAACTGTGCGACAAGATGAAGCTCCGTCACGTCGAGAGACTTCAGAAGGGTCAGTGCACGATTACCCAGGGCTTCGTATTTAACGACCTGTCCACGAACTTTGAGCGCGTATCGGATCACTGCTCCAATATCGCAGTCGCGATCATCGAGCTCGAAGCCGAGGACTTCGACACGCATGAGTATCTGGGAAATCTTAAGGAAAAGCAGACTGCGGATTACCAGAAAAACTACGACGAATACTCCAAGCTTTTTAACTTTGACTAATCCCGGAAGTATAAAGATTTGATAAAATCACCTCTGTCTTTGTTGACGGTCATGTATCGTCTCCTCTACTATGGATTCGATAGTACAAAGGAAAAGACAGAGGTTTTTTTATGCTTCAGATCAAGGACATTTCAAAAGAATACATCACCGGGGAACTTCATCAGACCGCGCTCGATCATGTCAGCCTGACTCTGCGTGATAACGAATTCGTCGCCATCTTAGGCCCCAGCGGATCCGGAAAGACGACACTTCTCAATGTCATCGGCGGACTCGACCGGTATGACAGCGGAGATCTGATCATCAACGGCATCTCCACGAAAAAATACAAGCACCGTGACTGGGATTCCTACAGAAACCACACGATCGGATTTGTCTTCCAGAGCTACAACCTGATCCCGCATCAGTCGATCCTCGCAAATGTCGAGCTGGCGCTCACGATCTCGGGTGTCTCCCGAAGTGAAAGAAAAAAGAGAGCGAAGGAAGCGCTCACGAAGGTCGGCCTCGGCGACCAGCTGCATAAGCGTCCGAACCAGATGTCCGGCGGACAGATGCAGCGTGTCGCGATCGCACGTGCCCTGGTCAATAATCCTAGCATTCTCCTGGCCGATGAACCAACAGGTGCTCTCGACACCGAGACGAGCCTTCAGGTCATGGAGCTTCTTAAGGAAGTAGCAAAAGACAGACTGGTCGTCATGGTCACGCATAACCCGGAACTGGCCGAGAACTATGCGACCCGTATCGTTAAACTGAGAGACGGAAAGATCACGTCCGACTCCGATCCTTTTGAAGTCGAAGAGAGTGAACTCGAGGCCCCGAAGCATAAGAAAATGGGCAAGTCCTCGATGTCGTTCCTGACGGCACTTTCCCTGAGTTTCAATAACCTGCGTACAAAGAAAGGAAGAACGTTCCTGACAGCCTTTGCCGGATCGATCGGTATCATCGGCATCGCCCTGATCCTGTCGCTCAGTAACGGCGTAAATAAGTACATCGAAAAAGTGCAGAAGGATACGATGACGTCCTACCCGATCCAGATCGAGGCACAGGCCATGGACCTGGCATCTCTGATCGAGACGAACGATAACGATGGCAGACGTGATGATCTGGACCACGGATTCGATGGTGTCTATGTGGATAATTCCGTTTTCGAGAGAGCATCAAACATCTCTACGAGCATCAAGCACAACAACCTCACGGAGTTCAAGAAATACCTTGACGATCCGAACAGTGATATCCATAAGTATGTCGGTGAAAATGGTATCATCTACTCCTATTATGTTCCCTTCACCGTCTATTCCTACGATCCGGACGGAAATCTGATCAACCTCGACGGAAGTACTCTCAGAGAAGAACAGAACCGCCGCTCGAATGACGGAGGACTGCTCTCAAATCTCATGGATACACCGTCGATCAAGAACATGTCCGAGATCCTGACCGGATCGGACGGATCCCTTATCAGTTCTACGGTCACGGACTCCTATGACCTGATCTATGGCGAATGGCCGAAAGCATATAACGAGATCATCCTGGTCCTCGATCCGAATAACGAAGTCAATGCAACACGGCTTTATGAGCTGGGTCTCCTTCCGAGAGAAGAATACAGAGAGATCGTAAGAAAGCTCCAGAAATCCGAATCGATCGAATTCTCCGAGACGAAGCTGGACTATGAGAAGATCCTGTCTCACGAGTACTATCTGATCCCTGCCAGCGACTCCTTCATCAAGCAGGAGAGCGGATTCTATAACGAAGTAACCGAGGGTGATTCCGAATTCTCCTCCACACTGGAAAAGGCGATTCCGCTGAAGATCACAGGAATCATCCGCCTGAAGGACGATGCCGACTTCCAGCCGCTCGGCGAGGTCATAGGTTACACAAGAGAGCTTACAGAATACCTGATCAATTACGCGGAAAACAGCCAGCTGATTGCGGATCAGATGGCCTCTCCGGACAACAGCGTCATCAACGGCGCGAAGTTCTCGCCATCCGACGATAAAGCCAAGGTCGAGGATGCCAGAAACTGGCTGACGAAGCTCTCTGCCAAGGAAAAGGCGGAAATGTTCCGTACGATCATGGAAGACTATATGTCTGCAAATCCGGATACGAAATCGGAGATGCTCGATATGACCGACAACGAGATGGCCGCGATGCTCGACCAGTTTATCCTGAATACCGGAAAGGATTCGGATGAGCAGCTCCTGTCGATCTACGACAACTACATCTCTGCCGGAACCTTCGAAGAGAACATGAAGGCATTCGGATATGTCGACCGCGAGACGCCGACATCGATCAATATCTACGCCGACAACTTTGAAGGAAAAGAAGGCATCACCGACTGCATCGACAAGTATAACGAGACGGCCACTGAGGAAAACGCCATTGTCTACACGGACTACATCGGACTTCTGCTTTCGTCCGTCACCCGTATCGTCAACGTGATCTCCTACGTCCTGATCGCGTTCGTTGCGGTATCGCTGGTCGTCTCCTCGATCATGATCGGAATCATCACCTACATCTCCGTCCTCGAGAGAACGAAGGAGATCGGTATCCTCCGCGCGATCGGCGCATCGAAGAGAAACATCTCGCAGGTATTTAACGCGGAGACATTCATCATCGGACTTCTCGCGGGACTCTTCGGAATCGGCATTGCGCTTCTCCTGCTGATCCCCGGAAACATGCTCATCCGCTCGATCGCAAACTCTTCAGATGTCAGCGCACAGCTTCCGATCGCCGGCGCACTCATACTCATCGCATTGAGTATCATACTGACCCTGATCGGCGGCCTGATCCCGTCAAAGAAGGCGGCCAAGAAAGATCCTGTTGCCGCACTGCGTACCGAGTAATGCTTATGCCGCAAATGCAAAAGCACCTGTGCCGGATAACCGGTACAGGTGCTTTTCTATTGGCAGTTTTATCTCAGCCCATGGAGATCAGGTGACCGGATCCGCAATACGGACAGCAGGCCACAGAACGGACAGGATTCACCTGCAGGCTGGCTCCGCAGCTCTGGCATTTCAGTGAGATGATCTTCGGAGCCTCGGTACGGGCACCCATCAGGTCGTCCGGATCAACTTTCTTCTGGCTGTTGACGTAGTCACGGAAGACTGTCAGCGCCTTCATCTCATTCTCCGTGATGCCATCCGTCGTCTCGGCAATATGGATGAGATCCTCCTTGAACTGATCGAGTTCCTCGGGATCCACACGTCTCAGATATCTTCTGACGTTCGAAAAGCTCGTGCCCTTGTCCGCAAGGATCATGCGGAGCTCTGCCTTATAGTCCGGATTCGTATCCGGATTGGACAGAAGGTTACTGCACATCTCATCGATGACCGCCTGCTCATCCGGGGAAACACCATCCGCCTTCGCGATGTAGTAGCAAAGCGCGATGCGGACCAGTTCGATATACGAAGGGTCCTTGACCGGGGCAAGCTTGGGCTCGGCCACAGGTTCATCCCTATATGCTTCACGGGTCTTCTTCAGTTCACTGTAAAGATTCGTCTCCGTCGGATAGGTGTATCCTCCTCTGAGGAGCGAATTATAAAGAGAACTCGGTCTATAACTCCACATCTTATTTCTCCTATCATGCACCGCCGGAATACGGCGTTTTTCCTCTTTCTTTTGCGAAAGAATAGATATATGTTCAAAAACTATTATAGTGCTTTTACAGGAGAATAAAAGCGCGGTTTAAACAAGATAGTTATGTGCCTGACGGTCAAACATCTCTCTATAACGTCCATTTTGCTCCATGAGTTCATCATGTGTTCCCTGCTCGCTGATCTTTCCGTGCTCGAAAAGATAGATCCTGTCGGCCATGCGGGTCGTCGAGAGACGGTGCGAGATGAAGATGACCGTATTCTCACCGGCATTCTCGATCAGGTTCTTGTTGAGTTTGTACTCAGATACCGGGTCCAGCGCCGAGGACGGTTCGTCAAGGATCGAGACCGCGCGGTCATCGTTTCGGAGGAACACACGGGAGATCGCGATCTTCTGGCCTTCACCTCCGGAGAGGTTCACGCCGGATTCCTCGAATTCGCGGGTCAGAGGCGTCTGTATTCCGTCCGGAAGAGAATCGAGTTTTCTTCCGAAATCGGCCTTTTTCAGCGCCTGGATAACATCCGCTTCATCTTCTTTATTCACCTTTCGGAGAAGGACATTCTCCGCGATCGTCGCCGCATAGATGTTGTAGTCCTGGAAGACCGCACTGATCTTCTTTCTGTATTCACGTGTATTGTACTCGCGGATATCGTGACCGCCGTATGAGATGCTGCCGCCGGTGACATCGTAGAGCCTCATCAGGAGCTTCACGAAGGTCGTCTTACCTGCGCCGTTTTCTCCTACGATTGCAATCTTCTCACCCGGACGGATCTCGATCGAAATATCCTTCAGTGTATCCTCTTTTGTATTCGGATATCGGAAAGACACATGCGAAAGAGAAAGCGTGCCGCTGCCTTTTTCCGGAGTCAGGCCGTCCGCCACTTCGATGTTCGGTTCATACTCCAGAAGCTTGATGAGCTTACTGCCGTATCTTCCGATCACCTGGAAATCGACAAGACAGTAGTTGATCTCGTTAAGATTACGTCTTACATAGTTGGCCGCATTATTTGCCGATGCCACTTCACCGAGCGCGATGGACTTAACGACCAGCGCCAGATAGCCGAGATAGGCAGGGATCGCAAAAAACGAAAAGATGGTGAATACGGAGATCCAGTTCACGAGGGATACCCATGTAAGAGGCGGTCCGTAGATCCTTCCTTCTTCCGCCGCTTCGTCGAGTGCTTCATCGAACTGCAGCCTGAGTGGTCCACGGACATCAGTAAGCTTGCACTCTTTGGCAAACTCCGGCTGATAGAAGACTCGCTTGCTGTAGTCGGCCTTACGGAGCTTCTTTCTATATTCCACCCACCAGGTGTAGTTGATCTTCTCGATTTTAAAGCGGGTCGCAAGATTAACGATAAATCCTGCGATCGGGAAGATCGCAAGGATCGGATCGACGGTCAGGATCATGGCTGCAGCAACAAAGAGTGCAACGGTTCCGCCGATGATCTTACTGACGACCATTACGGCATCCGAAATAAGTTCATCTGCCCGCTGGGATACGACTTCATAGTTATCGTAGTTCTCCGGATCATCGTAAAAGATCAGGTCCTTCAGGCTGTTCTTCTCGGCAAGATCTCTCTGGATGCGTCCGCTGAGCGGGATGAGCTTTGCCTTCGACCACTCGTTGATCAGCTGGTGGATCCACTCGAGGACCACGACCAGGACGAGCGAGATCAGAAGAAGGATCATGATGCTCTTGAATTCCATGTCTCCGGTCAGGCCGTTGATGATCATCTTCAGGATAAAGGTGTCGTTGGCAGCCATACCCGAAAGAAGGAGGATATTCAGGATCATGATCTTCATGATCAGAGGTTTGTCATACTTTCCGGCATATTTCAGAAGATACGAAACGTTCCCGATCATCTCGCGAATCGTGATCTTCTCTTCTTTCAGTTTGTCCTTTCTTCTGGAAAGGTCTTTTCTTTTCGATTTATCTTTACTCATAAAATGCCTCAGCTCCCTTCAGCATTTCTTCCGGCAGGCTGTCCTGATAGTTCTCGGCCTGGAGCATAAACATCTCCTGGTAGTGGCCCTTCTGCTCCATCAGTTCTTCATGTGTGCCGTGCTCTACAACAGAGCCGTCCTTCATCATGAAGATCTTATCTGCCATTCTCGCCGAGGACAGACGGTGGGAGATAAATACCACACCGCGGCCTTCCGACAGGCGCATCATATTGTTATACATGTTATATTCCGCGAGCGGATCAAGTGCCGAAGACGGCTCATCGAGGATGACCATATCCGGCTGATGGGCAAAGACTCTCGCGATTGCGATCTTCTGTGCCTGACCTCCGGACGGGATGAATCCCTCTTCATCAAACTCACGGCTGATGATCGTATCCAGACCCTTCACAAGACCCGGGTGGGAACAGTCAAACTGCGCGGATACCAGTGCTTTTTCCGCAAGATCATAATCTTCCTGACCTTTAGGTCTTCTCATCAGAACGTTCTCAACAAGCGGCATCGCAAAGACCTGCAGATCCTGGAACACCGTGCCGAATCTCTTTCTGTAGGCATCGCCGTCGATCTCGCGGATATCGGTTCCGTTAACGAGGATCTTTCCTTCCGTGACCGGATAAAGGCCCATGATCAGCTTGATGAGCGTGGTCTTGCCGGCGCCGTTATAACCGACGATCGCCAGCTTCTCACCCTTGTTCCAGCGGATACTCACATCGTGGATCGTACCTGTTTTCGCACCCGGATAGGTAAAGGAGACATTCTGAAGCTCGATACTCCGGATCTCGCCGATGTCAGGCTTCTTCTCCTTTGGTTTGCGGTCTGTTTCGAGGAATTCCTCGAGATTCTTAAAGAGCCTGGACTCGTTGCTTAAGTAGATACGGTTCTCGACAGCATGCTTGAGCTGGTCAGTCGAGAAAGCCATCGCAGTGATCATCGCCACGTAACTGGAGATGTCCGTCACGTCGCCGTTCTTGATGCGGAAAGCAACGTAGAAATAAGCAGCGATTCCGGCAAGGACCGAGTAGCTTCCCTTCATAAGGAAGGAATAGAACGCCGACTTCATGCGGTATTTCAGAGAGACCGCTCCCATTCTTTCGACGGCCTGCTCCTGCTTGTCGAGCATGATCGAGTTGATGTCGAAAAGACGGATCTCCGATGCGTACTTCTTCTCATAGTAGACACGCTTGACGTAGTCCGCAGTACGCTTATCTCTGGTGATCGCCTTTTCTCGGTCATAGTTGCACTTGCCGTTTTTGTTTCCGAAATAAAGGCTGACGGCCATCGGAATGATCATGAAGATCAGAAGGATCGGGTCGACCATGACCACGATGACCAGCGACATGATCGTCGCACCGACGTTTCCGATATAGACACCTGTCTGGATCGACAGATCGATCGCCTGTTCGGCACAGCGGTCGAGCGCACGTGCATAGCGGTCGTAGAACTCCGGTGACTCGTAGTCCGAGAGTTCCAGAGTGTCTGAGATATCCATCACGCGATGAAAAATATGCCTGTAAACCTCCGGCATCTTGATCTTCCTGTAGGTCTCATACCATCCGCAGATGAAGTGGACACAGACGTGACCGAGACAGGCGAAGATCAGGAACCAGAACAGCTTGCTATATGCGATGTTCCGCTCGATGCAGTTGAAGATGTATTTTGTCAGATAAACGAAGAAGAAAACATAGAAGATCTGTTCGATGGAGTTCTTGAAAAGAGTGAACGGAAGCAGAAGCCGGTCGGCATCCCACACCTGCTTCAAAGCATATCGCAGCTGTCTCCATGTGTTGTCTCTTTTTTTCTTTTCCATAAAGAACAGCATCTCTCCCCTTTGAAATTGCTATTTATACTACCACTCTTTGTTCACGAAAAGCACCTGATTATACTGCGCGGACAATCATTCTTGCGAATATGCAAAAAGTCCCGCAGACCATCTGATCTGTGGGACCTTCCGAACAAGTGCTTTTCAAAAAGAGACTTACAGAAGCGGCGTTCCGTTGTCCTGCGTTCTCTCACTCTTATTAACATGGATGAACATGTTGTGCAGGAGGTTGACGCTCGTGAGAATCGCTTCGCCCTGATTCAGCTTACGGACATGCTTGATCGCGAAATCGTCGAGGTGCGTCTCTACTGCGTGGATATCATCGTTCAGCATGAGTCTGTGGATGATCATCGAACCGATCTGACCGAAGAGTACCGGAGATACGTCCTTCGGGTTCTGTGTGGTCAGGTAGAGGAAGATACCCTTGCGGCGTCCTTCTCTTGCGAGAAGTGTCAGGCCGCCGTGGAATTCCTTCTCGGAATATCTGGACTTGGAATATCTGTGGACCTCATCGATGTAGAATACGAACGGGCAGATATTCTCCTGCGATATAACAAAGTTACTGATCAGGTCAACGACCATGCCGCCGATACCTTCCGCAGCACCGAGCTCGGATGCGTTGATGTAGAGGCTGGCCTTCGGAACCTGAAGGAATCTCTCGACGATGTCGAGGAGATTGTACATATTCGGGTCATTCGAGAAGAAGGACAGGAATCTCGTATTCGTCATCTGATACTGGATCTTCTGGATCAGGGATGCGTTCGAGTTCGCCTTGAGGGCATCGTAACGGTATCTGAAGTTGTAGTTGTTATCACGGTCCGGCTCGCAGACGGACTCAGCCTGGATCTGCTCCGGAAGGAGTTCAAGGTTGAAGTCGGTATCGTCCTTGGAAACAGAAGCAAGGTTGCTCTGTACTTCATCGATGTTCGCACCGACCTTGGAATAGTATGAATCGTCGCCGATCTTCTTCATGTAGCGCAGAGAAGTGATCGCCTCAGCAAGGACTGCGCCCTGGCTGGAGTTCTCTGTCTCGAAAAGCTTCTCCCACTGGTCCATCGAGATCTTGCTCGGGGAGATCGTCGTATCGACACCCAGTGTCAGCTTGGTAACTTCTTTATTGGTAAAAGCATCTCTGTACTCACCGGTCGGGTCGATGATCAGGACCTTACGTCTGGTATTGATCAGCTTATCCAGGATCGCCAGTGCTGTCGTGGACTTACCACTGTTCGTCGCACCAACGCAGAGAAGGTGACGGTTGAAGAGTGTGCTCGGCTTGAGCGAAACATCTGCAAGCGTTCTGTTCAGGTAATTCGCGAACGCCGGAAGCGGTTCCTCATCTTCACGGGAGAACTCCAGAGACTCCATGAACAGCTTATAGACTTCATCGGTAGCCAGATAGACCTTATCGGTGATGCCGAGGGTATTAAAACCAGCGAGCTCAAACTTCTCGGAATTCGGAGTCATGATGGCGATCGTGTCGATACAGATCGTATGATTATCGCCGGGCTTAAGATCTTCTTCCGGATTCTCATACATCTCGATATTCGAGGATTTGTTCTCAAAAACCTCTCCCAGGAAGACTCCCGCTGTCGATTCAACAACAACAAAGAAGTTGATGGTATTGGGAAGGAAAGATTTGCTGAACTTGCTTCTGTCAGCGAACAAAGCATGGTTATCGATCTGTGCGATACAGTTGCTTCGGAATACCTGTGTTACCTTTCCGATGTAGTAGTCTTGAAGGTTTTTACCCTCATAAAACGATTCAAGTGTCATATATTGTCTCCCAGTCTGTTAGTCAGGTTCAGAACAAACCTGTCCCTCTATTGTACCGCCAGATTGAAAACAAAAATAGTCTTTTATATAAAGAAAATTAAAAACAAATAAAAAGAGCACCTGCCCGGGTAGGGCAGATGCTCTCTTTTTTCCAGTAAGGTGCCGTATCAAGAAGCTGCATTAGCAACCAGGTTTTGGATCGAAAAGTGCAGTTCACCGTTATAGCTGTAGTAGCTGAGTTCTGCCGGTACACCATCAATATCGGTGTAGACATAACGGTAATTCGCGTCCGCATCTCCATCCGGATAAGTAATTTCATATCCGTTGTTGCGGAATACTTCATCGATATCCTGGCAGGCCTGCTCGCCATCGTAATCCTCGAGCGAAGAAATAATATGTACACGGGTAGCATTATTTACTTCCATTTCGATCGTTGCATCTGTGCAGACACTCGGGATAGTCGGAAGATCGCTTCCGCTCCATGTATACTCATCCGGCCAGATTCCCTGCTCGTAGCAGCCGTAGAATTTGTCAAAATCGATCTTATACTTTTCCTGACCGCCGGTCTTATCCATTTCTTCCTTGAGCATCGAGAAATAATCATAGAGGGAAACGTCACTCAGTTCGCCACAACTGACGATCTTCAAGCATACAGATGCCAGAGGTTCATTATCCTCAACGATCAGCAGGTCATAGTATCCGGGTGCATATACTTCCTCGTTCAGAGTGAGCTGACCCCAGTACCAGTTAGGATCATTCGGATCCTCAAGAACGGTTCTTTCCACTTCTGCCGGCAGGCTCTTTATATAATCTGCCGTGTAGATCGAAGCATCCTCGTGGTGCGGAACAAGATATGCCTCTGCCTTACCCGAGAATCCCATCTTCGGATAGATCTCGAGGTGGTCCATGTTTTCAAAGACATAACGGATGTTGCTGTAGCGGTAGCGGAGAGCGTTCATCTCGCTGTCACCGCTACTCGGACTTGCAAGAGCCAGCCCCCAGATCGCGTCGCAGGACTCCGGAATGATCTCGATGCAACCCGGTGTATGCGTAGTCTTGTTAAGAGATGCCTGATCATCTGCGATTCCGGCATTCGCTTTTGATGTTTCCTCTGTAGATTCCTTTGAAGAATCTTTCTTTTCAGTGGTCTCATCCGGTTTCTCTATTGTCTCTTTTTGTTCCTCAGATGTCGATTCTGTTTTCTTGGTTTCTTCTTTCTTCTTCCCGCAAGCGGCCAGTGAGAACGCCATCGCAAGAGTCAGAAGAACTGCTGTAAAACGTTTTGAAGCCATAAAAATACCTCCCAGTTCATTTCTCAAACTTCTTTTAGATTATAACACAGGTGGTGGCTGTCTGGGATTTCACTTTTTTGCTATTTTATTAGCTTCCAAACTCATACATTTTGTATAAAAAAGAGGCTGTCTCATTTTCTGAGACAGCCTCTCCTGAATCAATCAGCTTGTAGATCTTACATCAGGGTGACCATGTTTCTGCCGTTATGCTTTGATGCATACATGGCCTTATCCATCCTGTCAAACACATCCTTGAAGGAGTCTCCTGCCTTCAGTTCGGTAACACCGACAGAGCAGGTGATATGGCAGATCTCCGGGAAGAGATATTCTTCCACACGGCTTCTCAGCTTCTCCGCCATCCTGTATGCTTCTTCCGCGTTCTTCTCACGGCAGATGATGACAAATTCCTCACCGCCCCAGCGGCCGGCCAGTGCTTTTTCCTCGGCAGCCATATCCATCAGGATCTTAGCGAAATTCTTCAGTGTCAGGTCTCCTGTCGCGTGACCGTAGTTATCGTTTACCGCTTTAAACTTATCGAGGTCGAGCATCATGACGGAAACAGGTGCATCGCTCTTCTGGCGGAGCGCGATCGCGTTGTTCAGCTGAGTCTCTACCTCACCGTGATTGAATACGCCGGTAAGCGGATCCTTGATCGCTTTCTCCTCGTATGTCTGAAGCGTGGACAGAAGCTCCATGGAGTTGTCATGAATATCCTGAACCATGAATACGAATCTGTAGTCGTCCTCGTTATATGTCTGTGCGCGGCTGAAGATCAGCTTGACCCAGATATAATTGCCTTCCAGATTACGCATCATGCAGTCGTAGGATGACGTACGTCCGGGGGTGAAGTTCTTCTTGAGATACTCCGGATCCGTGCGGCGGAGGAACTGTTCCTGGTCCTCCGGCCAGATCATGTTGACGATCATCATTCTCCAGTCGGAATACTTCAGGTTGTAATTGACGACATCGTCCGAGATCTCCGTAACGTTGATGCTGCTGGTCGTGTCGGCGACCAGATCGATATACATCGAGAACAGATACGAACTCTGGATCGTATTGATCTTCTTCGTCGTCAGGGACTCCTGCAGGGATGCGTTGTCATTGAACTCATCCAGAACGAAGATGTATTTCTTCTCCTTTTCAAACGGATAGATCGTCAGCTGCACAAGATGCGGTTCCTGCTCATCATCGAGATAGAGCTTCAGGCGCCGGCTGTACTTGTCCTTAAAAACACCGGTATTGTCCGCGAAGATCTGATAATCACCCGAAACCTTTTCGTTTGAATCATTGAAGTGGAACCACAGATCCAGAATAAGATCGTGATAACTGCCCGTCTCCTCCAGGAAACTCTCGAAGATCCCCCGGCGGACGACCGCCTTATACGTATCAATTGAGGAATCAACTACGACCAGTGCATCCACGTGATCTACAAACAAACCGCAAACATCATCAATACTGAAGTCAGTCAATTTCTTATCTTTCATAAACATCTTCCTCGTACATGGATAAAAGTCCTGCCATCTCTTCTCATGAAAACAAAAAAAGTTTGTGTGACAAATTTATTGTAAAACGATGATTCCGAAAAAACATTAACTAATTGAAAACAATACGTTTACTAATTTGCCGAATTAGCTGTCAAAGTAAATATTCCATTAACATATGCCTTAACGAATAAAGATCAACAGGTCTTGCCTGCAGAATGCAAATAACTATTTATCTGCATTTTTATTTGGGGGAGACACTGTGGTTTTTCAGAAATCAGCCGACTCTTTTTTCGCCGAGCTGTATCGTATCTGTCGAAAAGAAAACTCGTGCTCGACTCGTTAAAATGAAAAAAGAACGCAACTATTATGCTGAAAGTTGATATATTCCGAGCCGGCCGTGTAGTATTATTGTTTTTCAGAATAAGAGACAATTAATGACAAAGGTATAAAGGGACATTCTGTGAGTAAGCGAAGCACAATCGTTATCGATGAGAAAACACCGCTTCTGATCCTGGCGGGTCCGATGTTTTTCGAACTATTCCTGAATACGATGCTCAACAACGTAGATACGATCATGTTGAGCCACTATGATGAGTTTGCCGTCGGAGCCGTCGGTAATGCCAATATCATCATGTTCATGATGAACATCTTCTTCAACGTTATCGCCACAGCGACGACAGTCGTCGTTGCGCAGTATCTCGGAGCGAAGCGTCATGACAAGATGAACATGATCTATTCTCTTTCTATCGTCGTCAATCTGGCCTTCGGTCTGATCCTTAGCGGTGCTTTTTGCGCGGCAAATCCTCTGATCATGAGCTTCCTTCAGGTATCGCCGGAGATGCGTCACTACTCCATGATGTACCTGTACATCGTTGGCGGCGGCGGATTCCTTACCGCAGTATTTAACGTCATGCTTCAGATCGTCAGATGTAACGGACACACAAAGATCGGTATGCGTGTCACCTTTGCGATCAACATCGTTAATATCATCGGAAATTACATCTTCCTCTACGGACCTCTGTCCTACCTGAATATGGGTGTAGAGGGTGTCGCAATCTCGACAGTTGCGGCAAGATTCATCGCAGTGATTGCGCTGATCGCCTTCTTCTACAAGCAGCAGATCGGACGTTTCTCGCTCCGCTACTTAAGACCTTTCCCGACCAAGCTCCTCATGAAGATGATCAAGATCGGTCTTCCTACCGCGGGCGAGAACCTTACATACAACCTCTATCAGACCACGCTTCTCTCCTTCGTTAACGGAATGGGAAATGATGCGGTAAATGCGCGGGCTTACTGTAACACTCTGATCTCGTTTGCGATGATCTTCTCGAATGCGTCCGCAATGTCAACACAGATCATCACGGGCCATCTCGTCGGTGCCGGCAAGCAGGAAGAAGCATATAAACGTGTATTCCGTACTCTCAGGACTTCGATGCCGATCACTATAGCGCTGGCATCTATAAATGCCATCCTGTGCAGGTACACGCTGCAATTGTTTACCGATAACCAGCACATCATCGCGCTCGGGCAGATGATCATGATCGTCGATATTTTCGTCGAGATGGGAAGGTGTCTCAATATGACATTTGTGTGCAGCCTCAAGGCGGCCGGAGCCTACATATTCCCTCTCATCATGGGTATCCTGTGTAACTGGGGTTTAGGCCTGACGACAGGATACGCAGTCGGTGTCGCACTGGGCGTGGGTGTTGCCGGAATCTTCGCCGGAACGGCAACAGACGAGTGTATCCGAGGGCTGATCGTCATGTTCTACTGGTATAAGAAGAAATGGTTCGGTAAGTCCGTCGTCGATAAGAGAGACTTCCTCGACCTTGAAGAAGACAAAAAAGAAGCTGTCCCGGAATCCTGAGACAGCTTCTCTTTCATTTAATGGTTCAACTTTATTATCTGCGCTTGATCAGGACTTCGATCTCTTTACCGATCTGAGAGGTCAAATCGGAATTGTCCTGCTGGACAGCAGTAGTAAATGCCACGAATTTGTCTGCAATACTCTTCTCGAGATCAGGAGTGGAACTGCCGCTTCTCTTCGGCGAATATCTGAAAGCTTCAAACACCTTCGAAGCATCTGCTTTTACTGCATCTGACTTCGCCTGGGAAACCAGTAATTCCGCCTCTTTCGTATAATCCTTGATGAACGCTGTCTGGGCAGCCACTTTCTGATCAATAGCACCAACGATGTCCGATGTAGCAGCAGCCTTCATGACAGCAACCGCTGTAAAGGCAAGGATCACTACGCAGACAACGACGCCCGCCCAGATCGGAAGACCCGGAACCGCCATAAAAAGGCCACCGAAGATCAGCATCAGGATCAGTCCGACGTAGCTCTGGGTCACCAGCGGAATGTTGTAGAATTTCTTCGTAAGGTTTGCCGGCTTAAAGGCTACCCACGCACAGAGCAGCTGTCCGATAAAAGCAGCGGTGATAAATGCGTATCCGATCCAGAATGCTGTGGAGAAATTACCTCCTGCGCATGCAAAAACGATTGCATTAAACGCGCCAAGCAGAACGGCCCATGAAATTACATAATACTTAAAGCTATTCATCTCTCACCCCTCCTTACAGCTGTGTTCCGCATTCGAGGCAGAACTTGCCGCCCAGCGGGACATCCATACCGCAGTTCGGACACTTATTTACCAGTGGAGTTCCGCACTTCATACAGAACTTTCCTTTCGGCGTCTTCTCGCCGCAGGAAGGACAGAGGATCTCATTTGCATCTAAAATTTCGATCTTGCTTCCGCACTCCAGGCAGAACTTCGCGCCTGCAGGGAGCTTGTTTCCGCACTTGGGGCAATCCACAGTCTGCTCCGGAGCAGCAGGAGCCGTGTTGCCGGATGACATATTGGGGTCAAACATATTACCGACCTGACTTCCGATCATGGTGGCAGCCTTAAGACCCACACCGAGTCCGACGATATCGCCCATAGTGGAACCGCCGCCGGAACCACCCATGTTTCCCAGGCCTTCCGCATAAGCTTTCTGAACATCAGCCTGCATAACATCTTTCTGCGTATAGCCCTTCGCACGCATAACTTCCGCTTCGGCAAAGCCTTCCACCTTCAGTGCCTCAGCCTCAGCCTGCGCACCGATGACCTTTCTCTCGGCTTCTCTCTTCGCAACTTCCGTCTCAGTCGTCTGACGCTCCAGTTCGATCTGTCTCTGGGCCGCAGTTACATCTGCCTCGGCAAGCGCCTGTGCAGACTTGACCTCTGCCTCTGCCTTCGCCATACGTACCTGCAGAGATACAGTATGCAGTTCACGGATACGCTTAAAGTTCGGATCATCTTCCGGAAGAACAACTGTCGTTAAGTAGAACTGCGGAATGGTAAGACCATACTCCTCAAATCCGGGCAGGATCTTCTCTTTCAGAACGTCACCCAGCTCATCGAGATGCTCGTCGACTTCCAGGATCGGAATGTTCTTTTCCTTGATCGAAGCGGAAAGGTTGGTCTTAACTGCCATGGAGATCAAAGGTCTGAAAGAATTCTGAAGCGACTGGGTAAACTGGGTTCCGTTCTCTCCCCAGGCGATACCCTTCATCGTACCGACGAGCTTGATCAGGAGCTTAAGCCCATCGGAAACCTTCAGATTCATCTCACCGCTCGCACCGATCTCCATCGGGATACCGTATTCCGGATCCACATAGCGGACCTTCGAATCCGTTCCCCACTTTACGGCCATCTGCACCGTCTGGTTGATGAAATACACTTCACAATGGAACGGAGACTGGTCACCGGTAAGGCGGTTCAGTGCTTTCCCAACCAACGGAAGATTCTGCGTCTCCAGAGTATGTCTTCCGGGACCGAATACATCGAGTGCCTCACCATTCAAGAAGAATACTGCCTGCTGGCTCTCATGAACGATAAGCTGCGACATGATATTAAAATCTTCAGCCGGATGCTTCCAAATAAAGGTACTGTTATCACCTTCGTACTTAATTACATCAACAATCTGCCCCATAACCCCTCCTGTGAAATATGAAGTAGACGGAAATCTACATCAATTTTGTTTTACTTGTATATTATAGCATCACTTACCCTGCCTTGTACCTAGGGAAATATATAAATAGATCTCTTTTTACCCTCTTTTTCCGCACTAAAAAGGGCCTTAACGGCCCTTGCTGAAAAAGCAAGCGCATTTGTCACATTGATTGATGGTTCGCAGGGTTTTCTGTTTATAAAATCCTACCTCTCATTAAACACATTCTGCGAGCGGTTGTTGATCGTCGCAATCACGCTGTTGAGATCTTTCTGGCCGAGAAGATACGCGGGGAGCTCTTCATCTATGATCATCATGATCGAGTTGTCGGACAGGAAAACCGTATCAACATTCTCCAGCGTCTCAAGGAAAATATCCGCGAACTTCAGGTCCGGCGAATAAAGATGCTGGGCGCGGATTGCCACCTCATCGCTAAGCACCATCGGAGAATTCATGAAGTTATATCCATTCCGGTTATTCTCTTTTTGTTTTCCCACCTGGTACAAAGCCGCCTCCCGGTTGATCGGAATCGCGTCCATAGAATTGTTCTGGACATCTTTGCTGAGCAGGATATCGAGCAGCGCGTATGCGCCGTCTTTTACCTCGGATCCTTC
This sequence comes from Clostridiales bacterium, assembly GCA_024695545.1. The sequence goes on from JAILHZ010000196.1 coordinate 43,444, forward strand.
CGTAATTGAAAAAGAACTCGCGATGTTAGCGGACGGGCCGGTTCCGTTTTTCGACGGGAGACCGAAGATCCTAAGGCTGTTACCGAAGTAGTTGTAGCGCGCAAGGTTCCCGATTCCGCTGATGTTTTCGATAAATACTACGTCGAAGATCTTTTCTTCTTCTTCAAACAGATCAGGATCCCTCATATCGAACTGGTCCTTCGGTGCAGAAGAAACACCATCCGGAATCTTTTCCTTGAAAAAAGCAGCCATCTCACAGAAGTCTTCCTGCTCGATGTTCATCTTCTTATCTTTCACCCACTGATCATAGCTTCTCTGGAAACAGAGATTTAGAAAATGCATGCGGCTGATATATTCTGTGACAGGCTCGTTGCCGTTACGCTGATCCTCCACATAGGAAATATACTGGTCGTAGGTAAAGCCGGCCTGACCGTCATCCATTTTAGATCCATCCGTTACGATGCCTGCGATCGTGAATGCCGTCGGTATAAAGAACGTCTTCCCATCTATCTTCGAGGCATCGATGATTTTCGAATAGTATCTGGAAGCATCGTATGTCTGTCCCTCCAGATACGGTGTCAGATCCGTAAGATACTGACTGTCCAAAAGCTCGATCGAGCTGGCAGCCCCGAGGATAACATCCGGCCCGTTTCCGGAACGGATATCCATGGACAGACTTCCGCTGACCATCGACAAAGCACTATACATCTGCCGGTCGCTCGCATCGATATCATCTGTCAGTTCACCGCTCTTCTGATAAGCGTTCTGATCATAGAGCACCAGCTGTACATGATAGTCCGGGTTCTTTTCGTTAAAGGTCCTCAGTGCCTCGCCTTCAAAATATGTAACAGAGTCGCTGAGACTTGCGACGGTTAGAACAGTCTTCCCTGCATTCGGGTTCTTTTCGGTCTTCTCAAGGATATAAACAGGCACGGGATCCGGTAACAAAAATTGACCTTCCATCCTCGGACTGCATCCGAGGATCACCTTGTTTTCGTCACAGGAAAGCACATTTGCCGTCTGGCTCTCATAGCGGTTGATATCGCAGTGATCGAAGTTCAGAACACAGTCCTCATTCGCACCTGTCGGATCATATTCATAAATACCTGTTGCCTTGGTAATGTATCCTTTTCCTTCCCTGGTCGAGGAGATCTTCTGGTTGTCGCTGATCGGTTTCGCATCCGGGACTTTGGTCATCGTTCCTGTTTTCAGATCGAACTTCGCGACCAACGGGGTATTTCCCATGCAATTAATGATGGCCGTACCATTGCCGGCACCATTGATACTATCCACATATCTTATTACGCCGGGACCGAATACTTTATCGAGTTCAACATGATAGAGCGGTTCCCCATCCCTGGAAACAACGATCATCAGCGTCGTGTTTCGCTCTTCGTCATAAGACTGGACACTGCCGACTTCATAACCCTCTATAAAACTCAAACTGAAGAAATATACCCCATCCGGATCGGTCCTGAGCAGATGCGGCTCTTTTATCACCTCTCCGGTATTCGAATCAAACTCACAACTGTATATAAACTCTCTTATCTCGTCGAGGCCCCTCGTATTGGCCGGCGTTATGGTGTCGGGATTAACAACACGGGTTGAAGCAAAATTCTCGAAATATAAGCGGATGCCTTTTTCACCTTCACAGAGACCGAGTGCCTGCGCACCGGTGCCGGGTACGCTGTGCAATACATTCTCGAGATCGACCATCTGGAGAAGATTTCCTTCCATATCGAAGATGCCCATCAAGTAACCCCAACCTTCAGGATACGGGTTCTTTTCGGTAGGTTTATTTTCCACAGAATAAATCATCGCAAACTTGTCGTGGCACATCCACGGTCCTACCGGGGTGACAGAATAAAAGTCATCTAAACTGAGTTTGGGATCTAATTCTAATCTCTTGGTAGTATAGAAGGGATCTGTTTCGAGGACGGTTTTCTTTTTCGCTCCCTTTTTCTTACAGGAAGATGCTGTCAGACAGACTGTAGATAACATCACCGTTGCAAGTGCGAACGCAATGATTCTTTTCCATTTTTCCATAGAAAAACTGTACCACCCATTCCCCTTTCAAAAACAGATTTTCCATACCCAAATTCATTATAGACAGTGCACTATCTGAAAAGCAATTGCTTCATCGAAAAAGCCGGGATAAAACCACGAATCTTTTTCTAAACATCCTCTGTTATTTCGAAACAAGGATAAGAATCAAGCGTAATTTACATGCACGATATAATGATTTACGAAGGGGCAACCTTTAGAACAGAAAACCGGCTGTCCTGTGAACTATGAATTTAATATCAGGTTATATTCTCTCATTGAACCATGAGAACCGAAAATCTTCCATTCACCGACACCAAGCCTTTGCATGATCGATTTTCGCTCCGCAGCGCAGAGCGCAGGATCAGTATCAACTGATGTCATCAGCACCGGAGCAAACCTGTTGTACTCGGCCTGTTCGCGTGTCATTCCGGGTATGTTTACATAGATGTCTCCGGTAAATGCAATGTGATTAACATAATCAATAAGCACAGTTTCTCCGGGAAGGTGACCGCCTTTTCCTTCGTAAACCTCAAAATGCAATTCGCCTAAATCCAGAGTTCCGACCTGCTTGAGCAGATCGTTCTGTTCGCCTTCCGTGCCCCAGAGAGGCATCACTTTTTCAGGCTTTGGAGGTTTATAGAATGTCAGTGCCTTGCATATGTTTACATATGGTCTGTGAAGAGAATTCTGTTCACGGAATCCGTTTTCTCCTTTATATTCCAATTGTAGGCATTCAGCTGTTTTACGGCTTGCGAGTATCTCATCGAAAACAGGTAAAAGTCCGCAATGATCCACATCTGCATGCGTAATGAATATCCGCTTTTTCATCTGATCGAACCCGGGAAGAATATTACTTAAAAGTTCTTTCATCTCTTCCTGATATAATGCATATCCGCAGTCTACAAACAGGACTTCGCCATTACTTTCGATGATGGCTGTGTTGCTTCCGCATGGAGGTTCGATCAGCGTAATCTTTGTATTTGCTGATATCTTTTGTTCCGTGATCCTGGGTAAGAACTGTTTTCCTCTGCAGACAGATAACAGTTCAGCGAATCTGCTTATACTTTCAAAAGTCTTATAAGGGGATAGACCTTTTTCATCAAGCATCTGCATAACAAGGTTGGAGTTGACCAGAAGTCCGTCTCTTGCCTCTTCAGGAAGTCCTGACAACTGCATCAGACCTGAAACGAATGTCTGATAGAAAATACTGTTGTCGAAAACTCTTTCGGTGTGATTATAGTCCACTACACGGACCGGGCAGAGCTCCTGGGCTTCTTTCAGGAATCTTTTCAGCTTGTCTTCATTTTCAACGAATAAACCCATTTTAAATGCCTGATGAGTCGATCCGTTTTCCTGTGAACTTATATATGAAATATTCAACTCATATCTGTTGATAAGCTTTAGCACTTCTGTAACGCTGCCAGGCACGTCCCTGAGCATAAATTCGACCAGAACTATGCTGTTCTCATTTTTATCCGTGGGAAGATAGCCAATGTTCGCCAGTTCGATATCAGCCTTCTCCAGCTGCTTGGCATCTCCTTCAGCGTCAATGAAAAGGGTGTGCGAGTCGACAGCTTTATTGTAGCTGACACGAGTTATATTAATGCCCAGCGAAGCAAAGCATTCACTTGCTTTAAGAAATGCTCCGATGTGATTTGGCATAGTTGTAATATACGTCTTTTTCATAGCCCACCTTTGTTATGGGTTGTATTTTATTATGAAAACTTGCAATTAGCAATGACATGTGTATTTATACATCTTCACTGACATTTATCTTTTACCGTAATTGTGGTCAAACGACATTTTTACACAAAAGAAAAATCCTGAACATCCAATCAGGGACATTCAGGATTTGGCGGAGAAGGAGGGAGTCGAACAACGAAGATTCCGTCATTTCTCGCCAATAACATCAAAAACAGGCCCTTTTGGTATGTTAAAGCGCCTCTTTTGGCATCAGTCAGTCCAACTATTCCATTATTGACGACCACAATTGTGGTCAAAACTGTGGTCAGTATTCGAAACAGGGAAATAAGCCATCCTCTGCATACTGTCGCGTACAGATTGATTAATTCCCTGTATCTATATACCCATGTGTATTGCGATTTAAATCAGCTTAATCGGACTATTTATCCTCTTTCATCCTGTAGAAGCGATACTCGATTATTAATTATTGCTATTACATCATCCAAACTCTTTTGTCCGTAAAAGTATGCCTGTATTTCTTCGTTAATTATATTGATTGCCGTATAGTCATTGATGAAATATCTTGAGCAATTATCAATCGCACGGATATAGCTCTCCTCAATAGATTTATCCATATCGGTTTTCTCGAATGCCGTTCTGCAAACCGGGATATACATATCCTGCATCTGTACATCTTCATCAAGCATCGTCCGAATGAGTTCCCAGGCCCCATCCTGACATGATGAACATCCAGTAATCGCTGCACATGATACCAACCGCATATACGGGCCTCGCTCGTCAGGGGATGGAATACCGATCAATACCTTTCCGTTAACAGCTGTTCCATTCCTTTTATCAAACGAATATCCATAAATATTAGCAATTGGAGAAACCGATCCGCTTTCTATGTTAATCTTTTCGGGAATATTCGTCTGGACATATTGTGCAATTTCTCGAAAAGCACTGTTATCAAAATCGTATTTCCCATTCTCACCGATAAATAAATCAAAACTGTTTCCAAGAAGATAATTGAAGTAAGTCGTTCTATCTGCCAAACTAAAGAGCGGATCATTCCCATTATATATGGTTTGTACAAACGACTGATAATCAGTTATCTTTACGCCTTTTCGATTCTCCGCTTTTTCTTCTGTCAGAAGAAATCCGGACAGAGAAAACTGAAGCGGAAGGAAGTATTCTTTGCCTTCCAGTTCTGCCATTTCAAAAACATGGAGAAA